>CAUJHN010000065.1 GCA_963204825.1 Pseudomonadota bacterium
AAGAACATGACAAACATGAACCCAATAGCCTCTACCAAAGTCGCCGCCGGATCCGGCGGACAACAGGCTTTGGCTGGCAGTGCAACAAGCGGCGTGCTTGCAGGTGTCGGCAGCGTGGGCATGTCGAACTTTTGGGAAATGATCCTCGCTCGCATTACGGCCCCGGAAAACAAGGCCAGCATACCTCAAACAGAAAACACTGATACGAAGAAAGCGCAACCAGAGAATTCTCTGGTAATGCTGCAAGTCGCCCTCGCCGCGCAGAATATCGATGCAGAAGGAAATCTTGCGCTGACTCCATCCAACGACACAAAAACCATTAAAGCGCAGCTGGATGTCACCAATCAGATTTTAAACCACCTGAAAAACATGCTGCCGGACAACGCCGAACAAAAGGGTCTTTTCAATCAGGTTCTTTCTAAACTTCAGGCAAAATCCGATGCGTTGCAGGCCAGCCTGTCGGCACTGGAAAATGGTGTCATTACAAAAGACACCCCCGTTGAAGATATTCCCCTCCCGCTTTTAATTTCGCTGGGACTCAGCCCTTCTGAAATTACAGAAGCATCAGAGAAAATTCAGGATCTTGAAAAGAAATTGGGCCGTGAGATTACGGTGGAAGATCTGATAGCCGGAGTTGGCGGAATCATTCCTCCCGCGCCTGAAACGGCGACCGTAGCCACGGCATCGCTTAAAAGCAACATTGTAGAAAACCTGGATGATAACGCACAGCCTACAGATGATCTGGCAAGGCAATTAAATGCGCTTGATATCGGCGGAGAAGAACCGCTCAGCCTGAAAAAACCCAATACGCCTTCAGACGCATCAGCCGACCCTTCGAAAAAGCCCTCTGCGGGAATCGAAGCGCTTCCTGCAGAAGGATATAAAGGCAACCCGGACAAAACAGAGCTGCATGCTTTCAAGAAGAATTTGGAAAGCATAAAGAGCGACCTTGGCAACATGCTGAATTCAAACAAAGCGCAGCAAGGAGATATGACGTTTCCTGCGCATCTTTACGGCGGAGAAACGGACTCCCTCCTCTTCCAGCCGCCAGGGACAATGCTGCCCTCCTCTACAGGATTCACGTCGACAGCCCAGGCAGCCAATGTCATCGCAACGCCGGCCACGGCAGGACAAGCGCATCCGGCAACGCAAATGGTTGCCGCGACAATCGCCCAATCCGCAAAAGATGGCAAAGACAATGTCATGACATTGCGGATGGACCCGCCAGAGCTAGGCAATGTCAACATTCGCCTGCAGTTTGGAAAAGACAAATCGGTGAAGGCTCATATCCTGGTCGAAAAACCCGATACTTACAACATGCTACAGCGGGACCAACAGACATTGGAACGCGCCCTGCATTCCGCAGGATTAGATGCGAATGCAGATTCGATAAGTTTTGAACTGGCGCAGGACAACAGTGCCTTTAACCGCAACAATAGCGGCGCAGAAAACAACAATAATTTTGGCAGTGGCAATGCCGGAACGCAGGATGCGGACGGCGTAGAGATCATTCAATCAAGCGTGACGTGGCAGGTGGACCCATCCACCGGACACGTCCGTTACAATATTTTTGCATAAGCAAGGAATATAACCATGGCAGACGCAATTACAACAACATCCGGCCTCGCACAAAAAGCGGCCCAGACACAGCAGCAAACGACAAAGCTCGCCGATGACTTTTCGCAGTTCCTGCAGCTTCTGACGACGCAGTTGCAGAACCAGGATCCGCTGGCGCCGATGGATTCCACGGAATTCACGAACCAGCTCGTGCAGTTTTCTCAGGTCGAACAGCAGATCAACTCCAACCAGAAACTGGACTCCCTGCTCGCGCTGCAGCTTTCCAGCATTTCTTCCGTCGCACTCGGTTATGTCGGCATGGATATTTCTTATGTCAGCGCCGATATGAACTATGATGGGTCAACACCGGTTGATATTAACTACGCCCTCGCCTCCGAAGCGGTCACAGCCAAGGTCAACGTATACAATGAAGAAGGCGATCTTGTTTATTCAGCCGATGCACCGAAAGACACAGGCACGAATAAATTTACGTGGAATGGGACACAGTCGAACGGACAACCGGTCGAAAAAGGAACCTACACGGTCAAGATCGACGCCGTCGATAAAGATGGCAAAGCCATTGAAAATTCTACGGTGGTATCAGGACATGTCCGCGGTATCGAAACGCAGAACGGGGTTGTTTACGTTCTCGTCGGAGATCGTGCCGTTGCCATTTCGTCCATCGTAAACGCAACAACACCGCCCACAACACCTACAACAACAGAAACCGACGCATAACAACATAACGAAAACTAGGAGACAGCCATGAGTTTGTTTGGATCATTATACACCGGAGTTTCAGGTCTTTCTGCACAATCGCAGTCAACGGCCATGATTTCCAACAACATCGCCAACGTGAACACGGTGGGATTCAAAAGATCCGAAGCCGCCTTCTTCTCGCTGGTAACGACCGAAGGTCGTAACACGCGCTACTCACCCGGTACGGTTTCCGTCAGCCGTATCCAGAGGGTCAACCAGCAGGGCCCGATCCAGCAGTCCGTATCTTCCACGGATACATCCATCTCCGGAAACGGCTTCTATGCCGTCAAACGTGACACAGATGCTTCCGGCCTTTCTCCCTATCTGTACACCAGAAACGGGCAATTCAGCGAAGACGCTCAGGGATTCCTACGCAATACTGCCGGATTCTACCTCTTCGGATGGCCGCTCGACGTTGATGGAAATCTTCCATCCAACCAGGGTGACTTGACATCCCTTGTCCCGATCGATGTTGCATTCCTTGGCGGTTTGACACGTCCGACATCTTCGGCAGACCTCGCACTCAATCTTGACTCAACAAATGATGGCGACCCGGATGCCCTACTTGCAAACGCCGGAACCGCCCCGGCGGATTTCACCCGAAGCATCACCATGTACGACTCGCTCGGAAACGGCCAGCCTGTTTCGTTTGAATTCGTTAAGACTTATGGTCCGCAAGGAACAGCGGCATCATCGATCAACAGCACAACGGCAACAACCAGCCTGACCGCGGATCTTGGTATCGCCCCTGCGGATCAGTTCACCATTGATATCGATGGTACGGGCGCACCTGTTCTTCTCACCCTAACCGTTGTTGCTGGTACTCCGGCGGCCCCTGGGGAAGTCCAGACAATCGGCGATGTCATTAACGAAATCAACGGCGCAGCGATCGGCGTAACCGCCTTCTTGGGTAACGCCGGAGAGCTTGTTATTCAACGAGATGATTTCTTGACGGCAGGTCAGTCCCTTGATCTAGCAAACGTCGGTGCCGGCACGGCTTTGGCAGGCCTCGGTCTAACTGCAGGGTCTTTTGCCTCCGACGATTTAACAACCGGGTTTGGAAACGGTCTTCCAACGGACAGCCCCCCATACAGCAGCGGTGCGTTTCCGGCCCCGCAATATTTACCCGGGGACTCTCTCTACAATGCCCGCGGCTGGTGGCAGGTTAAAGCTATAGACCCAAGCAATAACGTTCTCTCAACGGGCCTTCTGAACTTTACGCCAAACGGCACGATTAACGCTCTGCCCGATTCCGACGGCAATATTGACATTGAATTGACCGGTATTGATTGGGGTAACGGCTCCGCGCTTCAGACGATCGAAGTGGACGTTTCACGCTTCTCGCAGTTCGCCGGTAACTTTACGGTTCTCTTCGCCGATCAGAACGGCGCGGAGCTGGGTCTTAGAACAGGCCTTGATATCGACCGTGAAGGTTTCGTCATAGCCAGATTTTCCAATGGCGCGACGTCACAACTTTATAAACTTCCACTTGTCACCTTCTCCAACCCGAACGGGTTGCAGGAAGTGTCCGGAACGGCTTACTCTGAAACAGAAGATTCAGGCGAAGAAAACCTTCGTGAGGCAGGCGCCGGCGGTGCAGGCTTCATCGAACCTTCAACGCTTGAAATCTCCAACGTTGACCTCGCGGACGAATTCGCGAAGCTGATCATTTCCCAGCGCGCCTACTCGGCCAACACAAAGGTCATCACCACGGTCGACCAGATGACCGAAGACTTGTTGAGACTGAGATAACGAATCCCCCTCTTTATATAGCCCCCTCTATATAAAGGTCCCTCCAACGCCCCGGTTTCCCCAACCGGGGCGTTTTCCTGGATACATAAAAAAATGCGGACAAAAATTTGATAAAATTATTTTATTTCGAGACTACCAAATAGTTAACAAAACTATCCTACGAATCAACATCGCATCACAAGCATATGAAAATACTTATATTTTTCGCATTTTTTGGTTAACAGTCTGAAATTTCTGCGTTTTTGGGCATTAACACCTCGTTAATTTCTGTGTTATAGTATTGATGATGTCGTCCAGTATGGGCGGCAAAAAGAAAATACAGCCAAAACACCCTAGGAAAGGATTATTACAATGGCTAATGATGTCGTCTTGGGCGCAGCTATGCGCTCCAACCTCCTATCTCTCCAGAATACACAGAGAAACATTGACGTTACCCAGCTTCGTCTGGCGACGGGCAAGAAGGTTAACTCTGCTCTGGACAACCCGCAATCGTTCTTCCAGGCGCAATCCCTGAACAACCGCGCGAGCGACCTTACCCGTCTGCTCGATGGTATCGGTCAGTCGATTCGTACGATCGAAGAAGCAGATAAAGGTATTACAGCCCTTACGTCTCTCGTTGAGCAAGCTTCCTCTGTTGCCGACGCAGCTCAATCGGAAATTCGTGCAGCGCAAGGTTTGGTTACCATCACTGGGACAAAAGATCTTCGCGGCGTAGACCTTACAGCCGACTCAGGTGGCGCAATTGCAAACACCAACACATTTCAAATCCGCCTGATCGATGAAGATCAGAACGATGGAGCAGTGGTTATCAGCGGTACCTACACCATCAACACAAACGACACCATTTATGACGTCGTTGCCGCCATTAACTCCGACACAACTGTTACGGGCACCAGCGATCCATTCAACGAACTGGTTCGCGCGTCCGTTGACAGCCAGGGCCGCTTAAAAATTGAATCTCTGGTAGATGGCGCATCCCTTCGTATCAGTGACGTGGCGGCAGCCAACAGCCTCGGCGCTGATGGTTATGAATTTCTTGGTCTGGACAATCTTGTCGGCGACGAAACAAGGGATGCTACAGCAGCTGGACGTCAAGGCGGTACCGCTGTTTCCGGAAGAAAACTTGTTTCTGCCGAATCTGGAGAAACTGTTGGAGCAAGTGGTCTTTACACGGCAAGCTCAACTTTGGATACAGCCAACTATGTTGCAACAGGCGACACGGTTAACTTGATATTAAGCGTTGATGGAGAAGACAGTGCTTCGATTGCATTGGCTGCAACAGCAACAATCCAAGACCTTATCGATGGGATCAATAACGACACCACTGTCAATGACAAGGTAACGGCCTCTTTCAATACAACCACCGGCCGCATAGAACTCTTGTTTGCTGATGACGTTGGTACAGCAGAAATCACATTTGACGCGACTGCAGCTGGTGACGTAGTAAGTTTTGGTTTCGGAACAGGAGCAGCAGATGCCACGCTTACTGCAGGTACTGACTTCCAGTCCGAATTCTTCAAGTTTATTGGTTCGAGCGCGGACCTTGATCAGTACACAAGTGACTTCAATAAACTTCGTGCACAGATCGATGGTATCGTGGAAGATGCCAACTACCGCGGCGTTAACCTGCTCGGCGGCGATAGACTGACTACGTTCTTTAATGAAGACCGCAGCAATTCGCTCGAAACCGAGGGCGCCGACCTAACAGCTTTAGGTCTGGGACTTGACGAAGCAGACTTTACCGATGCGGCTTCCGTCGAGCTATCAATTGGTCAGGCTCGTAACGCGCTGGACGCCATCCGCGCTTTCGGATCGTCTATCGCGAACGACCTGTCGATCATCCAGACACGTCAGGACTTCACGGAACAGACAATCAACACGTTGAAAGCCGGTGCGGGCGACCTTGTTGACGCCGACCTGAACGAAGAAGGCGCAAACCTTCTCGCTCTGCAAACGGCACAGCAGTTGGGCGTTACCTCCCTGTCGCTGGCGTCTCAGTCCCAGCAGTCCGTGCTCCGTCTGTTCTAATAAGACGGGCCACCCGGAGGGGCGGCAACGGTACAAAAAGTTTACAACAAGAAACCGGCGAAAGAATTTCGCCGGTTTTTCTTTTATTTCCTGTTTTTTAGCCAGGTACGCATCAACAGCGCGATAAAACTGGCAGCCCCGTAGATAAAAATCTTGCTAACCTTCTTTTATCAGTAAAATATGTTACAATTTTACTTGTATATCATTCGCATATGTGTAAAATATCTACATCTTCCGCGCCCCTCTATGTACTGCTTCAACCTTTTTCACATTAGGAGATTTAATCATGGCAACAATCACGGGAACATCCGGTGCAGACACACTTAATGGAACATCAAGTACAGATACAATCTCCGGCCTTGCTGGAGATGATCTAATTTATGGGAATGCAGACAACGACTTAATTTACGGCGATGAAGACAACGATACCATCTACGGAAATGATGGTGACGATGAGATATATGGTGGAACTGGATATGATCACATATGGGGAGGGAATGGCCATGATAGAATATACACTGGGGGAGCCCCTGCACCATTTGGCGATTTAGTTTACGGTGAAGCAGGTAATGATGAAATTTATGGGGGAGATAGCGAGCAGGAAATTCATGGCGGCACAGGAAATGATATAATATACGGGTATGCCGATCTAGATTATTTATATGGCGATACTGGCTTAGATCAAATATGGGGAGGAAGCGGAAATGATGTAATTCATGGCGGGAACGATGATGACATCATTTATGGAGAAGATGGAAACGATACAATTGATGGAGAGGAAGGAAGTGATGTAATTTACGGGGGAGATGGAGACGACATTCTTTATACATGGGATATAAGTGGGGGGACACTATCAAGTACAAACAATGATTTAGATAAATTATACGGCGGCAATGGCAATGACATTCTAGCAATGATTGACCCTGTAGCGGGCCATGAAGATGCAGAGCTTTATGGGGGATCAGGTAATGACACCTATAAACCGCAGGTAGGGGAAGGAACCTCGGGTGGAGCTTATGACATTGTAAGCATAATTTACGATGAAGAAGGCTCTAGCGATACTCTTGATGCCTTCCATATGGCCGCCTTAAATGATGTATACTACTCAAGATCAGGAAATAACTTTATAATTACGCTACCGAATATTATTACCGCTCCAGATTCAACTTGCACTATAATCGACTTTTTTAAACCACAAAACCTTATAGAAAACTTTATTTTTTCTGACGTTAGTTTTTCAATTATTGAACAACTAACATCTGGAAATGATTCTTACACAGGAACTTCTTCAACTTCTCCATTTGGGCTCGATGACAATATTATTAATGCCCTCGCCGGTAACGATGCTGTTTATGCTGGCATCGGCGGCGATATCGTTTGGGGCGGCGATGGCAACGATACGCTCTATGGCGAAGCCGGTGCGGATTATCTTTATGGCGACAATAATGATGACATGCTTATCGGTGGCTCTGGTAACGATACCATTGATGGTGGCGCCGGAACGGATACAATCAGCTATGCCTCCGCTGCCGCGGGCGCGAACATCAATCTGAGCACGGGTGCTGTAAGCAATGACGGCGATGGTGGCTCAGATACCGTCTCCAACATAGAAAATATCATAGGCTCCGCCTATAACGACACGATGACCGGCACGACAGGCAGCAATATCTTTACCGGCGGTGCGGGTAATGATTCCATCTCTGGCGGATCGGGCAATGACACGGCGCTCTATACAACCTCTACATCCGGCGTCACGGTCAATCTCACCACTGGTTCCGCGAGTGACGGGTTCGGCGGCACAGACACGCTCAGCTCTATCGAAAATGTCACCGGCTCTGCCTACAATGACACCATCACAGGCGGTACAGGCGCAAACACTATCATTGGTGGTGCTGGTGATGACACAATTGACGGTGCGGGTGGAAATGATACGGCGAGTTATGCCAACGCCGCCTCTGGAATAACGGCCAATCTCACAACCGGAATTGTCAGCGATGGAGATGGCGGAACCGATACGCTCATTCGCGTGGAAAACATCACCGGATCCACTTTTGCAGATATCCTCACAGGCGATTCCGCAAACAATGTCCTCAGCGCGGGCGGTGGAGACGATATTTTCTACAGCAGTGCTGGAAACGACATTTTCCACGGCGGCGCGAACAACGATACAGTCATCTATATAGGTGCAGCATCTGCTATTAATGCCAATTTGTGGACAGGCTCCGCTAGTGATGGCGATGGCGGAACCGATGTATTGACCGTTATAGAGAATATTACGGGCTCCAACTACAATGATATTATTGTCGGAAGCAACACGGGGAATATCTTAAAAGGTGGATCAGGTGATGATATCATAACCGGTGGTGATGGTGCTGATGCATTATACGGTGAAGCTGGATCTGACATATTTACGTTAGAAGGAGAAACGGCATTTAACAATGTCGATGAGGTTTTTGATTATACGAATGGAACTGGCGGCGATTTCATAGATATTTCAGATGTCTTGAGCGACTATGGATATGATCCCCTCACCCATGTTTTATCCGACTGGGTTCAAACAACAATATCCGCGGGTAATACATATCTCCAGATAGACAGGGATGGAACCGGCTCTTCTTACACAGCTCAGAACGTTCTCAAACTGGATGGTGCCTCCTTAAGCCTGACTGACCTTACCATAGATGGAAATCTTATAACTGCTTAACAAAACATTAATATGAAAAGGCCCCTTTTTAGGGGTCTTTTTTTAATTAACGCTTCCCTAACTTTGATGTACTATACTGAACATAGTAGGAAGAAATCCTGCCATGTTCTGAGAAAGGAAGAAATCCATGGCTCTCGTAATTGATTTAAAACCCGGCGAAAAAATTCTGATTGGCTCTGCGGTCATTACCAATGATGCGCAGCGGACTCGCTTGCACATTTCGGGGGAAGCGCCAATCCTTCGTGAAAAAGATGTCATGAAAGAAGAAGAAGCCGACACGCCGTGCAAAAAGATATATTTCCTTGTTCAATGCATGTACATGGCGGCGAATCCGAAGGAATATCACAAAAAATATTTCGACCTCGTGAAGGAAATACAACACGCCGCGCCGACCACGGCCTTCATATTTCTTGCGATCAACGAAAAGATCATCGGGGATCATTATTACAAAGCCATGCGCGATGCGCGCGATTTGATAAAATTAGAAGAGGAGCTGATACGTCATGCCACCGAGCAAACCCAACCAGCCGCATAATCCATATGCGTCCGCTGCGGGCGCTTACGGCACGAACGCGCAAAAACACGCCGAAGATCCTCGTGAATTAGAGGCGCGCGTGCTTTTAAAATCAGCGCAATTTATGCAAGACCTCCAGAATAGCTGGGATCAAAAACCCCAAGACGCTTTGGAAGAAACGCTGAAATACAACCGGAATATCTGGCTCATGTTTTACGACACGGCTGTAGAAAACACCGAAGGTACCCGCCCCGACGCACTGCGCAATAATATTTACAATCTTGCGAATTTCGTCTTCAAACGGGAAATCGATATCCTGGCAAAACCGGACAAGAGCAAGCTGGACATTTTAATCAAGATCAACCGGGACATTGCGTCCGGCTTGTTAAAAGGCATTCAGAATGCGCCGTCGGAAGAGCCTGCCACCGAAACGCCATCGCCCCCATCCGGTGGCTGGAACAGTTCTGCCTAGCATCAAGGAAAGCTTATAAAAAAAAGCCCGCATTTAGCGGGCTTTGCTTTTTTTAGCGAACAATAATTACGCCTGGGTATCAACCGATGTTGGGGCCGGCGCTGGTGATGACGCTTCGGGTGTCGAAGGCGCTGGCGCGCTCGTACGAACCGGCGCCGGTGAAGGTTCAGGCGTCTCCGCCCTTTCCGTTTCCGGAACATAGGTATCGGCAATTTCAACAGCCTCGCGCGGCTTTACTGCATTTGACGTCTGCGCGCGGCGATAGGCTTCAAGCTGACTCTCCGTCGGGATTTGACGAACAACATCACCCGTATCGGAATCCCGTATTTGCAAAATGGCCTTATCAAAATTCGTGTCGACTTTTATATACAGGCTGATGTAGGGCGCCTGCGTCGATGCCTGCTGAATACGCTCTGGGTTTGCGGCATAGGAAGTCGCCACGCTTTGCTGTTCGGCAACAGCCTTCGTGTATGGCGCGTTAGACAAAACTGAATTTACAGCTTCAATCATATCCCAAACTAATGCTCCAAAAAGGAACACTTCCCTATTCTCATGTTACCCCATTTCGTGTCACGAGTCAATTTTTTTCACCAATTATTCCAAATAATTACCTTAAAAATCTATAACCGCAGGCAAGGTAACATCTTATTAATTCTTTCAAAAAAACTGTAAATATTCGATATACTTTGTAAGTTAAAATCCAAATACAATATTCAAAGTAATATTTATTAAAACATATCTATTTACTAATAATTGCATACTATAAAATGGCAGAATATCGCACCCCCCTTTCCTGCAGCTTTTTGGTTTTACATTAGTGATATGTTAACGAGATTCAGCCCATAATATTTTCATATTATAAAAAAATGGGTACGATCATGTCTGACAACAAGCAGGACCACGGCGCGGAAATCACCTTTCTCCCACCACCTAATACGGAAAGATGGGTGAAATCCAGAAAACTGGCCGTTATCAAAGCCATAGACAGCGGCATCCTCAGCGATGAGCAGGCTTGCCAGCGCTACTCGCTAACGCCCGAGGAACTGGATTCCTGGAAAAAGGCGTTGAATCGCCACGGCCCTGGCGCATTGCGTACAACGCATCTAAACCGCTATCGCCGCGCCGAGACGCCAAAACAACCGCACCAATAGGAAGACGAAGGCTTAGAAAATTACCCGCTCCCGGGTAAGATCGGCCATGGAAAAAGCTTCTAAAAAAGTTTATAATGGTTAATAGAACGTCCGCCGATTCGTTTTATCGGAAAATGCATCGTGGGCGTCCAACTATTATGCCGGATTCCATCCCCGCCCTCCGGGGAATTCTAGCAGGCCAGCAGCAACATTGAGCATTAAGATAGGCTTTAACACGTGAATAGCTTTCTGGAAACACTTAAACAACTTGGCCCGGCCCGCATGGCTATCATGGGCTCAGTCCTTTTGGGTCTTATGATCTTTTTTGTGTTTGTTTCCTTGCGCGTTTCTTCCACTGAAATGAAGCTTCTCTATAGCGACCTGTCCTCGATGGATGCCAGCGCCATCGCCGCAAAGCTCGAAGAAGTTAAAATACCTTATGAAGTTTCCTCCGATGGCACGCGGGTCATGGTCAGCGACACGGAGGTGGGACGCGCACGCATGCTTCTGGCCCAGGCGGGCCTGCCCAACGGCGGATCTATGGGCTACGAGCTTTTTGACAAGCAAAACGGATTCGGCACAACCAATGCGGTGCAGAATATCAATGCATTGCGGGCGCTGGAGGGGGAACTCGCAAGAACCATAAGCTCTCTTGATCCGGTGCGCAGCGCGCGCGTCCACCTTGTCCTGCCGCAGCGGGAATTGTTTGCCCGTGAAACACGCCCGGCTTCCGCCAGCGTTGCATTAGGCCTTCGCCCCGGCAAACGTATTGAAAGCGAACAGATCGCCGCCATACAATCCCTTGTTGCAAGCGCAGTCCCGGAATTGAAAGCGGAAAGTGTTTCCATCATCGATCAGAACGGAACCCTTTTGGCACGCGGCGGCGGAGATGCATCCGAAAGCCAGGCCGTCATTAAAGCGGAAGAAATGCGCCTGAAACAGGAACAGCGCCTTTCGCAAACCATTGAAGATCTGGTCGGGCGCACGGTTGGCTATGGCAAAGTTCGCGCCAGCGTTACGGCAGAACTGAATTTTGACCGCACGACAACCGCAGAAGAGCTTTATAACCCAGAACAGCAGGTTGCCCGCTCCACACAAACCGTTGAGGAAGGCGCGCAGGAAAATGAAGGATCAGATTCCAACAACGTCAGCGTGGAAAACAATCTGCCAGGCGTTGCGGGAGCCGGGGGCAATGAACAGAGTCCGACGTCTAAATCCAACCGGACGGAAGAAACGACCAACTATGAAATCAGCAAGACCGTCCGCAATACCGTGCGAGAGGGCGGCGATATAAAACGCCTTTCCGTTGCCGTTCTGGTTGATGGCACATATAAGACTGACGATAAAGGCAACAAAACCTACGAGCCTCGCCCGGATGCAGAAATACAAAAGATTTCTGCATTGGTAAAATCGGCAATCGGTTTCGATGAAAAACGCGGAGACACGCTGGAAGTCGTCAATATGCAATTCGCGGAAGTGGACACAAGCGAAGAATTGCCCGACAACACTTTCTTCGGCTTTGACAAAAATAAACTCCTTGATGTCGCCGAAGTCGTTACCGTGGCCATCATGATCATTCTGGTTATTCTGCTTGTTCTGCAGCCAATGGTGGGCCGCTTGATTTCCAGTGAAGGCAGCACAGGGCTGGATGACGAAACCGAAAAAGATTTGATCGCATCCGGACCTCGCCCGCCGGCCCTGGAAGGTCCTGTGCAACAATTCGAACCATCCAACTTTGAAGAAGACTCCAACAGCATGATTGATGTGCAGAAGGTCGAAGGCAAGGTTAAGGCTTCAGCGGTCAAAAAGGTTGAAGACATAGTAGATGCCTACCCCACGGAAACCGTTTCGGTCATCCGCAGTTGGATGACACAAGAGTAAAAGAGGCACAGGGGAATGCGGGTCAGGGAAGATTATAGAACCTTAACCGGAACGGAAAAAGCGTCCATCTTCATGCTGGCGCTCGGGGAAGATTATACGGCAAAGATCTTCGAACATATGGATGACGAGGAAATCCTGGAGTTGTCACAAACGATGGCAACACTCGGTAAGGTCAACGCCAATGTGGTTGAACGGCTCTTTGTTGATTTCGCAGAACAGATGAGCTCCTCAGGCTCGCTCGTAGGATCTCAGGAATCCACGGAACGCATGCTCACCAAAGCCGGTATGAGCAAAGACAAGATCGATCAGATCATGGAGGAAATCCGGGGCCCGGCCGGACGTACCATGTGGGAAAAGCTGGTCAACGTAAACGAAGAAACACTCGCAAACTTCCTGCAAAAAGAATATCCGCAAACAGTCGCTGTCGTAATGTCTAAGATTACCACTGACCACGCCGGGAAAGTGCTTGCCCTTCTCCCTGAAAGCTTTGCGATGGAAGTCATTCATCGCATGCTACGGATGGAAGCCGTACAGAAAGAAGTCCTCGAAGATGTTGAAAAGACACTTCGCCAGGAATTCATGTCGAACCTTTCCCGTCAGTCGCGGCGCGATTCTCACGAACATATGGCGGAAATTTTCAACAATCTGGACCGCGCGGCCGAGGCGAAATTCATGGAAGCGCTCGAAAAAACCGTTCCGGAATCTGCCGAAAAGATCCGTTCGCTTATGTTTACGTTCGAAGATCTGCAGAAAATTCCGCCGGCAGGCATCCAGGCCATCATTCGCGCAGCAGACAAGGAAAAACTGCCTGCCGCGCTCAAAGGCGCTACCGAAACGCTGCGCGATCTATTCTTCTCCAACATGTCCGAACGTGCCGCAAAGATCATGCGCGAAGATATGGCTGCCATGGGTCCTGTTCGCCTGAAGGACGTGGAAGAAGCCCAGCTCCACATTGTCAGCGTGGCCAAGGATCTGGAAGCCCGCGGAGAAATCACCATTGCCTCCGGCAACGAAGAAGACGAACTTATCTACTAATCGGATCAAAAAAGGGTTTCATGAAACATCGCCTCCTCTCCTTATTCACTTTATTCTTTCTTTTCTCTGCGCCCACCTTCGCTCAGGAAGCCCCACCGCAGAATATGCAATGTCAATCCTCCAGCGAATGCATCATTACACAGGGAGAATCCGGCGCGCCGGAATGCTCATCCATCCAATCTGAGGCAGCGAAAGCCAGCCCATGGCCGCCCGGGAAAGCCATTCCCCCTGGCGGTTTGAAATGCGGATGCTTAAAAAGCATCGGAGCCTGCAGCTATGGCCCGCCCAGTAGTCTAAAATAGGCATGGAAAAGGATAAAAAATTCTTCTTCGACGTTAATATCTTCGACGCGCCGTCGAAGGACGAAAACCTCGACCTTCCGCCTCCTCCACCTGTTTTTTCTGAAGAAGAGCTCGCCGCGGCCAAAGACATTGCGTTCGAACAAGGCCGCCAGCAGGGACAGAAAGAACAAAAAGAATCCCGTGAACAGCTTATTGCCCAGTCGCTTTCGAAGATCGCCGAAAGCTTCTCCCGCTTGTTTGCCGCCGAAACGATCCGCGAAAACATTTTTGAAAAAGAAGCCATTCGGCTGTCGTTGGCGACGCTTGATCTGCTTTTTCCCTTACTTAATGCCAGGATTGGTCGCGACGAAGTTTATAAAATAATTGAAAAAACGCTCACAGATCACAGAAAAACAAAGGAAATCAAGATTTGTGTGGCCGCAGGAATGCGCGGAGAGATCGAAGCGCTCATCACACGTCTTCGCACGGACGAGCATGAACCGGTGCTCTGGCGCGTCATAGAAGATCCGGGCCTTACACAAGGGGACTGCACCCTGGAATGGAGCGACGGCGGCGCGGTACGGGATTCCGTGAAATCCGCCCGTGAAATCCGCCGTCATTTAGAGGAGCTTCTTGGCCACGCCGTCCCCGTTACAACCGAATTGGGGAATAGTGAACAGGCGGCAACTGATGTATCATTAAGGGAAATTTCCGAATCGCCGGAACATGCGGAGAAGAACAATGAGTGACGATAGCCAGGAAAAAGACCCTTCCTATAATCAGATTACCGAGCCCGAAGGAGCCCGGGAAGCTGAGCGCGAATGGCCTATTGGCGAGCCGATGGCGAATGACGTATCGGCCATTTACGACATTCCCGTACAAATTTCCGCCGTCCTTGGCCGCTCCACCATGCAGGTCAGCCAGCTCCTGAAACTGGGACGCGGCGCCGTCGTGGAGCTTGATAGAAAAGTCGGCGAAGCCATTGATATCTATGTCAACAACCGCCTCGTTGCCCGCGGCGAGGTCGTGGTCGTGGAAGACAAGCTCGGCGTCACGATGACTGAGATCGTGAAATCCGACAAAAGCTAAAGACAGATATAGAGATTAAAAATGCGTTTAATGATCGTCGGCCAACTTGAAGGATATATCAGCCTCGCTGGGAAAATAGCCCTGCAAAAAGGCGCAAAAGTCATTCATTGCGACGATACCGAAGAAGCGCTAGGCGCCCTGCTGAACGGCAAAGGCGCGGATGTCGTTATGTGCGACGTCAAACAAAAGATCGGGCCGTTCGTTACCGCCTTGGAAGAAAACCGCATCGCCATCCCCGTCGTCGCCTGCGGGATCGGGTCCGATGCGCGCACTGCTGTTAAGGCCATTCAGGACGGCGCGAAAGAATATATCCCCCTGCCCCCGGATGCTGAACTGATCGCCGCCGTTTTAGAGGCGGTAACGCAGGAAGAAAACACGATGATTGCGAATGACGACGTGATGAAAAACGTCCTCAAGCTCGCGGATAAGATCGCGCCTTCCGAAGCAACCGTTCTTATCACCGGCGAATCCGGGACCGGGAAAGAAGTCATGTCGCGTTACATGCACCGCAAATCAAAACGCAAAGACGGGCCGTTTATCGCCGTAAACTGCGCAGCCATACCGGAAAATCTTTTAGAATCCGAACTGTTCGGCCATGAAAAAGGCGCGTTCACCGGGGCGGCCGGGCGGCGCATAGGAAAATTCGAAGAAGCCAACAACGGCACAATTCTATTGGACGAAGTATCGGAAATGCATCCCCTGTTACAGGCGAAACTTCTGCGCGCCATTCAGGAAAAAGAAATCACCCGGATTGGCTCAAACGATCCTGTAAAGGTCAATGTCCGCATTCTTGCGACGTCCAACCGTGACCTGGAACAATCCGTGCAAAAAGGCGAATTCCGCGAAGATCTTTATTTTCGCCTGAATGTCGTGAATATCCGCCTTCCCGCCCTGCGTGAGCGTCCCGGAGATATCATACCGCTGGCGAAATTCTTTTCTGATAAATATGCCGAAGCGAACGGCGTTGCGAAAAAGAAGCTATCAAAGCCCGCTGAACAAAAACTCGCCGCCTATAATTGGCGCGGGAATATCCGGGAACTTGAAAACACGATGCACCGGGCGATTTTGATGAGCCTGGAAGATGAAATGGAAGCCGATGCCATACATCTTCAGGACAGCAGCTTCACAGCATCAACATCCTCCAGCGCCGCAGCGCCCGGCAAAGCGCCGGATCCTGCCGGGGTTGGCAAGGCATCTTCCGCCCCTTCCGTTAAAAACTCTGGTGCCGTTGAATCGCTTATAGGCCGGACGATTGCGGATGTTGAACGCGATATGATCATCGACACGCTCGGCCATTGCCTTGGAAACCGCACGCACGCCGCGAACATTCTCGGCATTTCTATACGCACGCTGCGGAACAAACTCGCACAATATAAAGATGAAGGCATTGATATCCCCGCAGCCAGCGGCGGCGGGATTTAGTAGCTGTAAGCGGCCGCCTGTTGCGCCGCTATTTTATTGTTCTCTTCAATTTGCCTGGACATCAGCCCTTCCAGATTATCCATGATCCCGTCGAAATTTTTGGCGCAAGGCGACAGGGTGGAATCGTCCGGCCCGCCGGGAATGATGATCTTGCGCTCATACTGACTCACTTTTCCTGAAGTCACGGGCGTCTGCAAATTATAATGCCCGTTGGGTAAAATAAGGATGCTTTCGTCCTGCACGGCCTTTTGCGGCATCTGATGACTGCAGGCCGTTACAAAAAATGAAAGCGATACGAAAAGAAGAAAGCGCATAAGAATCCCCCCGGGGTCATCTTTTTCTACCATTGATGATGGTGCGGCCCCAGAGGCAATTCGAATTTATGCACGCATAAAAAAACGCCCCAAAGGGCGTTTTTATGATTAATCATTTGCCTTATAGACCGACGCGGGCTTTGGCATCCTTGCCTGTGGCTGCGTCGCCGGAGCGGGCGCGGTCATCCCTGCAGATGGCGCCATGTCGGCCGCCGTCATGCCTGAAGGAACTTCCGTTGGGGTAACAGGAACGAAATTGCTTGTCGCGACGCCCGCAGTTTCCGCCGTTCCGACAATCATCGCCTGAACGCTGCCAGCGATGACGGGCGTTGCTGGCACGGTCGCTGGCGCAATGGGCTGCCCCGTCACAAGAATGCGATCGGCGGATACGCCCTCTGAAACCAATGTGGTTTTTACGGCGTTCAGACGGGCCGC
>CAUJHN010000066.1 GCA_963204825.1 Pseudomonadota bacterium
GCATCCAGCACAACCCAGTTTGCCTGCCCCAGCCCTTCAATACGTATGTGTTGTCTGTCTCGCGCCTCAAGACGTTCGCGTAGCTTTTCTGCCATGGAGGTTATGTGTCTTGAAGAAGTTCCGGATACGACGATGATGTAATCTGCAAGGGCGGATTGGCCGCTCAAATCTATCGTCTGTATGTCTACGCCTTTATCGTCGTCGAGAGATGCAAGGATAAAGTCTTTTAATTCGGTCACGTTAGAAAGACCGCTGCTTATGTTTTTTGGAATGGCGATACTCCTCTCTTGTTGTTTTCATATATACCATTAATTATACGCCGGATTCGAGTGATTCTCAACGAAAGCTATCTATTCACCTGAGATCATCTCTTTATCTTATTGTTTTTGCTTGCATTTCTTAATTTTGTTGAGGAAATGTCAAGCATTTTCGTGGCCTTAAGCCAATGAATATTGGGGTTTTTAAGCATACGGACAGGGCAGTTCCGCACCAGCATGCCGGCAGGAGGCCGCGCTATAAACAGGATAGTGATGAGCCTGGCAAGCTGTCTCCATCGATCCCATTTGTGGAATATGAGGGCGTTATCCATGCCGCAGATAAACGTGAAGTCCGTCCGTGGGAAATGCTTCAAAAGGCCACTCACCGTTTCGAAAGTGAAGTTTGTGCCGAGATCGCGTTCCAGATGTGTCGCCATCATGCGCGGATGTCCCGCGATAATTCTCTCGACGGACGAGAAACGCTCTTCATAAGGCGCCATGTCTTGACGTCCTTTAAGCGGGTTTTGGGGTGTCACCAGCCACCACACAAAATCCAGATCATATTCGGCCATAGCAAGGCGGGCTATGTGACGGTGACCTTCATGAGCAGGATTAAACGACCCGCCGAGTAGGCCTATGCGAAGGCCGTTCCAGCGGCTCCCGTCCCGCAAGTTGGGGGGCGTCATTTTTTTCACGGACGCACCTGCCCATCGCCATGAATCTTATATTTGAACGTCGTCAGTTGCCGTACGCCGACAGGACCGCGCGCGTGCAGCTTTCCTGTGCCTATGCCGATTTCAGCACCAAAGCCAAACTCTCCCCCGTCCGCAAATTGGGTGGAAGCGTTATGCAGAACAATCGCACTGTCGACATTGTCCAAAAAATAATTCGCAGCAGTTGCATCCTTTGCCATGATGCTGTCTGTATGATGAGAGCCATAATGATTAATGTGGGCAACGGCTTCGCCAACGTCATTTACAAACTTGACGCTTATTTTTTTGTCCAGGTATTCCGTCGACCAGTCTTCGTCATTCACGGCTTTGACGTTTTTATCAAGCGCCTGGGCCAGACCGTCGCCGACAACTTCAACGCCTTCCTTCATGAGCATATGCAGGATTTCCCGCACAAAGGTAGGATCCAGCGTTTGATCAAATAAAAGGGATTCTGCCGCGCCACAAACGCTGGTTCGACGCAGCTTGGCATTCTTAATGACATTCATTGCCATTTCATGATCTGCAGAAGCGTGTACATAAACGTGGCAATTGCCATCCAGATGCGCGAAGACGGGCATCTTTGCTTCGGCCATGACCCGGGCGGTGAGTTCTTTGCCGCCACGCGGTATCAATACATCAATAAGGCCAGCAGCGTTGAGCATATCGCCGACAAGGGCGCGATCCTTGCTTGCAACCATCTGCACGCACGCCTCCGGCAGCCGGTTTTTTCGGAGGGCTTGCTGAACCAGATCATGCAGGATTTTTGACGAATTAAAGCTGTCCGATCCTCCGCGCAGGATAATCGCGTTTCTGGATTTTAAGGCGAGCACCGCGGCGTCAATAGTGACGTTCGGGCGGGATTCATAAATCATGCCGAGAACACCGATCGGCACGGATACTTTTTGTATGCGCAAACCGTTCGGCCGCGTCCATTCTTCCAGGATTTTGCCGCAGGGATCTTCAAGTTTTATGATGGCTTCCATCCCGTCCGCCATCGCATTGATCCGCGCCGCGTTGAGCGTCAGGCGGTCCGTCATGGCAGCAGACAAACCTTTTGAAGCGGCCGCGTCTATATCCTGCAGATTTGCCGCCATAATGCCGTCTATGCCGGAACGGAGGAGGGCCTCTATGTCTGAAAGAGTTGCATTGATTCTGGCTTCATCCACCTGGCTGAGGATGAAGGCGGCGGTGCGGGCTTTGTGGCCCATATCGACAATAAGATTATTCCCCGCTTCCATAAGGATTTTTAGCAGGAAATAAGGAAATACTGAAAGAAAAGTTTTAAGGAAGGCATAACGAAGGCTCGGCGGATGGGCCCATGCCATCCGCAGGCTTTACCCAAGGGTTCTAATTCAGGTATTTCGACACAGACTGGATCGCCTGGTCCAACAGCTTCGCGCTGGCTTTTTCGTCCAGCGTCTTTTCTACAATTTCACGCGTCGCCTTCACGGAAAGATCCGCCGCATGGTTCTGGATATCGGCGATTGCTTTTTCTTCGATGCGTTTTAAACGGTCGGCCAGCTGTGCTTCGCGGCGCTCCATGGTTTCGGCGAGCTCGGCTTCCGCGGCTTCCTGCACGGCTTTTGCGCTCGCCTTGGCCTGCGCGATGATTTCCGCTGCTGCTTTTTCCGCATCGCGCTGCTTCTGCTGGAAATCGGTGAGAAGGGCCTGGGCCTCGGCTTTCAGCCGTTCTGCTGTTTCAATTTCCGCCTTGATTTCGGCAATACGCTTATCAAGCGCGCCCGTTATTTTACCTCCCGCAAACTTCACGCAAAGCGCAACGAAGATTACGAAAGATATACCAACCCAAAGCGTCGTGTTGTGTTGAAGAATTTCCATCATGCTTATGCTGCCTTGGCTTTGCCGGCTATGGTGTCAACGATGGCGCGGGCTTTTTGCATGTCCGTGCCGATCCCTGTGATCTTCTCGGCTGCAATGCTGGCCACTTCCGCTGCTACATGCGCCATTTCGCCCATGGCTTTGTCTTTTACGACAAGAACGCGTTCTTCCGCCGCCTTGGTCTCCAGATCCGCCTTTTTACGGAGCGCATCCATCTGATCCGCCATTTTCTTTTTCGCGGCAGACTCAACATCCTGCACCGCTTTCATGGCGTCGGCCCGTGACTGCTCAAGCCGTTTCTCATAGGCCGCCTGAATGGCTTCAGCCTGTTGTTTGAGATTTTCGGCTTCTCCCAAATTGCCTTTCACCATTTCATCCCGGGCATTCACCACATTGCCGATGGTCGGCAGGATGCTTTTGGAAAAGACATTGTAGAGAACGAAAAACATAACCAGCAGCCAGAAGATCTGGCTGGGGTATGTGCTTACATTCAACTGCGGCAGTCCGCCGCTTTCATGTTCAGCGGCGGCAGTGCCGTGTTCCTGTGCAGGCTGTGCGACGCCTTCCATGCCTGCTTCCGGCGCAACCTGATGCACAGCCTCTTCAGGAGAGGCTTTTGAATCGGCGGCGGCCCAGGATGTCGGCGATAACGCCAGCATCAAAAGCAGAATGGAAAGAAAACGCACCAGCTTCATGGATCTTACAGACCGAACAGGATCAGAAGGGAGATACCGAGACAGAAAATAGCCAGAG
>CAUJHN010000067.1 GCA_963204825.1 Pseudomonadota bacterium
CCGGAAAAGCGCCTTGCTGAGTTTTCCAAGCCAGCTATCCGCCCCCAGGGTGGATTTCTCCAGCGCTCTCCACAACGAAATGCCGTCCCGCCTCTCGGCGGTCTTTAAGAAGGTATTTTGTTGATTGGGCTTAAGGGTTTCGGGCATATGTCTTTGTTAAATAATTGACCTTTTTAACGTTTAAGACTATCCACATTCTGAAGCGAAAAGGCAAGAGAATTGAATATGTCAAAAGAGGGGCGACAGGGAATCCATGTTCTTATCGCGGCGGCAGGCAGCGGCTCGCGCACGGGCCTTTCCACCCCCAAACAATACCGTCGCATTGGCGGCAAAATGGTGCTTCGCCACACCATTGAAAAATTCATTGATTTACAAGGTCTTAAAAGCATCCGCGTAATCATAGCGCCGGAACACGCCGCCCTGTACCGCGAAGCCGTTCAGGGCCTGGATCTCGCCCCGCCTGTCCTCGGGGCCAAAACCCGCAAACAGAGCGTCTATAACGGTCTTTCCGCTTTTACCCGTGCGGAATATGACGATACGGTCCTGATTCATGATGCCGCGCGCCCGTTTGTTTCCCTTTCATCCATCGAACATCTCCTCGGTGCCGTGCAAAACGGCAACGCCGCAACGCTGGCCGCGCCAGTGGCCGATACGCTGGTGGATCAGGAGTACAAAATCATCGACCGTGAAAAATACAGCGCTGTACAAACGCCGCAGGCCTTTCGCATAGGCCTTTTAAAGCAGGCGCACGAAGCTTTCAAAAACGACGACCGGTTTACGGATGATGCCGGCATCGTCGCCGCGCTCGGCGAAATCGTCACCCTCGTCCCCGGCACGCGCGATAATTTCAAAATCACCACCGCGGAAGACATGATGATGGCGGAACGGCTTCTTGCCGCACCGCGTGAAACGCGCACAGGCTTTGGCTATGACGTGCATGCCTTTGATCCTGCCCCTGCCGAAAAAATACGCCTTGGCGGGATAGATATCCCGCATCCCAAAAAACTTCTGGGTCATTCTGATGCGGACGTCATTCTCCACGCTCTGACAGACGCTCTGCTCGGCACCATTGGCGAAGGCGATATAGGCCAGCTTTTCCCGCCTTCCGACATGAAATGGAAAAACGCCAACAGCGAACTTTTCGTGAAAGAAGCAATGCGCCGCGTCCACCATAAAAGCGGACATATCATCCACGCTGATATAACCCTGCTTGCCGAAGCTCCGAAAATCGGCCCGCACCGCGAAAAAATGATCGCGCGCTTGGCTTCCATGCTCGGCCTCGACGCAGACCGCATCGGCCTGAAAGCCACCACCATGGAAGGCCTGGGATTCATAGGGCGTCAGGAAGGCATTTCCGCCCAATGCGTAGTCACCGTAACTTTCCCGACATAAGCCATGAAATTTTCCCTTCCAGATCCTGAAATTCTCGCAAAGCTGGACTTTAAGAACCCGGCGACATGGGTTGCGACATGGTTCGGCTGCGGTCTAATGCATCCGGCTCCGGGCACGTGGGGAACGCTTGGGGCCCTCCCCATAGGTCTTATTCTTCTGGCGCTCGGCGGAAAATTCACGCTTCTGGCAGGCATTGTCATCATTATACCCATCGGCCTGTGGGCATCGAATAAATTCGAAACCATGACCGGCACGCATGACAATTCCATGATCGTGATTGACGAAGTCGCCGGCCTTTGGATCACGCTTTTGGCAACGACCTTCAATCCACTGTCAATTCTCCTCGCCTTTGGCCTCTTCCGCTTCTTCGACATATTAAAACCGTTTCCGGTGAACTGGCTGGATCGGAACCTTCCCGGCGCAAAAGGCGTTATGTGTGATGATCTTATGGCCGGCGTCTATGCGGGCCTGTGCTTATGGGGTATAAATAACTATGCACTCGCTGGTTGAAGAATTAAGCTTGCTCCTTGCCAATAAAAACATGCGCCTCGTCACGGCGGAATCCTGTACAGGCGGGATGATCGCGGCGGCAATGACGGACCGTTCAGGCTCTTCGTCCATTTTTGAACGCGGCTACGTCACCTATTCCAATGAATCAAAAATCGAAGAACTCGGCGTAAACGGCGCAACCATTGAAACCCATGGCGCGGTCAGCGAACAAACCGCAAAAGAAATGGCGCAAGGTGCCCTCAAAAACTCTCACGCCGATATCGCGCTATCGGTGACCGGTATTGCCGGCCCCAACGGCGGCACGGATGAAAAACCCGTCGGTCTTGTCTATATTGGCTTTGCAATGCCAAACCGCCCTGCGATTGCCATGAAATACAACTTCACGGGGGACCGCACATCGATCCGTCAGGCCACGGTTGAATCTGCTCTCGAACTCGCGATTGAAAAATTATCGACGGCCGTTGCCTGAACTGTACAATTGCTCCGCTCTTGCCTCGAACGCGCCAACCATGCGTTTGACGACTTCGTTAAAAAACATATTGGCCAGGGTCTGAAGCGCGATGTTGCTGAACTCAAACTCCACGGAAAAATCGATCAGGCAACTCCCGTCAGGCTGCCGGATAAATTCCCAGTTATTGCGCAGGTTTTTTAACGGCCCTTTCAGGTACTCAATATGAATTCTGTTTGGCCTATCCAGAACGACCTTCGATGAAAACCGCTCGCGGAACATTTTATACCCGACGACCAGATCAGCATAAAATACGCTATCGCCCTCACGCCGATTGATGCGGCTTGCGATGCACCACGGCGCGAATTCCTGATAATGGTCGACATCGGCGACAAGATCGAACATCTGCTCCGGCGTGTAAGGAAGCCGCTTTTGCTCGATATGCCGCAACATTAATAAACCTTTGTCGGCCAGCGATATTCCATGGACAAGGGCGCGTCGAACACACGCTCGATCATATACTGGCATACCTTATCGACCATGAAATAGTCATGGATTTTGTAATAACCGGTGGAGGCTATCTTCACGCGCTCCGCATCGTTCTTCGCATAATATTTTATTTTGTCGACCAGCTCTTCATCCGTCTTATAGGAAACAAAGGAATCGTTGCCCAGAATATCTTCAAACCGCGGCCCTTCGGGAATAAAGCCGAGCATCCCGCTCGCCATGTATTGGCTCATGCGTCCAGACGCATAAAGATAAAAACTTTCCGTCTTGTTCATGCACAATCCCATCTTGGACCGGCCCAGCAGATCGTAATACGCGGCGCCAAACACCTTGCCGTCGTTCACGCCCGCGCCGCCGATATGCAGCTTCAGATCGCCGGCATTGCGCATGATGTAATGCACAGTATCCTGACGATGATCATACTGGTCGCGCAGGACAGACCCCAAAAACAGGAAATCAATATCCGCGTTCGGATTGGCAAACGCCTGCATGACTTCCAGCGCCGGGTCCACCGGGTTCGGAAAGAAACAGACTTTTGTGTTGGGATGGGAAAACTGCGCAAGGTCGTCGCCCGCCGTCGTAATGAAAATCCCTTCTACCTGCCCGACGCGTTGCCGGATATCTGCAAGATTGTCTTTCGAATGCAGCGGATCGACATTGCGATACATCATCCGCACGCCCGGAACGATCTTGCGAATCTCCGCGAGCGTTTCGTTGGAGATATTCTTGCAATGCCCCAGAACCACCATGTGCGGCTGGTATTCGCGCGCCATTTCGATGACCTTCTTGTTCATCGCCTTTACGCCGCGGGACTGCGACCGAAAGATGTTCGAATACCGCGCATAATCGCGGTCGTTGAACATGTAAACGTTATGCCCCAGCCGTGTGAACCCGTTGATAAGCTTCTGCGGCGTGAAGTAATACTTCCCCGCATTCCCAAACCCCTGCGCACTGCCCAGATACAAAATTCTCATAAGGAGAAACTACCATAAACCATGGAATTGAAAAGGTTATTTCAGACATCCTTTACTGTCATCCTGAGCGCAGCGAAGGATCCCATGAGATCCTTCAGTCGCAAGGCTCCTTCAGGATGACATATTGATTATTCCGCCGCCATTTTCATGAGCTTCTCTTCCCGCGCCTTGCGCAGCCGCGCGAAATCGTCCCCGGCATGGTACGAAGACCGGGTTAGAGGCGTGGCAGAAACCATCAGGAACCCTTTCGCTCTCGCCATTTTTTCCAGCCCCTCAAATTCCTCCGGCGTCCAGAAATGCGCAACGGCGGCGTGCTTGGGCGTGGGCTGCAGATACTGGCCGATAGTGATGAAATCGATGTCGGCGGCGCGCATGTCGTCCATCACCTGCCCGATCTCTTCTTTCGTTTCGCCAAACCCCACCATCAATCCAGACTTTGTAAATATCGAAGGATCAACCTCCTTCACCCTTTGCAACAAACGTAAGGACCGGAAATACCGCGCGCCCGGGCGAATGGTCGGGTACAGCCGCGGCACCGTCTCCAGATTATGGTTGAACACATCGGGCCGCGCCGCGATCACCGCGTCTATATCCGCAATATTCCCGCGGAAATCGCCCGGCAGAATTTCAATCGTCGTCTCCGGCGCTTTAAACCGAATGGCGCCAATGGTCTTCACAAAATGGTCCGCGCCGCCGTCCTGCAGATCGTCGCGATCCACAGAGGTCACGACGACGTGGCTCAATCCCATCTGCTCCACGGCAACGCCGACACGCAGCGGCTCATACTTGTCCAGCTCATTGGGTTTGCCTGTAGCGACATTGCAGAACGAACAGGCCCGCGTGCAGACCTCGCCCATAATCATGAACGTCGCGTGTTTCTTGTCCCAGCATTCGCCGATATTCGGGCATCCCGCCTCTTCGCAAACGGTGGTCAGCTTCAACCCCTTCACGGTGGCGAGCGTTTCGGAATAAACCTTCCCCTGCGGCGCTTTCACGCGGATCCAGTCCGGCTTCTTCCCCATTGGGCGGTCGGCGTTCTTCTGTTTCTCTGGGTGCCGCTTCGCGCGGTCTAAAAGGTCTGGGTTGTAGGTCATGTCTTTGTGAACCACAATATAAGGCAGATCGCCACAAAAATCACGACAAACCAGATCCCGCCCGTGCCTTTGTCCGTCTGGTACGAGAGCCCGGTCCCCGGGATTCCGATGGTCTGCTTAAGCCCCCGTTTCGAAAGGTTAATCATGGCCCCCTTGCGTCCGGCGGATACGGACGAAACGCCGCTTTTGGACAGGTTCAAATCTATCCCCGGCGCAATTTTAATCTTTTTACGAAACCGGAATCCCATGGCCTGCCTCACCGGATGAACTGCACATACACGGCCCAGGGTATATTCGGCGGGGAAGCGCATCCCGCATAATATAGCTGGCCATTGATATTGAACATGATAACCGCACCCGTTGAACCCGAAAACGCGTCGGTCTGAACAATATCGCGTTTGGGCACGCCGCGCTGCCGGTATTCCGTATACAGCTTTTTGATGGTCGTATCGCAATCCGCCTTGTTGGCGAAAACGCGGCTGTCTATAAGCTTAGATCCCTGCTTTTGCAGATTTTCAACCACGGCCAACCGAGACTGCTCATACTGCGCATTTAAATCCGGCGCTGGCTCTATGCGTTGCGGCGGTGCTTGATTCTGCCCCTCCACTGTGGCCAGAGCCTTGTTTAAATCCTCCAGCGGATCTTTCGCATTGTCCTTCTGCTCCGGCAAAGTCTGCGTCGTAAAGACAGGATCAACGCTGGCGGGCGCTTCTTGCTGCGGCGCATTGGCCTTTGGATTAAGGTCGACCACGAGGAACTTATATCCTACGAGCGTGGCTATAGACCCAATAAAGAGGGCCAACAGATATTTCGTAAGATTCTCCCCCATACGGATCCCTTAAAAATGGATGGCTTTGCCGTAAGCGCTCAACACGCTTTCATGCATCATCTCAGATAACGTCGGATGCGGGAAGACTGTGTGCATGAATTCCGCCTCAGTCAGCTCTGCCGTCTTGCCGATCACATACCCCTGGATCATTTCCGTCACTTCCGCGCCGATCATATGCGCGCCAAGCAGCTCGCCCGTCTTCGCATCGAAGATGGTTTTGACGAGGCCTTCCGGTTCGCCAAGCGCGATCGCCTTGCCGTTCCCCATAAACGGAAACTTCCCGACCTTGATGTTCAGCCCCTTTTCCTTGCAGGCCTTTTCGGTCAACCCCACCGAAGCCACCTGCGGATGGCAGTATGTGCATCCCGGAATATTCGTCTTCACCATCGGGTGTACGTCTTTTTCACCGGCAATCTTTTCAACGCAGATAACGCCTTCGTGCGACGCTTTATGCGCAAGCCAGGGCGCGCCCGTAACATCGCCGATCGCATACACGCCCGGCTCGCCCGTTTTCATGTAACCGTCGGTCACGATATGGCCGCGGTCCAGTTTTACGCCCGGCACGTTTTCAAGCCCGATATTGTCCGTATTCGCGGAAATTCCTACCGCCATGATAACCCGGTCTGCCGTAATTTTTTCCAGCTTACCGGCGACTTCGACATGTACGGTGACATTGTTCGCGCCTTTTTCGAGTTTCTTCGTTACAGCGCCGGTCAGGATTTTCATGCCCTGCTTTTCAAACGCCTTGCGCGCCATGGCGGAAATTTCTTCATCTTCCACGGGCATAACGCGGTCCATCATTTCAATGACGGTGACTTCCGCGCCGAGCGTGCGGTAGAACGACGCAAATTCAATCCCGATCGCGCCAGATCCAACAACAACCAAAGATTTCGGCATCATGTCCGGCACCATCGCCTCACGGTACGTCCAGATCAGCTTCCCATCCGGCTCTAATCCCGGCAGAACCCGCGCCCGCGCACCCGTCGCAACAATGATATGCTTGCCCGTAATCTCATCGATCTTCTTGCCGTCCTTTGACAGCTCAACTTTGCCTTTGCCGCCAAGCTTGCCATACGCATCAAACACCGTAACCTTGTTCTTCTTCAACAAATGCCCGATACCGCCGGACAATTGCTTCGCCACGCCGCGTGACCGCTCGACAATCTTCTTCACGTCGAACGAAACGCCGGTGGCGGACAACCCATACGCATCCGCATGCTTCATCAAATGGAACACTTCGGCAGAACGGAGCAGAGCCTTCGTCGGAATGCAACCCCAGTTCAGGCAGATCCCGCCCAGATGGTTCGCTTCGACCACGGCCGCTTTCATACCAAGCTGCGCTGCGCGTATCGCCGCGACATATCCGCCAGGTCCGCCGCCGATAACCACCACATCAAACGCTTTATCGCTCATTCTATCCTCTAATCAATTCCAATAAATCTTCCGTTCGGTAATCCGGCGTGTCATGCGCCAGCAAACCATGCTCAATATAACCGACGTCGACCGTATCCATCACGATCTTGCCGCGCCCGCCAATGGCGGATCTGAATTTTTCCGTATCGGACAGGCGCAAAATTTCATCGCCCTCCACCACCATGTAGGTTAGGGAAATCCGCTCCGGCAAGGCTTTCACGCGCTCCGGCAACGCATGATACGTTTCCTTGAGCGTCTGCACGATATCGAATGGATCGTTCAGGCTTACCTTTTCCGTGATACGGGGCAGCATCAAAAATCCCGGCTGCCAAACGCGCGCCATGGATTCTTCGTCCGCGTCATCCCATATACCCTGCGCACCCGCATACAGCAGGATGGATTTAACTTTCTCAATCGGCGCGCCTTCGTACGTCATGGACCACAACGCCGACAACGCCCCGAAAGAATTGCCGATGACATGAATGGATTCATACGCCGCATGAATTACGTTCAGCGCTTCCAGAGGCTCTTCCATCCATTCCGAAATCGTCGCGGGACCGCCGCCTAGATGCGTTTCACCGGCCTTGCGACCGGCCATCAGCCGCGCGCCGTTGTTGACAAGAACGGGCGCCAGCGCGCCGGACAGTTTGGTGCCCTTATGCTTTATCACATAAACGGCATATCCTTCTTCCACCAGCGCAGCCGCATGGCGTTGTTCAAACACCGTGCCGCCCATGCCGGGAAATCCGGGACAAAATAGAATTGCAGCATTCGTGCCCTTTTCCGGCTCGAACACCTGCATCTCTATTCCATCGAATTTATGCCATGTGACTTTCATGCGTTAAACTATAACCCGGGTCCACTATAAGCGCCGGAATCTGCCACCCGCTCCAAATAGGCAAGCATATTTTTAATCTGCTCAGGATCTGTTATACGGGACGGATCCACAAATTGATTGGCATCACCAAGAACGGCAAGCGCAGGACTTCCGCGATGTCCATGATCCATAAATTCTTGGGCTAGTTCCTCACCGCCATAGGCTATAACTGCAGCGTCCCAAATACTCATATTGTCAAATCGTCCCATGCTCCCCCCTTACAATAACATCGTCGCAGGATTCTCGATGTAGCGCTTCACAAACTGCAAAAACTCCGCACCCACGGCGCCATCCACCGTTCTGTGGTCTGTTGACAGCGTGCAGGACATGAAATTGCCGATCTTTACCTGACCATTATCAACATAGGGCCGCTCCTGCCCCGCGCCAACGGCCAGGATGCAACTTTGCGGCGGATTGATAATCGCCTGGAAATTCGTAATCCCGAACATCCCAAGGTTGGAAACCGTAAACGTGCCCCCCTGAAACTCCTCCGGCTTCAACTTGCCATCCCGCGCACGCCCCGCCAGATCCTTGATTTCGGACGAAATCGTCGCAAGCCCTTTTTCTTCCGCCTTCTTCACAATCGGCGTCATCAAACCGTTAGGCGTGGCAACGGCAACGGAAATATCCGAATGCTTGAATTGCAGCGTCGCGGCTTCCGTCCACGAAACATTCGCCGCCGGATAGGATTTGAGCGCCATCGCACAAGCCTTCACCACAAAATCATTCACGGATAATTTATATTTGTCCCTACCGGCTTTGTTCAAAGTTTCCCGCACCTTCAGCAATTCATCGATCTGGCAATCGATGGTCAGATAGAAATGCGGCACCGTCGTTTTGGATTCCAGCAGACGTTTCGCCGTAATCTTCTTGATATTGTTGTTCGGAATTTCTTTGTAAATCTGCCCGAACGCATTGACCTTTTCATCCGCGCTAAGCACTGCGGGCGCAGAAACCGCCGCTGCCGGAGCTTTCGCCGTAGCAACACCGCCCTCAACATCCGCCTTCACAATTCTTCCGTGCGGACCGGAGCCTTTCACGGCGGAAAGATCGATGCCCTTGTCCTTCGCAATGCGTTTCGCAAGCGGCGTGGCGAATACGCGCCCTGTTTTGTCATCCCGACCGAAGCCTGCGACAGCAGGCGAAGCGGAGGGATCTGGCTTCGCGGCAATATTCTGGGATCCCTTGGCTGCGCTCGGGATGACAGCAGAGGGTGAAGCCTTCGGCGCGGGCGCACTTCCTGCATTTTTCAAAGCATCCGCGCTCTCACCTTCTTCCAGCAGAATGGCGATAACCTCGTTCACCTTCACGGCCTGTGTGCCGCCGGGAACCAGAATCTTGCCCAGAACGCCCTCGTCCACGGCTTCGACTTCCATCGTCGCCTTGTCGGTCTCGATTTCGGCAATGACCTCTCCGGCCTTAACCTTATCGCCTTCTTTCTTGTGCCATTTGGCAAGATTCCCCTCCGTCATGGTCGGGGAAAGGGCTGGCATTAATACTTTAATCGTCATGATCGTTCCTGTTTTTCGTTACAGTCTAATTATTAATTGACTTACTTATTTCAACCTTTTAACACCTTATGCAAATAAGGAATTACAATATGTCCACTACACTTAAGGCCCCTTTTGCCACCGCTCTTACAGTACCGGAACCATCAAAAATCATCGACGAACTGGACCTGGTCCCTTTAATCATCGATAGAATCCTTCGCGGCGATCAGGAATTGAAGGATGATACTTTCCGCGCCCTCTGCAGAACCGTTCTTGAAAATGGCATGACCACAAGAGCGGTTCTCTCCAGCAAATTTGATCTCACAATCCCCGACAAAAAACCCAAGTTCCTAAACGGTTGGCAAATACCCGATCCGGATAGATGCCGTGAAATACTTGCCTTTTTCCTGACGCTACCGCGACTTAACGATAGCAGACCTCCTTCACAGCCCGGACAATATGCTCCGCCTGCGGCAGCGCCAGCACCTCAAGGTTAGCCGCATACGGCAATGGCACGTCAGCCGCGTTAACGCGCACGACCGGCGCATCGAGATAATCGAACGCATGCTCCATGACGAGCGCGGCGATCTCCGCATTAACGCCAGCGAACGGCCAGTCTTCTTCCACGCACACCAGACGATTGGTTTTCTTAACCGACTCAATAATCGTGTAACGGTCCAACGGGCGAATGGTGCGCAGGTTGATGACTTCCGCATCGATACCTTCCGCCGCCAGCGCTTCCGCCGCTTTCAGCGCTTTGCCCACCATGATGGAATAGGCAACGATGGTAACGTCTTTGCCTTCGCGTTCGATCTTAGCGCGGCCAATCGGAATAATATAATCCTCGTCCGTCGGCACTTCGAACGACTGCCCGTACATGATTTCGTTTTCGAGGCTGACAACCGGGTTCGGATCGCGGATCGCCGCCTTCATCAAACCTTTCGCATCCGCCGCCGACCATGGCGCAATGACTTTCAGCCCCGGAACATGCCCGTACCATGACGCATAAGACTGGCTGTGCTGCGCGCCCACGCGGGATGCCGCGCCGTTCGGACCGCGGAACACGATGGGGCAGCCCAGCTGACCGCCCGCCATATATAATGTTTTCGCGGCGGAGTTGATGATGTGGTCAATCGCCTGCATCGCGAAGTTCATCGTCATGAATTCCACAATCGGTTTCAATCCCTTGAACGCGGAACCAACCGCGATACCGGCAAAGCCATGCTCTGTGATCGGCGTATCGATCACGCGCTTCGCGCCAAACTCATCGAGCAATCCCTGCGTGACTTTATAAGCGCCGTTATATTCGGCGACTTCCTCACCCATGATATAAACGTTACCGTCTTTACGCATTTCTTCGGCCATCGCATCGCGCAAAGCTTCGCGCACCGTCTGCGTTTTCGTGGACTGGAAGAATTTCGCCTCGTCAAACGGCGGAGGCTCGATCACCACGCCCTGCGCGTACAAGATATCCCGGTTTTCAACATGCTTGCCCATCGGCTGGGATGCCATTCTTTTGTCATCCTGAGCGGAGCGAAGCGAAGCCGAAGGATCTGCCTGCTTTGCAGAAGCTGGCGTCGGCGACTGCGGAACACACGGAATATCCGTCATATTGTCGTTCTCCCCGATCAGCACAGCAATCGGCGTATTCACCGCTACGTTCGGCGTGCCGGCGGCGATCAGGATCTTACCCAGGATCCCCTCATCCACGGCCTCGACTTCCATCGTCGCCTTATCGGTTTCGATCTCCGCGATCACTTCGCCCGCTTTCACGGAATCGCCTTCCTTCTTGTGCCATTTGGCAAGATTGCCCTCCGTCATCGTCGGGGAAAGCGCGGGCATTAAAATATTAGTTGGCATGGTTTAACTTCACTTTGCGTTGTGGAACATTAAAGGTATGGAAACAATAGCCAGAGCAATGCCCAGCAGATTTATAAAACTGTAGTTTTCTTTAAAAAACAGGAAACCAGCCAATGTTGTCAGCGATAGAGCTATAACATTGATGGATGCCATTCCAGTGCCCACTGGCGCGCCCTTGTTAAACATAAATGACACTGAAGTATCGATGAAGATAACAACAATCCCGGCACCAATGGCAAAAAGCACTGGAATGGTAGGTATACTACCAAGATAGCCGGTGGGCTTATCTTTCATAAACCAGAAAAAAATGGGAAGCACAGCAATAAAGCCGGAAACATACATAATCGTGGCAAATATCACAGGCGGCAGATTGCCTCCGCCGAGCTTGGCGCAGATATTATATCCGAACAGCCCGACTCCGGCTATCAGCGCAAACAGCATCCATGCTTGTGATAATATTGCCATGTTAGCTATAAACCACTTCCTTCAACACATCGGTCCAAAGCTCTTCCGGCGGCAATTCAGGAGATTCGGTGGCGAAATCCGCCGCCTCGTTGACAATCTCCTTGATCTCTTTTTCGATGGCCTTCAGCTCATCTTCGTTCACGCCTGCCTCTTCCAGCATTTTCACGCGGATATTGGCGATCGGGTCGCGGTTTTCCTTCATCGCGTCCACTTCTTCCTTCGTGCGGTACTTCGCGGGGTCGGACATGGAATGTCCGCGGAAACGATACGTCATCACTTCCATGATGTACGGACCGTTGCCGGAACGCACATAATCGATCGCCTGACGCGCCGCCGCCTGCACGGTGAACACGTCCATCCCGTCGACCTGTTCGCCCGGAATACCGTAACCGGAACCGCGCGCGTATAATTGGCCGGCTGAAGACCGCTTAACACTCGTCCCCATCCCGTACTGGTTGTTTTCAATGACGAAGAGAACGGGAAGTTTCCACAGCGCCGCCATGTTGTAACATTCGGCAACCTGCCCCTGGTTCGCGGATCCATCGCCCATATAGGCCACGGCCACGCCGCCGTCTTCCGAATATTTGTGGTAGAAACCAAGTCCGGTGCCAAGCGCCGTCGCCGCCCCGACGATCCCGTGACCGCCGAAGAAATTCTTTTCCTGGGAGAACATGTGCATCGAACCGCCCTTGCCGCGTGAATATCCCGTGCCGCGCCCCGTCAGCTCCGCCATAACGCCTTTCGCTTCCATCCCGCACGCCAGCATGTGCCCGTGGTCGCGGTATGTCGTAATAACCGTGTCGCCCTCTTCCTGCACCGAATTGATGCCAGTGACGACAGCCTCCTGCCCGATATATAAGTGGCAGAAACCACCGATCAGACCCATCCCGTACAACTGCCCCGCCTTCTCTTCGAAACGGCGGATGAGCAGCATATCGCGGTAGAGCTTTTTCATCTCTTCCGCATCCGGATTTGGCGATGTGTTGGATATGGATTTCAGATTGGGTTTCTTGGCGGGCTTTTGCTTCGATGTGCTCACGGGATTACCTTGTCTCTATCAGCTACATTTTGTTGTCTCTGTGTATTAGGGAGATACAACATTCGCCTCGCCCTGCCAAGCAAAAATCGCCCTATGTTGCACCGCAACATATTGATATCAAAAGGCATTTTGGAAAACGGGAGATAAAAGAACGGCTTAATTAGCCTTCTTGATAATGACTTTCTCATCCGGGTAATGGAAACCCAGGACACTGCGCGCCTGCTCTTCCAGAAGGTCACGGTTCACGGAGCCGGGGCGCATCATCACGACCTTCTGCTCTAACGTGGCCCGCTCGGCCGACGCTGTCTCATACTCTTTTTCCGTCGTGGTAATCTGATGGTTGAGCGAAAGCAGGCGCAGGTAACTGCGCTCCCCCGCAATCAGGTGGTAACAGAAATAGAATGAAAGACACACCCCGATCACGATGATCAGGTTCTGGCGAAAGAAATATTTCCGTTCTATGAGTCTTTTCACAATTCCTAATGAATCACACCTGAGTCTGCAGGTCAAACAAAACCTCGAAAAGAATCAAAGAGTTATGTGGAAACAAAGACGGAACACCGCGCCTAACCGATTCTTTTGATTCGTCTTTTTATTCTTAAACTTTTCGTGCAGGCTTATGTTTCAAGAACAGCAAGGAGAATGACATGCGCGTGATGGTATTTGTAAAGGCAACGGCGGACAGCGAAAAAGGCATCGCGAACACGCCCGAAACGACCAAAATGTTTGAAGACATGGGCCGCTATAATCAGGAGCTCATCAAGGCCGGAATCATGAAGGACGGCGATGGCCTGAAACCTTCTTCCGCCGGCGCGCGCATCGCGTTCGACGGAGATAAACGCACAGTGAAGAACGGCCCCTTCGCGAATCCGAACGAACTCGTCGCGAGTTTTTGGGTGTGGGAAGTGAAGGACCTGAACGAAGCCATCGAATGGGCGAAAAAATGCCCGAACCCCATGCCCGGCCCCTCCGAACTGGAAATCCGCCCGTTCTATGAAATGGAAGATTTCGCGGATGTTTTATCGCCGGAAGCAAAAAGGCTTCACGGCCGCTAAAAATCTACACCCTAACAATGTCACCACCGCCCTCGTGCGGAGATCCGGACTATTTCCACATAGATGTGTGTTGCAGCATTCTATTTCTGCCGGTCAGCAAGTAAAGCTTGGTATAAATCTCGTCTATCTCTTCGGCTGTCAAAAATATACCGGGGCGTTGCCTAGCGACATCTGCAACGGTGTTGGCAACATAACGGCACTTAATGACACGAACGGAGGCACTCCTGACGATAACATTCTTCAACGTGCAACGGTCTGAAAAAACAATGATAGAAGCAACTGGAACATCATATCCTATAATTTTTTTTAGATATCTGATATGTGCCGCATTTTGCATGATAGGATTATAGAATGGTTCCTTGCGGCTGCGCCCCCGCCCTATTGGTAATGTTTGCATCCATTCTTTACGTATCTCATCGCCGAAAATCCATCCGCTGTAATTCTTGCTTTCAAAAACAAAAATGCCTTTCTTACATATTAGAATGACATCGATTTCCGTCACACCGGAACCGGCTTTCGGAATGTAGACATTGAATAGAAATTTCCCGTTATCCTGCTCGTATTGACGCAAGGATTTATAAATACTGTACTCACCAAATCTCCCTTTATCCGAACGCGTATGTGAATAGGAATTATTGGTAAGATTAAAATAAGTGGTTTTTCTGTATTGGCACCAGTCATGCGCATACATAGCCAAAGGGCAAGCAATTACTAGAACGAGTATGAGAAGTTCCATTATGCATGTCCTTGAAGAAAAACCTCCGATTTTCGCCGGAGGTTTTTTGAAAATTTACGCCGCCTTCTTCTTCGCGGCCTTATTACCTTGCGGCTTCGCGCGAAGAACGCTTGCACCCGCGTATTTCGCGGCTGGGCCCAATTCTTCTTCGATACGCAGCAATTGATTGTATTTCGCGATCCGGTCGGAACGGGACAGAGATCCCGTCTTGATCTGCCCGGCGTTCGTCGCCACTGCAATATCCGCAATCGTTGAATCTTCCGTCTCACCGGAACGGTGGGACAGGATAATGCCGAACCCTGCACGTTTCGCCATTTCAATCGCTTCAAATGTTTCGGTCAACGTGCCGATCTGGTTCACCTTCACGAGGATAGCATTCCCCGCCTTGCGTTCAATACCTTCGGCCAGACGCTTCGGGTTCGTCACGAACAGATCATCGCCGACCAGCTGCACACGGTCACCGAGTTTTGCGGTCAGGGCAATCCACCCTTCCCAGTCGTCTTCGGCCAGACCGTCTTCTATGGATACGATCGGGTATTTGTCGCAAAGCTGCGTGAAGTATTCCACCATCTGCGCAGATGTCAGCGTGCGGCCTTCACCTTCCAAAACATATTTTCCATCCTTGAAGAATTCCGTCGCCGCGCAATCCAGAGCAATAACAACATCTTCGCCCGGTTTATATCCCGCCGCCGTGATCGACTTCATAATGAAATCCAGCGCTTCCGTCGCGGAATTGACGGACGGCGCAAAACCGCCCTCATCACCCACGTTCGTGTTCATGCCGGCATCATGCAATTGCTTTTTCAACGCATGAAACACTTCCGCACCACAACGCAACGCTTCGGAAAAAGACTCCGCGCCCACAGGCATAATCATGAATTCCTGAAAATCGACCGGGTTATCCGCGTGCTTCCCGCCATTGATGATGTTCATCAGCGGCGTCGGCAGCAGATGCGCATATGGCCCGCCCAGATATTTATACAGCGGCACGTCAAGCTCTTCCGCAACAGCGCGTGCACAAGCCATCGAAACGCCAAGAATAGCATTCGCACCCAGCTTTCCCTTGTTCTCCGTCCCGTCCAACTCCATCATCGTGTTGTCGATCAGGCACTGCTCTTCCGGGTCCATGCCGACGAGTTCTTCTGCGATCGGCCCATTCACATTTTCAACGGCCTTCAGAAC
>CAUJHN010000068.1 GCA_963204825.1 Pseudomonadota bacterium
TTTGAATGCGCTCGATGATCTTGATATCTATCGCTTCATTTATTACCTGAACTATGCTTTTCCGGGGCATATCACCATTGATTCTCTGAATATTCAGCGGGAAAAGAAGGTCGATCTTGAAGCCTTGAAACAAATCGGCACAGGCAATCCTGTTTCGCTCGTTTCCGCAAGAATGAATCTTAGCTGGAGAACGATGGCCAAAAAAGATTCCATATCGCAGAAGGATTTGGAAAGTGAAACGCCTGCGGGGGGAGAACAGTGATATGACCAGGAAATCACACATCCTTCTTCTTGCGATGTCTGTTGTGATGGTGGCCGGTGCCGCCAGGGCAGAAGATGCTCAGCAAAATTTCATTGTCGGTCCAGCTGCGTTGGATCCTGCCGCTCTGGCAGACGAGCAATCCTCTGACACTGCGCCCGCGGAAGCTGTAAAACCCGAAACGTCCGTTCCCGCGCCTGATGCCTCTGCCCAAAAAGTAGAGACTAAGCCCCTGACGCCGGAAGAAGAAATATCTTCCCAGTTGGCAATCGTAAAGCCTCAGGTCAAGGTTGATCTCATCCCGTCGCTTTTCTTTTCCAAATGGGAGCATGATTTGATTCAGGATGCACGGCGCGGCTTGGTGACGCGGCCTCCCGAATTTGCGGATGATTTTGCTGCGCTTCCTGAGGCGGCAACGCCGAGCGAGCCTGGTCCCCGCAATATAGTTCTTTCCGGTATCGTATTCCGTTCCAGCAAGGATTGGGTAATCTGGCTCAATAATAAACGGGTTTCCCCGATAGCCATACCCAGTGAAATTCTGGATCTCGAAGTACGCAAGGATTATATCAAGCTTGAGTGGTATGATCATGATACAAATCAGATCTTCCCAATAAAGCTGCGTCCACATCAGACATTCAATATCGACACAAGAATGTTCTTGCCGGGGTAATGTATGACCGCTCCATTTCTGAATATTTCCGGGGTCTATGCCGGATACAACGGCATTGATGTCATCCAGGATATTTCCCTCGATGTGCGGGCGGGGGAGACATACGGGCTAATCGGCCTGAACGGGGCGGGGAAGACGACTTTAATCAAAACCATTCTGGGTTTGAAAGATCAGTCCAAGGGAACAATTACGATCGATGGTCATCCCAGTGCGGGAGCGGAGGCGAAGCAGCGTCTCGCGTATCTTCCGGAACGGTTTGATCCGGCGTGGTTTTTGAATTCGTATGAATTCATTGCGTTTACCCTTTCTCTATACGGCCGCAAACTCGATAAAGCGCAGGCTGACGTTATGGCTGAACAGGTGGGGCTGAAAAAAGAGTTCCTTTCCAAGCGCGCACAGACTTATTCAAAGGGGATGCGGCAAAAGCTGGGGCTGATTTCAACGTTTCTTACGGGCAGCCCGCTCCTGATTCTGGATGAACCTATGAGTGGCCTTGATCCGCTGGCGCGGGCGCAGGTCAAAGGCCTTTTATCCGCGGCCCGAGACGCCGGACGCACGACTTTCCTTAGTTCCCATATTTTATCCGACATGGAAGAGCTATGTGATCGTGTTGCCATCATGCATGCCGGAAAAATCATATTTACCGGTAAGCCTGCCGATGTTTTATCTCAGAGTGGAGAAGGGCAACTGGAGCGGGCGTTTTTGTCCCTAATCGGAGCCGGTGGATCAATCAAGGCTGCGTGACGTTTGTTAATTCCCTTTTTTTTGTTTTTTTGATAGAATCGTCGCCGGAATTCTCTCGTTTCACCTCTACACCAAGATATGTGTGCTCATGAAAAACGTCAAAATACACTACTCAGTCTTTGGATACTCTGTTTTCCTAGCTGCACTGATCTCGGTTATTCCGCTTTCTGCGGTACATGCAACTTCCGTTGTTCCCTCATCGCCTGAAGAGGCGCCCAGTCCCAGTGTGAGCGACTTGCCGCCCGCGCCGGAAATATCAACGCCGCCGCAGCCTTCGGCCATTGCGCCGGTGGAAACAGAGGCGCCTGCAGTAGTAACGCCATCACAGCCTCAAATCGCGACGCCCGCACCGGCTTCTGCTACCACGGGCCAGCCTGCGGTCTCCGGAATTATTCCGCCAACAACGTCTGCGCCAACGCCGGCACAAGAAGGACTTTCGCCTGGTCTGACTCCGGTGCCGGGGGATGATGCCGGCTCTCTTTCCGGAACCAATGTTATGGGGGCATCCGGTGCGCCCGTTCGTCATTCCGGCACATACTACGACTCTGACGCGATCGTTCCCGATGCGGATCTCCAGGCTTCTGGCGCAACAGGACCGCGCAAGGTCGATCCTGCTCTCGAACCTGGCCAGACCTTCGTTGTCGTAAAAAATACAGGTTCGGCAAATTCCATAGAAGCGCAGTATGTCGCCGCAACCAGGGCGTTAAAACTCGCACGGTATGCTGCCGCGATGGAAATGTTTGAAAAGCTTTACAAGAAAAGCCGCAAGGATCCTCGCATATTGATGGGGCTTGCCGTTGCGCAGCAGGGCGCCGGTTTCAAAGAATCCGCGGCTGCGACTTACGGTGAATTGCTTGACGTTCAACCCAACAACGCAGACGCTATCATCAACTTGATGGGGATTATGAAAGATCAATACCCGTCGGTAACCCTGCAGAGGCTTACGGAACTGCGGAACAAATATCCCATGAATGCTGGTGTCCCGGCGCAAATGGGCCTGACCAATGCTGAAATGAAAAACTATGATGACGCAGTGCGCAATTTTGAACTCGCTGCGAGTTTGGACCCCAACAACCCATCTCATATCTACAACATGGCGATTATAGTCGATCGCAAGGGTGACGCTAAAAAAGCCGTGAAACTCTATGAGCAAGCTTTGCAGATGGACGCAAGCGGTGGCGAAACGGTGAACGGACTGCCGCGGGAACAAATTTATGATCGTCTGGTTGTCCTGCGCCGCAAGATTTAATGCAATCTGGATTGATTATTCCGGCTCCTGATATCCTTTATCCTGTCCTGGTGGCTATTCTGGGTTTGTGCCTTGGCAGTTTTGCGACGGCGCTGCTCTATCGCATACCCAGAAATATTTCCTGGATTGTTGACCGGAAAACATCTTCCTCTTCCCGTTCCGCATGCCCCGGCTGCGGCAAGACGCTGAAATTTCCCGATCTCGTGCCCTTATTTTCCTGGCTGCTTGCAGGGGGCCGCTGTCGTTATTGCAAAAATAAAATTTCTCCCCTTTATCCGCTGGTCGAATGCGCCGCAATGCTTCTCTGCCTGATGTTGTATGCCG
>CAUJHN010000069.1 GCA_963204825.1 Pseudomonadota bacterium
TCGTTCGTTACGGCCATTACTCATTGGCGGCGGAAAGCATGTACGACCATCCCTTCTTGTGGGGATCAAAACGCACCGGCCCCGATCTTGCCCGTGTTGGCGGTAAATATTCGGACGAATGGCACGTCGCGCATATGAAGGAACCGCGTGACGTCGTTCCAGAATCTATTATGCCGTCCTATGAATTCCTGATGTATCGCGGCGCGCGTATCCACGATGTGGCTGATCACCTTAAAACGCTTCAGACACTGGGCGTCCCTTATACGGATGAAATGGTCAAGATGGCTCAAAAAGATGCTGTTGCCCAAGCCGTGGGTGAAAATGGAACAGACATCTCTGGCCTGCAGGATCGTTATGGAGAAAAAATCAACGCCCGCGATTTCGACGGTCAACCCAAAATGGTTTCGGAAATGGATGCGCTTATCGCGTACCTGCAGGTTTTAGGAACCATGGTCGATTTCAAAGCCGGAGAAAAAGTGGAAGGGGCTAAATAATGATGGGTTTCATTGCCACACACGCCGGAATAATTGGCCTTCTGTTCTTCTTTATATTTTTTTGCACAGTGGCGGTCTGGGTCTTTCGTCCTGGTTCCAAGTTAACTTACAAAAATTTTGCCCAAATTCCTTTTTTGGAGAGTGACCAATGAGCGACCATCAAGATAAAAACAAGGAAATAGATTCCGTTACAGGCGTTGAAACCACAGGGCATGAATGGGATGGCCTGAAGGAATTGAACAACCCTCTGCCGCGCTGGTGGCTTTGGGTATTCCTTGTCACAGTTATATGGTCCATATGGTACTTCGTCATATATCCCGCATGGCCTATTCCCGGCGGTGCCACCAAAGGCACGGGCGGCTATACGCAGTTTAAGGAACTGGAAAAAAGTCAGGCGGAAATAGCAGCAAGACAAGCGGTTTATCTTGAAAAATTCCGCAAAGCCTCCCTTCAGGAAATTATGGCCGATCCGGAACTTTACGCGTTTGCCACGGCCGGCGGAGCGACAGCCTTCAAGGATAATTGCGCAACCTGCCACGGCAGCGGCGCCCAGGGTGGAAAAGGCTATCCAAACCTGAATGACGATGACTGGCTGTGGGGTGGGAAGCTGGACGACATCCACACCACGATTCAGCATGGTATTCGCGCGGCGGACGAAGACACCCGCGTTTCGCAAATGCCTGCTTTCGGCAAGGACGGGCTTTTGAAAAAACCGGAAATAGAAGCCGTCGTCGATTATGTCCTCACACTTTCAGGCGAAAAACCAAGAAGCACCTATGCGCAAGGCGCAGAAATATTTAAAATGCAATGCGCTGCCTGCCATGGGGAAAACGGAAAAGGCAACCGGACTGTCGGCGCCCCCAACCTGACCGACAAGATCTGGCTCTATGGCGGGGATCGTGAAACCATTTACCAAACCGTCTATAATGCGCGGGCCGGTGTAATGCCTGCTTGGGGACAAAGGTTGAATGAAGATACGATTCGTCAGCTGACCGTGTATTTGCACGAGCTGGGCGGCGGAGAACCGGACGCGCCCATGTCAGAAACAGAAAGCGCGGCGCCGCCGGTTACGGAAGGACAGTGATTTTGTGTTTGAATATTTTGGAAAACAGGAAAAAATTTACCCCAAAAGAGTATGGGGTAAATACAGGCAGCTGAAATGGATTGCCATGATATGGGCGTTGGGCATTTATTACCTGACGCCTTTCCTGCGTTGGGACCGCGGCCCTTTTGCGCCTGATCAGGCCGTGTTGATTGATCTTCCCAATCGTAAGGCCTACTGGTTCTGGATAGAGATATGGCCGCAGGAAGTCTATATTCTCACGGGAATACTGATCCTTGCCGCAATCGCTCTGTTTTTCGTTACCAGCTTGTTCGGGCGCGTATGGTGCGGATATTTCTGCCCGCAGACTGTATGGACCGATCTCTTCGTCTGGGTAGAGCGTATCGTTCAGGGAGACCGGAATGCGCGAAAAAAACTCCAGGAAGGACCCTGGACGTGGGAGAAAATATACAAGCTCGCCATAACCCATTTTATATGGATCATAATCGCCTGGTGTACGGCGGGGTCCTTTGTCTTGTATTTCAACGACGCGCCAACACTGGTTGCCAGCTTTTTGGATTTTAACGTCTCCCCGACCGTGCTTTATTTTATCGGCGGCCTGACTTTCAGCACGTACCTTATGGCTGGATACGCCCGTGAGCAGGTGTGCATATACATGTGTCCCTATGCGCGCTTCCAGTCCGCCATGTTCGATAGAGACACGCTTATCATCGGATATGACACGCAACGGGGAGAACCGCGCGGCAAACATAAGGCCGGCGACAGCTGGGAAGGCCGCGGGCATTGCATAGACTGCACAGCCTGCGTCCAGGTCTGCCCTATGGGAATAGATATCCGTGACGGGTTGCAGATGGAATGCGTTGCCTGCGGGTTGTGCATAGACGCATGCAACGGCATCATGGATAAAGTCGGACTGCCGCATGGCCTGATCCGCTATGACACCACAAATCACATGGAAGCCATCGTCAAAGGCGGCAAGGAAAAATTCCGTTTTCTGCGCCCCCGCACCATATATTACATCAGCGTCCTGTCTGTTGTTGCCATTTTAATGCTCTATGCCCTGATTGCACGGCCGCCCGTTGAACTTCACGTTCTCCATGATCGCAATCCCCTGTTTGTTCAGTTATCGAACGGAAGCATCAGAAACGGATACACATTAAAAATTCTTAACAAAACCCACGAACCCCGTGTTTACGAATTATCCGTTGAAGGACTCTCAAACCCAGAAATAGAAGTGAAGGCAGCGGGCACGACCGCCTTTAATGCACTTAAAGTCATGCCGGATGGGGTCGCTTCCTATCATGTTTTGCTTAGCAGCGAAGTGCAACCATCAGATCCCATAGATATCAAACTGATACTGACGGATGCGAAAGACAAAACCATTCGCGATGAATATAACACGGTCTTTATTACAAGGAACAGCCAATGACGGATATGACTATGCGGCAAAAAGGCAGTGGCAAATTTATCCTGGGATGTTTTTTGGGATTTTTTGCCCTTATATGTGCCGTTGACGGATTGTTTGTATACACGGCAATTCATACAAATACGGGCGTCGTGACAGAGCAGGCCTATGAAAAAGGGCTGGCCTACAACGATACTCTGTCGCGCGCGCAGAATCAGCCTGACATACGCAACGAATCCTCGTACAGCAACGGTGTCTTTCGCTGGACGTTGTCTGATCTCGAAAATGCGCCCATAAACAGCGCAAAGGTCAATGTGCTGTTTTTCCGGCCCGTAAAGGACGGTTATGATTTCGAACTGCCGCTAGCCTACAAAGGAAACGGGGTATACGAAGCAAAAGTTGATTTCCCGCTTCAGGGTTTATGGACAGCAAAGTTGAATGCAAAATGGAACAGCAAGCAATATCAAACCCAGACCAATTTCATAGTGAAATAGAAAAAGGCTATGAATCTCTTGCGGTATCGCAAAAAAACGATGCAATGCGCTTGTCGGTCCTTGTAAGCGGCACGTATTGCGCAGCCTGCATCCATAAAATAGAACATAGTTTGCGGCAAAATCCTTCCGTAATGTACGCGCGTTTAAATTTTTCTACGGGGCACTTATCCATGGAATGGAATGGCCCGGCGCGCGTTGCGAACGATCTCGTCCAGACCGTGGAAAATTTGGGGTACGGCGTACGGCCTTATGATGTTGCGCTGGAAAAGGAGCAGCTGGACAAGGAAGAGCGCTTCCTTCTGCTCTGCCTTGGCGTCGCCGGATTTGCCATGGGGAACATTATGCTTGTTTCTGTGGGGCTGTGGACGACAAACATAGAAACAATGGGCACGGGGATGCGGGATTTCATGCACTGGGTTTCCGCTCTTATAGCCATACCGACAGTCCTGTACTCAGGTCGTCCCTTTTTTCGTTCGGCCTTTGCCGCTTTAAAGGCCGGGCAAACCAATATGGATGTTCCCATTTCGGTGGGGCTCACGCTCGCCGGCGCCATGAGCCTGTTTGAAACAGTCAATCATGGCGAACATGCCTATTTTGATTCTGCCGTCATGCTTATTTTCTTCCTTTTGATTGGAAGGTATTTTGACTTCAGGGCCCGTAAAAAGGCGCGCTCCAGCGCCGGAGACCTGCTTGCCTCCCTTTCAGGGTTTGTCACCGTTTTGGAAGGTGAAAAACCCCGGCATGTTTTGGCACGCGATGTTGTTCCCGGGCAAATCCTTTTGGTCGCCGCGGGAGAAAAATTTCCCGTCGACGGCGTTATTCTTGAAGGAGAGAGCGATGTGGATATATCCCTGATAACGGGAGAAACCATCCCTGCCGCTGTTTCACCTGACAGCGAAGTATACGCAGGTACAATCAATCTGTCCGCGCCGGTGCGCATGCAGATTACAAAAATAACAAAAGACTCTCTTTTGGCGGATATCGCCCGGTTACTGGATAAAGCAAGCCAGGCGCAAGCGCGTTACGTTCGCATCGCTGACAAGGTTGCACGTCTATATACGCCTGTTGTCCATATACTCGCACTGGCGGCTTTCCTTGCCTGGTGGGGAACGGGGCTGGCGTGGCAGGAATCCTTGATCATTGCCATCACGGTTCTGATCATAACCTGCCCTTGCGCCCTTGGGCTCGCAGTGCCCGTCGTACAGGTTCTGGCGACGGACCGGCTAATGCAGCGCGGTATCCTTGTTAAATCGGGGGACGCGCTGGAACGCCTGGCTGCCATCGATACCATATTCATGGATAAAACAGGCACGCTGACGCTCGGAAAGCCCGCCCTTATCCAATCCTGCAACGAAGAGCATCTACGCCTTGCGGCGTCTCTTGCGGCTCACAGCATACACCCGCTTTCTCTTGCCATTACGAAATCCTACGGCGGCGCTTTACTGCCGCTGTCGAATATCCGGGAATATCCCGGTTGCGGCATGGAAGGATATATAGGCGATGAACGTGTTCGTCTTGGAAGCCGCAATTGGTGCGGAGACAAAAGCCAACCTGTTTCAAGCCATCTGGAGCTCTGGCTTGAAATTGCCGGAAAACGTTCAACGCCTTTTTATTTTTCGGATCAGCTTCGCCCTGATGCCCTCGAAACGCTTAATAAGTTCAGACAAAAGGGCATCTCCATTATCCTTTTATCCGGAGATCGGGAAACTATCGTGCAAAACATGGCGAAAGAGGCGGGAATCGAACAGTTTTACGCCGAACTTTCCCCATCGCAAAAATTTGAGATGCTGGAAAAATTCAAACGCCAAGGGCATAAAATTCTAATGGTAGGCGATGGGTTAAACGACGCGCCGACGCTGGCAGGTGCAAACATTTCCATGGCGCCGGGCACAGCTGTGGCCATATCGCAAAATGCGGCGGATATTGTATTTATGGGCGATAAGCTTTTGCCCGTATACCAAGCATATGAAACAGCCTGTCGTACGCAAAAAATCGTACGGCAAAATTTTATTCTCGCTATCCTTTATAATATAGTGGCTATTCCAGTCGCGGCTTTGGGTTATTTGACTCCTCTTCTGGCGGCTCTCGCGATGTCTGGCTCTTCGCTTGTCGTTATATTAAACTCATTCCGCATGCGGAGGAAAGCATGACCATCCTGCTTTATCTTATTCCTCTTGCGCTTCTCATGGGGCTTATCGGCCTTGTTTCCTTCATATGGGCTCTGAAAAGCGGGCAATACAACGATCTTGACGGCGCAGCGCAAAGAATTTTGATTGATGATGAAAATGCTCCCTGAACGACAACCAGATTGCCGTTGTTAGCCCAAGGCTCCTTCGTCGCCGCACAACGCATCCGCTTCTCGATAAGATATTATCGTGCCGGAACCGTAACTATAAGCAACTGCATAAAATCCTACTGGTTCATCGACCCTGCTTCCGTCAGACTTTTTAAGTACGAATGAATCAATTAAAATGCTGGCATTTCCTATATTATTGCCAGAGATATTTATACTTGCTTTATACCCCCTGTTATAGGAGTCCATTGACAAAATTCGTGAATGAATGCCGGATTATAAAAATTTATTTGTCATCAAATACAAATTCTTAAATGCACCCGGGGTCGTCGGAATCCGTACACAAATTGAATTCCTTTTTAAGATCGTCGTCTATGGTCAACATGCGGCCCGAAGTTATATCTTTGTTTACAGGATTTAGCGGATCAACCGAATGGCTTTCCAATGCCTGCGCTGTCGTCTCTTCAACAGACCCGCTGCCGTGAGATATAACGCTATCGCCTCCTTTGAAAATCCATTCTACCGTCGGCGGGATAATTACATCCGATGTTGAAGACGGCGATGGCTCCGGAGCGGGTGGACTACCGATGCTTAAAATACCATTCGTAGCGCTTCCTAACTGGTAATTGCTCGCAATCAACGCGGTTAAACTTAAAACGTAATTCCCCGCAGCGCTACCTTGCACATAACCGCCAAGGTTGATTGTGGCACTGGCAATATCTGTTGCGTCGTCTGTCCCGTAAAATCCGGTCCAGCTTACATCATTCTTGCCATACGTCGGTGCCGCGGACCCATATGCGAGACTCTTGTCCAATACGGTCCCGTTCAATGATTTCTTGTCGACAGTCAACGTTCCATCCGTCACCGTTCCAAGCTGATAATTCGTGGCGCTTAACGCCGAAGCGCTTAACGTATAGCTCCCGGCATTGCTTCCTTGCGCGTACCCGCCAAGACCGATTGTCGCACTGGTAAGATCTGTTGCGTCGTCCGTTCCATAAAATCCGGTCCAGCTTACATCATCCTTACCGTAGGTCGGCGCAGCATCGCCATACGTCAATGTCTTATTGTTAACGCTACCGTTCAATGTTTTCTTGCCGACGGTCAACGTTCCATCCGTCACCGTTCCAAGCTGGTAGTTCGTGGCGCTTAACGCCGAAGCGCTTAACGTATAGCTCCCGGCACTGCTTCCTTGCGCGTACCCGCCAAGACCGATTGTCGCACTGGTAAGATCGGCTACGCTGTCCGTATTATAAAATCCGGTCCAGCTCACATCGTTCTTGCCGTACGTCGGCGCAGCGTCGCCATAGGTCAGAGCCTTGTTAGACATCGTCCCATTCAGCGATTTTTTGGCAACAACCAATCCATTGGTGTTGTTGGCGTAGCTAAAACCATATCCCATGTCTGAAGCAAGCGTACCACTGGAGTAGTTGATGCTGTATATGCCAGCGTTACCGCCTTGCGTATAGCTCGTGGTGCCTGTCAGAGAACCGGTGACGGAATCGGCGCTTGAATCCGATCCCAGATAACCGCTTAACGTATAGGTATACCCCACCAAAGATGATATGGCATCGCCGTATGTAACGCCGCTAAAGGCCGAAGGCGTTGCCGTCAATGTCGGCGTGTAGCTATAGAGAAGACCATTGCCTGTGCCGAGTGTCGGACACGATCCTCCATATGTACAAGAGAAGCGGCGGAAGCCATTGCTTAATGAGCCGATTGTATCGCTGGCTGGATTGGTTGAGTAAACAAGCCAGCGGCCGCTTGCGGCGGAAAGCGCACCACTTCCGGCGCTGTTGATAAAGTTACGGGCAGCAGCCAGCGTTAATGGCGTGCCGGATCCGGCAGCGGTCAGCGTTTTACCGGAAGGTATTGTCAAATCCGCGGTCGCTCCCGTTGTACGCGCCAATATCGTTTGGGCCCTGATAGAAGGCAATGTCATACCGCCCGTTGATGTAAGCGATACATTGTTAAGCCCGTTGGTCGCGCCTAAATTTCCGCCGAATACAATATTGCCTGCCGACGCCGTGAAGTTATAACCATTCGCCGTGCCACTTCCAGTAGTGGTTGAAAGTGTGCCGTTCCCATTAAATGTTGCAATAGTGTCACTGCCAGATGTTGTAATCGTTGCGCCGGATGTTGATATATAACCGGCATCTGCCGTCGCATAGCGAACAATAACTGTTCCCGAACCGCCTGAACCGCCTTGGCTGTTCATCCAGGTTCCCCCGCCGCCTCCGCTGCCTGTATTTGCGCCACCCGCTCCTCCACTAGAATCGTTCCCTACGTTTCCGCTAAAACCATTATTTGTTCCACCGGTACCGCCAGCACCCGCCGTTCCACTAATGGTCGCACCGCCGCCGCCGCCGCCAAGACCACCATTACCCCCGTTCACGGAATCATAAGCCGCACCACCGCCGCCGCCTGCATAATATCTGCTCGTTCCCGAAATATTACTTTGAATACCGGCACCGCCATTCCCACCGCCGCCATTTGTCACGACGTTACCACCCGCGGCACCTGCGCCGCCGCCGCCGCCACTGGATGTAATGGTTCCTGTCCGCGGTGATGTGATATTTCCTCCCGCATTCCCATAGATACCTGTGCCATTCGCCGCGATATATGTAGAAGAAGCAGTGTTTCCAGCACCAAGACTGCTGCCGCTACTCGCTCCGCCGGTTGGAAGCCCACCATTTGATGCGCCTGCACCGCCGCCTGAACCACCTGCTAGACCGCCAACATCCTGGTGATATCCACCGCCTCCACCGCCCACCGCCGTTGCACCAAAGGCCGTGGTGCTGCCACCATTGCTTCCTCTAGCCTGACCTGATCCACCACCACCGCCACTTCCCAGGAGAATCGACGTCGAATAGGCACCCGTGATGGATCGATTCAAAGACAGAACGCTTCCGCCCCCGCCCCCGCCACCAAAAGCGCCGCCACCGCCGCCGCCGCCACCGACGAGCAAGGCGTCAATATTTAAAGTGCCGGAAAAACCGGCGACATAAGCAACGCTGTCAAGCGTGCTGCCAAAAGTAAGCGTACCGCTACCCGCATTGACCGTTAGGTTGCCGCCAAGACTCGTTGCGTTGTTAAAGGTAATGTTACCGCCACTGGAATTAAACGCGGAGTTACCACCAAGCGTGATGCCGCTAGTTCCGGTCAGATTAATATTTCCACCGCCGGAGTTAAATGTGAAATCATTATTCAGAACAATGCCGTTCGTCCCGGTCAGATTAATATTGGCGTTGTTGGTGGTGATAGTGCCAGATGAAGCGGTGGTGATCTTATTACCGGCTGTCAAACTGATACTGCGGCCGGACGTGGAAAGATTAAGTATATCACCTTTCAGATCGAGAGAAATGTCGTTGCTCGATTGCAAAATAATGTTGGCGGTTTGCGAAAGTTTTTCAAGATATCGTGTCGTAAAAGCGGAAAATCCATCTGATCCATCACCTTTTTGAATACTGGCCATCGCCTCGGCCGCTTCTGTTCCCGCGCCAGCCAAAGGATCTAACGCTATGCCCCATTTTGTAGATTGGTATTGCTCGACCAAGTTAGCGGCATTTGTAGACAAAGCAGTACTATAAATAATCACTTCAGGTATATCCCCTAAAGTGCCTTCAGCATAAACCCCTATTGTTCCCAATCCCAGTTTTCCTGGGCTCGTAGTGGGTGATGAGTTCGTTGTAATATTTTTTCCATTAGAATAAAGGCTGGAAGCTGTGCCAGTGTTTGTCGCTCTGGTGATGTAGTGTGTGCCATAGGATATAGGGGTGCTTTGTGATACCCAGTTGCCCGCATAATAAGAAACTGTATCACCCCATGGTCCTACAAGCCAG
>CAUJHN010000070.1 GCA_963204825.1 Pseudomonadota bacterium
TTTTGTTTTCATGCAATAAAAATGGCATGTAGTATGTATCAGCTCAATTAAAACTTGAATGTTCGGCTGGGTGCATAAATGCGGCGACGGAAAGCCGAAACCCGACAAAAGCGAAGAAAGTGAAATTAACAATGCCTGCCCATAGGCCTGCCGAAAACCTGTCCTGTTTAAGAAAGTATATTATAACGACAGCCTTAAGCGCGGTAGGGTTTGTGACTCTTACCGGCCCCGCTCTTGCCGACAACTGGGCGGATCATGTTGCAACGGAAGGCGCGATTTCGATTGACGCGTCGACGCCCAACACAACCAATATTACGCAAGGCACCGACTTTGTAAAAGTGCGCGGGGATGGAGACATCAACGCAGGGTGGACGGTTAACGTTAACCAGCCGTCTCGTTCTTCAAAATACGTGCTTTACGATATCGAAGGCGATCCGACGAAAATTGAAGGGGATTTGAACGCGAACGGCCGCGTCTATATTTTTGACAGCAACGGTGTCATTTTCGGCGCTGGCTCCCAGGTCAATGTCGGCTCCATCGTTGCAACGACAGGAACAGTTTCCGACGACGATATCAAATCAGGCAGCAGACTTCGTTTTGAAAATGCTGGCCACACGGGAAAAATCGAACTGCGCGGCTCTATGACGGTTGGCGATGGCGGACTTGCCGCGTTTGTGGCGCCGACTGTCGTAAATTCCGGCGTCATCAATGCAAAAATGGGCACGGTTGTTATGGCCGCCGGTGAAAGAGCGACACTGGATTTTTACGGGGATGATCTCATTCAGGTTTCGGTCGATGGCAAGCTTTCCAACGCACTGATAAAAAATAAAGGTAAAATCAATGCGGCGGGCGGCACAGTCGTGATGTCCGTTGATGCCGCAAAAGAGGCCGTCGACAACGTCATCAATATGGACGGCATTGTGGATGTTTCTTCTGTATCCGTTAAGGGCGGCAAGATCATTTTAAGCGGAGGGTCGAAAGGCGCCGTTACTGTTTCGGGAAAACTCAATGCCTCCGGCACATCGGGCGGCAACATAAAAATTACCGGCCAGAACGTCGATATAACAAACACGGCTGAAGTTACTGCCGATGCAGGTCAGAACGGCGACGGCGGCAAAGTCTATATATATGGTAACGACTACGCCCTTTTCCGGGGACGCCTGCGCGCTCGCGGCGGCATTGTTTCCGGCGACGGCGGAGAGGCGGAAATATCCGGCGGCGAATCCGTCGGATACTACGGTCTTTCTGATTTAGGTGCGGATAATGGCCAAACGGGTACCCTGCTGATCGATCCGAAAATCTTGAATATCGGCAACGGAAACCCTCTTACCACGCTGGCCGAAATCGCCGCGGACATTGCAAGCGGGGGCACAGGGACTGTAAATATTGACGACCAGGCGCTGGCCAACACGCTGCGCCTTTCCAACGTCAATCTTTGGGCCACACAAAAAATCAACACGACCAGTGAAGTTGATATCAGCACATGGCAGGGTCCCATATTAAAGGGCATCACCACAAAAACGCTCACGCTTGCAGCGCCCGTCATCAACATCCTGCACGATGTCATATTGGGCAAAGGGAGCCTTAATCTTTACGACATGGCTGAAGGAACAAGCATGGCGGGCGGCGGTCTCTACGAAGTTCCTGCGGGCGGCGTCCAGGTTGACAAGCTTAATCTTGACGGAATCTTTTACAAGCGGTCCACAGTTGGTGGTGCGCTAACACAAGCAGGCGATGATCAGTTGAACAGCCAGGTTCACCGCGTTCACGTTCTTTCAGATGCCGCGAAGATTCAGCAGGCCGTTTATCTCGCAGATGATGGCGGCAATGGCATTATTAATGTAGAGCCCGGATTCTTTAATGAATCAGTCGCGGTGGCAAAATCGGTGAATATACGCGGCGCAAACGCCGGCGTTGATCCAACGACGGATCCGTGGGGGGCCGTAACTTTTGTTACGCCGCCTGGATCTTCTGACGGCTTTCATATCACGGCCGATGACGTCACCGTTAGCGGCTTCTTTATTGTCAATACTGTGAACGGGGTATCCATTGATAATGCGGACCATATAAACATTCTTAACAATATCATAATTGGAAGCGCAGAAAATGGCGTTTATGCATATAAAAGCAACGATATAAACGTCAAAAGAAACGTCGTCGCGGATTCAGGCCTTGAGGGCATTTACGTTTTAGAAGGCGCGGACGCGTCAATTCTCTCCAACTCCGTAGCCCTCACGGGAAATGGTGACGCCATACGGGTGCGCTACACGCAAAAGGCCGATATCAATCACAACCGCATCGCAGACACGCACGGCAGCGGCATTTCTTTGGAATATTCCGGCGGCGGCCTGAACGTGAATTATAACATTATTGGAGAGCCGCGATCAGGCGGCGTCATACCCAGTTATATTCTTGGAAATGGCATTTATGTCGATAATGTTCAGACCGGCGCAAATATCTGGGGCAATGAAATTTATAACACGCAATCCTCCATCTATGACGACGCAAACGGCATTTATCTCCATGACAGCGATAATATTCGCGTTGGCGGCATGGCTTCCGGGCGTGAGAACACCATTATAGGCGCGGCCTGGGATGGAATTAAGATCTCAGGAGGCACGGACAACCTGATCACCAACAACCTGATCAGGAGATCCGGGCGCGCCGGCATTTATGGCGAAGGGACGCATTATTTAACCGTTGCCGAAAACAGGGTGCGCAGCTCTAACAATTCTACAATGGGCGGCATTTCCATGATTGGTGGAAATGACATCAAGATTATCGGCAACCATATATTGGACCGCGCAACGGCAACGGCGAATTCCGGCATTTTCCTTCTTCTCGTTGATGGGATGAACAAGATTCGTGACAACATAATCCGCGGCATTCACGGTGACGGCATTCACGTTCAAGATTCCAACGATGTCACCATAGGGCAGAACAAGATTTTCAATGTGGAAGGTGATGGCATCTATGTTGAAGGCACGAGCGGAAACACAAAAATTACCGGCAATAGAGTGGGCAGCATCTTTACGCAAATTCTGGGCAACGGCATCCATATTACGAACATTGCAGGCAACACAAATATTCACGGAAACAGGGTCGTAAACGCGGATGGGCGGGGCCTGTACGTCAGCGGCGGAAAGATGGGGCGCGTGGTCGTACGTGACAACGTCTTTAAAAACAACCCTGTCGGCGCAGAATTTGAAAGCGGGCGCATCATCCTGACCGGAGACGGCAACATATTCCAGGGCGGTCAGGTAGGCATGCGTTTCGCGCCGTTCGATCTTGGCGGCGGGAATTTTGCCAATCTCTTGCTAAGGGACGATGACGCCAATCCTGATACAGCCTATCCCGCCACGCCAAACAATTTCGGGGGAACAATAGGCGCGCAGACTTTTGAGGGTCAGAGCCTTTACTACGTTGAATTCGCAAACAACGCTTTCTTCTCCGGCGGGATTCCAATGTGGATCAATGGACTGAATTCCAGTTACGATGGCCTGATACCGGCGGGCATCACCGGACTGGAAGAGTCTGATTATAACAGCATCGAAGATCTCATTTTCCATTACGCGGACCAACCGGACGTCGGCGCTTTCTACTTCGGTTTTATCAGTCCTCCGATACCGCCAATAGATTTGGAAGAATCACCGGACGGAGAGGGTGCAGCTGACATAGCGCAGGAAGATATCTTTAACGTCTTTGGCGCGTTCAATGGACTTCAGAGAACTGGGTTCAGCCTCCGTATAAGAGGCCTTCCTCCCTTGCCGGGTTTTGGCCGGGGCCGTAATCTGAATAACATTCAAACATTTGCTGGTGGCGGGAACGCGCCTGGGAACTTGAATAACATTCAAACCGCGGCAGGCGGCAGTGCGCAACAGCGGGGCAGCTCCAATCCGGCAGAAGGTCCGGAGGATATTGAACCGGCATCCGGCGATACAGAAACCGGATGCATGGGCGATGCCCTGAACGCGGCAGGCAGCGGCCAGACCGCGGACATCGTCTATTCTGGAACGATGAGTGAAAATTTAGAGCAGGCCGCGAACTGCGGCGCAGGCTTCTAATTCCCATTCGAAGAAGAACTTTTTTATGGCCTTACAATGGGTTACCGCTTCGGCATGGAAAATCTCAAGGCGATATGCTAGGCTTGTCGCCAAGAATAAATCAAAAAACAGGGTCTAATATGCCATCCGAAAACACCAAAACCACCCTCGATATCCGCGAGGCGCGGTCCGACGCCGATTACCACATGGCGTATCCCATTATCCGCCAGCTATTCCCGCAGCTGGATATGCAAACCTATGCGCGCCGCGTGTTTGTCGCGCGTGCTACCGGATACCGCATGTTCATAGGGGAAGTGAGCGGCACGCTCGTCGGCGTTATTGGCATGATCGCAAACCACAATTTGCATGATGGATATGTAACGTTTATCGAGCATGTCGTCGTCGATAAAAAATTCCGAGGCCATGGCTACGGATCGCTTTTGATCAAGTTCGCTGAAGACCGGGCGCTGGAAGACGGCTGCTCGCTGATTGAGCTCGACACCGATATTGGCGCAACACAGGCGGCGCAGCTTTACGAAAAAAGCGGATACAGAAAATCCGGTGACTATTATTTCAAGCAGCTGCGCGAAGAGCCTTACGGCGAAGAGTGATACAACCCACGCGCAAATGCGTCCATGACAGAATAGTAAGAGTCCGGTTCTTCTAAATTGGGGCAGTGCGAACTGTGTTCAAAAACATGCATGAGTGCGCCCGGGATTTTTGCCATGGCCGCCGCCATAGTTTCGGGACGGGCTTCGTCATATCGCCCGCATGTTAAAAGCACAGGCATCTTTAAATTGTGAAGATCTGGAAACCGGTCGTAATTTTGCAGTGTCCCGGTACAAACAAACTCGCTACGCCCCCACATGGCTTGATAAAGCTGTTTGTTGCCCTTGGCAAAGGAGTCGAGCAGCCTTTGAGGCCATGGATCAAGACGGCAGAGATGGCGTTTGTAGAAAACCATTTCCGCTGCGTCAAAAACTTCAGCCTTCACAACTTCACCGTTCAGCGCACAGCGAATAACAGAACGTTCTTTTTCCGGCATCTGGTCCAGCAATAAATTTGCGTCCCTGATCCATTGTGGCGT
>CAUJHN010000071.1 GCA_963204825.1 Pseudomonadota bacterium
TTGTGCTTGCCCGCCATGAAGGCGGACTGAAGAGTGGAGGGCTTAACAGGACCCTGCTCGCCGCCATGTGCTTTTTGATACTGGGATATAGTTATATCGGGATCCGCCTGTTCTTCCACCCAAACGAAAATATATTCCAGATAGAAGCGGGCTTTATCGAACGCGGTGTCGTGACCTTCATGTTCTTTGCGTTGGCCGCCGCGCTCTTTTACATCCATAAAACGAGGGGGTGGGATGGCGTATTGCCCATTGCCAAGATCATGTCCGTCATAACGCTGTTTCGCCTGACCTATTTCGATCTTCTTCTGCATAATCCATATTGGGATAATGACCAGTTTATTGGCAATATTTCCTTCCTCAATGGCGGAACGATGACATATGGGATGGGCATTCTTCTTTGCGCTTTTATCGCCTACTCGTCGCTGTGGGATAGTCATGGGTTTATCAAGACGATTGGGCGGCTGCTTGCGCTTGCGTTTCTGTTCGCCCTTTCCAGCATCACGGTGACGCAGATGTTTCAGGGTGGATATATAACACAGGGCGAAATGTCCGATATGGAACTGTATTGTTATTCCATCGCCTGGTTGACCACGGGCATTATTCTTTTAACGCTCGGTATCCGGCATGGCAGCAAGCTGGCGCGCATGGCTTCGCTCTGCTTTATCCTGCTCACCGTGGTGAAGGTGTTTCTGATCGATGCATCGGAACTGAAAGATCTGTACCGGGTCTTCTCGTTCCTTGGCCTTGGCGCGAGCTTGATCGGTCTGAGCTTCTTTTACACCCGCTACGTCTTTAACCCGAAAGCGAAGTAAAGGCGTTTTCCAGATCGGCCTTTAGATCGTCTATATTTTCAATGCCGACGGACAGGCGGATCAGCCCGTCTTCGATACCGATTTTACAGCGTATCTCTGGCGGAATCGTCGCATGCGTCATGATGGCCGGATGTTCTATCAGGCTTTCGATGCCGCCGAGGCTTTCGGCCAGTGTGAATATTTCGACGTTTTTCAGGAAAGTTACAGCGCTGTCCAGGCCGCCATCCAGAACGACGGAAATCATCCCGCCAAAACCATGCATCTGGCGCTTCGCCAGTTCGTGCTGCGGATGACTTTTCAGGCCAGGATAATAAATTTTCTTCACTGCCTTTTGTTTTTCTAGCCAGTGTGCGATTTCCAGCGCATTCTGATTATGGCGTTCCATCCGGATGCCGAGTGTTTTTAAGCCGCGGTGAATAAGAAAACTATCGAACGGGCTGGAAATACTGCCAACGGCATTCTGCAGGAATTCCAGTTTTTCGGCGATGTCGGCACGGCCCGTTACAGCGACGCCGCCAATCACATCCGAATGCCCGTTGATATATTTCGTAACGGAATGCACGACGATATCCGCGCCGAGTTCCAGCGGCCGCTGGTTATAGGGCGTCGCAAAAGTATTGTCGACGACAAGGAGAATTCCATGTTTTTTCGCAATCTTTGCTGCCGCCGCAATATCGACTATTTTCAGCAGAGGATTGGTCGGCGTCTCGATCCAGATCATTTTTGTATTGGGACGGATTGCTGATTCAAGCAGGGATGTGTCGCTCAGATCAACATAACTGAATTCCAGCCCCGCCGATTTCGCCCGCACGCGTTCAAAAAGGCGGTATGTGCCGCCGTACAGATCTTCCATCGCTATGACTTGCGATCCGCTTTCCAGCATATCCAGAACGGTTGCCGCTGCAGCAAGGCCGGAAGCAAAAGCAAATCCCGCGCTGCCACCTTCCAGAGCCGCTATGGCGCGTTCGAACGCAAAGCGCGTGGGATTATGGCTGCGCCCGTAGTCCAGACCCTTATGCACGCCCGGCGCATCTTGTTTATAGGTAGAGGTTGCGTAAATTGGTGTTATGACGGCGCCTGTCGATGGGTCCGGATATTGCCCCGCGTGGATCGCTTTCGTATCAAATCCTGTGTCGTTCTTTTTCATCTTATGTCTGCCTTATGCCGTTTTTTGCCAGCCATTCCGGATTGTATATTTTTGAAAGATATTTGTTGCCGCTGTCGCACACGAACGTCACGACGCGCTTTTTCGTTTTCTGCGCGCTGCAATATTTAAGGGCGGCGGCGATCAGCGTGCCCGAAGACGATCCGCATAAAATCCCTTCTTTCTTCAAGACATCCTGCGCGGTGTGAATGCTTTCTTCATCTGTTATCGTGTAAGCGTATTTTACAAGCGATAAATCGCAATTTTGGGGAATGAAATCTTCGCCTATGCCTTCCACGAGCCAGCTTCCCGGATCGATCATCGTTCCATTTTCGACGAATGGTGCAAGGATGGAGCCTTTCGGGTCCGCCAGAACCATTTCCGTTTTCGGAGAATGTTTTGCAAAATAGCGGCCGACGCCGCTTAACGTTCCGCCGGATCCTACGCCGCAAACGATGGCGTCTACATCATGGTCCATCTGCGCCCATATTTCCGGCGCTGTGGTCTTTTCATGGGCGGCGGGGTTTGCGGGGTTTTCGAACTGGTTGACATGGAACGCGCCGGGAATGGATTTTGCGATGCCGGCCGCCATGTCCTGATAATATTCAGGGTGGCCGCGCAGGACATCTGAACGCGTCATGACGACTTCGGCGCCCATTGCCTTTATATGATTGATTTTTTCCGTGCTCATTTTATCGGGAATGACGAGGATCATTTTATAGCCCTTTTGCGAGGCAATCAGCGTAAGGCCAAGGCCGGTATTGCCGGCCGTTGCTTCCACCAATGTATCGCCCGGCTTGATACGTCCTTCACGTTCTGCGGTTTCGATCATGTTAAGCGCGATGCGGTCCTTGATGGATCCGCCCGGGTTCTGGCTTTCAAGTTTGAGATATAGTTCGCAAAGTCCTGTATCGATGTGATTCACTTTCACAAGCGGCGTGTTGCCGATCAGATCCAGAACAGACCCGGCAGGAGGATTGTGGTTGTGGCGGTCCGAAAGGGAGGGAGCCATGGTTTCTCATCTATGTTGTTGCGAAGAACGGGCCACACGGAACTAACAACACCAGAGAACCATTATTCTGTTTAACCATTCCTTAAAATTGGAGTCTTGCACAAACTTTCTTATCTATTTGTTGTAATTGGATATTTTCATATCAATGCGGGCGTGATATAGATTTCTATGCGTGTAATCTGATTTGATCAATAAATCCAATGGCATAACTTCAGGGACCATAAAAAGGATATTTATGAACGTAACCACGCCCCATAAGCGTCCCAGAGCCATTAAACGCCAGATCCCCCGCCAACTCGGAATTGTCATTCTTTTATTTGATGTAGCGGCGCTGTGCTTTTCGTTCGTCGTAACGAAGTGGATTTCGGGCACTCTGGTCTTTCTATCCACGACCTTCGACTGGGAAACGGAATTCCACCATTTTGATACCAGGCGTTTCTATTATCTTTTCCTATGCTTTTTTATCGTTCTGCGCTTTGCGATGAAAGGTCATTATTCCCGCCGCGCGCCATGGCTGGGGCAGGTGGAGACCATTATAAAGACAATCGGCTTTGTGTTGTTGTTCGACTGCTTTAACTACTATTTCTTGAAAAACCCTTCTTTGCCATTGCTGATAATTTTCAACTGGTCTTTGTGTGTGCCTTTTATCATGGTCGGGCGATGGGTATCGATATTCTTAATCAGCCATTCCGACAACTGGCGTCTTCCCATTGCTTTGGTGGGCGATTCCCGCATGGTCATGGACAGTTTTTATGCCTTCAACGCCGACGGCATGACGGGATATGAAATTAAGGTGATATTGCTAACCCAAGCGCACGATACCGATTTTGATCTGAGCTTCCTGCCCAAAACGCATCCGGTCGTGACGCTATATAAAGATAAAGAAAATTATGGCCGCTTTATCGAAGATAATACGCAATATTATTATATCTTTGGCATGGATGAGTTGCGGGGCGAGAACAAAGACATTCTTACCAAAGCGCTTGAAATATCGCAGGTGGAATATGCGGTCGTGCCGCACACAAAGACGCTTGATGTATACGGCATGGAACCGCATTATTTCTTCGGTAATGATGTGATGCTGCTTCACCGCCGGGATAAAATTCGTTCTCCTTCAGGGTATGTTCTAAAGCGCTTTATCGATATCTGCATATCGGCCCTTGCCGTGATTGCTCTTTCATTTTTAGTGGCTATCGTCTGGATCGTAAAGAAAATAGAAGGATCGGATACGCCCGTTTTATACGGGGGCAAGCGTGTCGGCATGGACGGCGATCTATTCAATTGCTGGAAATTCTGCACCATGCGGCGTGACGCGGACCAGGTTCTGCAGGACCTTTTAGAAAAAGACGAAGCTCTTCGTGCCGAATGGGATAAATTCCAAAAATTAAAAGACGATCCGCGGGTAGACTCTAAGATTTCCCGTTTCTTGCGAAAAACCAGCCTGGATGAACTGCCTCAGCTCTGGAATGTCTTTGTGGGAGATATGAGTCTCGTCGGCCCGCGTCCGATCCTGGAAAGCCAGAAGCAGGAGTATGGAGATATGATCCGGCAATATTATGCCGTGCGTCCAGGTCTTACCGGTCTTTGGCAGGTTAGCGGCCGCAACGAAACGAGTTTTGAACAAAGGGTTTATTGGGATAGCTGGTACATACGCAACTGGTCTTTATGGTACGATTGCGTCATCGTCTTTAAAACAGTCAAAGTCTTGATTACTGGATCCGGTGCCTATTGATGTCTGCAAATAGCGATAAAATTAAAGATCTGATCGATAAAATTCGCATTGTCCGCAACAGGGCCGAATTGGAAATGCTGCTTTCCGAAGTAAAGGCGGCGGCATCGCAAAGGCCCGTACGCTTGGCTTTCGTTAATGCGCACGCAATAAATCTTTGTTACGCCAACGAGGATTTTATGGATCATTTAACCGCGTGCGATTATCTGTTGCGCGATGGCGCGGGCATGAAAATCCTTTTTAAGATTCTAAAAAAGGAAGCCGGCCTGAATTTAAACGGCACAGATCTTATTCCTCGCATTATTCAATACTATCAAGGGGAAAGCGTTGCGTTATTGGGAACGGATTCGCCCTATCTCGAAGCTTCGCGCGATAGAATTGCTGAAATGGGTGCAAGGCCGGTTCTTTTAATGGACGGATTTCAGGAGTCATGGCGTTATCCCGGTGCATTGCAGGAAGTGCCTGCGTCTCTTGTCATTCTTGCCATGGGCATGCCAAAACAGGAACATGTGGCTGCATTAATCGCGGATAAAGCATCTGTGCCTTCATTGATCATTTGCGGCGGCGCCATTCTAGATTTCATGGGAGGGAAGGTCACGCGGGCGCCGGAAATATTCCGAAAAACAGGCATGGAATGGCTGTATCGTTTGATGCAGGAACCGCGAAGGCTTTTCGGCCGCTATATCATCGGAAACTTCCTGTTTCTTTTCCGGGCGATCAGCCTGCCTTTTGACAAGGCGCAGACGGTTGATAAAAATATTCCAGCAAAAAAGGAGGAGCCGCGTAAAATACTGCACATCGTAAGGCAGTACCATCCATCAATCGGCGGTCTGGAATCATATGTCCGCAGCATGACCGCCCACCAAAGGGCAATGGGATATGACTGTGAAATATTGACGTTGAACCGCATATTTCATGGCGATTCAGCCAATCTTCCTGAGCATGAAATCATAAACGGCATTCGCGTTCGCCGTGTGCCATTTTCGGGAAAAAGACGATTTTTCTTTCCCAAAATGGATGCGTCATATCTTTCGCAGTTCGATATCATTCATGTCCACAACACGGATATGTTTTATGATTATGTGGGCATTTTGGGTATTTTTAAAAAGATCCCGGCCTTTGCGACAACGCATGGCGGTTTTTTTCATACAAAAGATTTTTCCCTTATCAAGAAAATTTATTTCAACGTGATTACCCGCTTTACGTCCCTTGGATATAAGGCGTTGTTTGCCATCAGCCAGAATGACTACGACACA
>CAUJHN010000072.1 GCA_963204825.1 Pseudomonadota bacterium
CGGACGCGGCGAAAGGCTCGGAGCTTTCTGAAGCCTTTAAAATCATGGAGCTTCGCCTCTATCGTTACATTATGGGGCCGGCGATGACGGCGACGTGGCTGTTCGGGGGCCTTATGCTTTACGCCAACTGGAGCGGCATCATGCAGGGTCAGGGATGGATGCACGCAAAGCTTCTGCTCGTCTTTGTGATGACCGGCGTTCATCACATGTTCGGCGCGTGGCGCAAAAAATTCGCCCGCGATGAAAATGTAAAGAGCGCGAAATTTTATCGCGTGTGGAACGAAGTTCCTACGCTGATTATGATCGTGATTGTGATACTGGTGCTGGTAAGACCGTTTTAGCTCAGACTGTTTGGCGCGCAGAAGCCCGAAACCCGCGCGCCGGGCTGATAAGAAAGCCTGTCCCAAAGATGGTGGGCGAGCATAAGGGTTGCCACGGTTTCAGGAGACCGTATCAGGGTTGCCTCCGTTTTGGCGTTAAGCGTTCGTAAAAAATAGGCGGGTGTAAATACAGTTGTAAAGCCGCTCTCTTCTCTGCAGTTCTGAATCATTTCTCCTGTAAATGCAGGCTGTTTTCTTGCCGTTTCCAGGAGCGATGCGGAAAAAAGGTAAAGGGAATCCCGCACGGCTTTTTTTCTTTCCGGCGTTAAATGAGGGGCCGCAGTCAGGCCGAACTGGAGGAGCTGTTCGTTTGCAACCACTCTCGTATCGAACATCGTTTCCTCGGGCTGTATTTTTTCCGGCGCATGTCTTAAAAGCTCTAATGAACACAGGACAAGGCAACGCAAAAACTGTCCTCTTATAAGGGCTATTCCCTGCCACTGTGGGTCAGGGCCAGGCAGTTTTGCAAGAGCGGCTCCGCTCATCATGAAGTTCTGACGGAGCCGAGAGAGCCCGCCCTCATCGCATAGATATAGAGTGCCTGCAGGGATGTCATTATATGTCATAATGAATGAAGTTAGCGGATGATACTCGGCCATTGCAAGTTTTAATAACCGAGCCGAACTTCCCGTAATAAATAAACCATTGACAGACGGCTTTAATCTGGATAAAAAGCGAATATCTTTTTGGAAATCCCACGACATTGTGAGTGTTTTCAGCGGTTTTGGCCGCAGGCCGCCAAAAAATCCTTAAGGATTGGCGCTATACAAAGAGAAAAATTAACAATTTTCCGCATAGAATAATAAACAAGAGAGACACAACCCTTTCCCGCATTGTCACAAAACGGCAATCACCCTCCCCAAAACGGATTTTCCATGAATTTACAAGAACTTAAAACACGATCCCCTGCCGAGCTTCTGGCCTTTGCCGAAGAACTGGGCATTGAAAACGTGTCCACGATGCGCAAGCAGGACATGATGTTCGCCGTTCTGAAGAATCTGGCGGAGGAAGGCGTCCCCATTTCTGGGTCAGGCGTTCTGGAGGTTTTGCAGGATGGCTTCGGTTTCTTGCGCGCGCCGGAAGAAAATTATCTGCCCGGCCCGGACGATATTTATGTTTCTCCCAGCCAGGTACGCCGTTTCGGCCTTAGAACCGGGGACATAGTAGAAGGCGAAATCCGCGCGCCGAAGGATTCCGAGCGCTACTTTGCGCTTTTGAAAGTCGACACGATTAACGGAGAAGCGCCGGAAAAAGTCCGCCACCGCATCAATTTCGACAACCTGACCCCGCTTTATCCCGAAAGAAAGATTAAGCTGGAGATTGACGATCCGACCAAAAAAGCCTTCACGCAGCGCGTGATCGAACTTGTTTCCCCGCTCGGCTTCGGACAGCGGGCCCTGCTCGTCGCGCCGCCCCGTACCGGTAAAACGGTTATGCTGCAGAATATCGCCAGCTCCATCGCGACGAACCATCCCGATGCCTATCTGATTGTTCTTCTGATCGACGAACGTCCGGAAGAGGTGACGGACATGGCGCGTTCAGTGCGCGGCGAAGTCATTTCCTCGACATTCGACGAACCGGCCGCGCGCCACGTGCAGGTTGCTGAAATGGTTCTCGAAAAGGCGAAGCGCCTCGTCGAACACAAGCGGGATGTCATTATTCTTCTGGATTCCATCACGCGTCTGGCCCGCGCCTACAACACGGTCGTGCCGTCTTCGGGGAAAGTTCTGACCGGGGGTGTGGATGCGAACGCGTTGCAGCGTCCGAAAAGATTTTTTGGCGCGGCGCGTAACATCGAACAGGGCGGATCGCTCACCATCATCGCGACGGCCCTGATTGATACGGGTTCCAGAATGGACGAAGTTATCTTCGAAGAATTTAAAGGCACGGGTAACTCCGAAATCGTCATGGAAAGAAAGATCGCCGACAAGCGCGTCTTCCCGGCCATCGACATTCAGAAATCGGGCACGCGAAAAGAAGAGCTGCTGGTCGACAAGGAAACGCTGCAGAAAATGTGGATCCTGCGCCGCATCCTTAACCCAATGGGCACGGTCGATGCGATGGAATTCCTGCTCGACAAGATGCGCCAGACCAAAAACAACGATGAGTTTTTCTCTGCAATGAATCAATAAAAGAGAGGGATGTTGCAGCATCCCCCTCTTTCCTCCCTGTTCGGGCTCTTTTACTACGCGCCTTGCATAGCCGGCCCTTTGGAAACTTTTATGCGGTTTTCTTCCTTTCGAAATCCACGACGATGCACTGCGCATTTTCAAACACAGGCAGCGATAAGGTTTCGAATATATTGGTAACCCATGTCCCCGCATAAATATCGACGGCGGGGGCTTGCATCAGAAAATGAAACACGGCCAGCTCTTCTTTCAAGAACGCGATGCATTTTTCGGGCGGTATGTCGTTTCTCGTTGAAAAGCGCGCAGCCATTTCAAACAGACATTTTCGCGCTTCCGGATTATTGAGGCCGGATTCAATTTTCTGCATGGAAGGCATAAAGGCATCGTCCCGGAGTAGATCATCCCAGCGCGTTATTTTTAAGCCCTTTAGTGTTTCCGCATTGCGTTCAATCCACCGATCGCCTTCCTGGCGGGATTCGTCCCAGGCGGCGTCACCGCTTGAATAATTATAGCGTTGCAATGTATCGCTCAAAATTATCTCGGTTTCTTCGAAGCGGGATGCGCACCATTTTATCAGGGCGACAAGTTTATTTCCCTCATATTTGGGATTGCCGACACTGACCTGTATTCGCGCGCGGTTGGCGGCTCTTTGGCCGTATGTCCCGTTTACGGTGACGCGATAATCAGAAACGATCTGTTGCGGTGCTCTCATCGGGCTGCTCCAGCTTGTTCCATAAAAGATTGAAAAGATTGCGCAGAGTGTTCGCCTGGCGTCGATCTTTGAAGATGACGGCCTTGGTGTTGTTTTCCGCGCACATGCAGACCTTGTCTTCGTAGACCATGGTCACATAATTTTCGAAATATTCTTTGGGGATCCAGCGGTATTCTTTGGTGGCGCCTAAAAGATAGGTGTTTCCTTCCCTGACCAGCTGGCGCATTTTGACGCCGTTGTTTCTTATTTTTTTCCAGAGCTTGTTTACGGCCGGCGGGGATTCCCTGTCGTCCGCGCAAAATAAAAGAACTTCGGATTCTTTTTTATCGATGGTGGACTGATAGACGTCGTCGAGCACGCGCAGCCACCAGTTCTCACCACCGATTTCATAGATGGCCGTATTTTTCTTGACCAGGCCGTCGTGGGTAAAGAACATGCCGTCCTTTTCAAAGGTGGCGCGGATTTTTTCCAGTATGTCGGCGCCGACGTCGCCTTCCAGCCTTTCGATCTTGGCGATGGTGGACAGGGAACAGCCGGCGCGCTCGCCCAATTCGGTCTGGGACCACCCCATATATGCTCTTGCCGCTCTTATTTGTTCGCCTGTGATCACTTTAATATCCCTTATTGTTCACAGTAAAAATGATTTTTGCTTAAAATGCAATGATTATTATTGTCCTTACGGCCCCTGCGCCGATTCATAAAAACTTGCCTAAAATGCGAATTTAATCCGAAACGATAGTTGTTGTCATAATGCAGAGCAACATGATCTAATATAAATATATTCGGAAAAAGGCGCCAAGGCCCGGTAGAGGCCAATAGATAAAAAGCGTCCGGCGAGAAGAATAGGGTGGCTATCATGTCTGTTAAAATTTGCGGACACATAATCAATTGGCAAAAGCCAATAAAATTTTATGCACTGCTAAAATCCTTCGTGCTGCTGATCGCGCTTGGTTCGATGTTTGTCAGCACGACAATATTTGCGGCCGATCTCTCGCAATCCTGCAAAGCTTCCCCAAGTGGCGCTCCCCCATGCCTGCCCCAACACACACAAAGCATGGATAAAGGACTTCCTGCACAGGAAGAAGGCGTCACAAGGACCCAGCGCCCGGCTGGTCATTCATCTGTTTCTGCGATGGCATTGGTAATAGCGCTCGGCCTTGTGAATATACAAGGACCGGTAGAACGCACTGCCGCGTCGTTGCAGGATATTTCTCCAAGTTCCGGCACGGCGTCGCAGCCCCGCACCGCCGTGGAAAAAGAAAAATAATACCGGATAACATGTCTCCCATGTTCGTAAACGAAAACCGCCTCGGGTTTTTGAGCCGAGGCGGTTTTTTATCCTGGCAAAATGCCCGCCAGAAAGTTCCGCAGGAGCTGGTACCAATAGGGCGCCGTCGCACCTGCGCGCGCCGCGGCCTCCATTATGCCAAGAGTGATAAGAGACACGCCGGCATAACCTATCAGGCCGGATAATCCCGCTTTGGGAACGAGATAATTTTTACGGTCCCTGGGCATGAGGTGGCCGAGCGCTTTCCGGATCGCATTTGCGCCGAACATCTGAATCACGGTTGTGGTTGCAAAACAGCCGAGCGTGACGAAGGCAAGGTCAAAAATGAAATCGAGCCGCCTGTCCGGCATATAAGCGGCCAGCATGGATCTTATGCCGTAGAGATAATAGCCGGCGGCGAAAACGGCAAAAAATGCAAGGCCCGCGGCAAGACCGTAGTAACGCGGCTTTCTTGTAATCCGCGCCGTAGTTTGATCGGCAAGAAGGGCGATTTTCTCCGCCATGCCAAGACTAAGACCGATGTCGTATTGCTTCATGAGCATCGCCACGGTCTTTTTTGTCGACGTACGACTTGCGTTCAAAAACGTCTGCGCGATCAGGCGGTATCGTGTCGCCTTTTGTATTTTTGTCGCAACGGACCCAACATCCTGCGCCGCTTCTTCCAAATCCTCGACCGTGGCGCCCACCATTTTATCCAGAATGTGGGGAAATCCCGTTATGTCCGCCTTAAAGCCGAACACAGCCGCCGTTACGTGTTTTTTTCCAACCGCAAAAACTATTTCCCCATAGGGGAATTCCACTTCATAAGAAGCGCCGAGAAGATTTTCCCTGTCATCCGCTATGCGCCCTCTTACCTTGATTGCGTTTGCCATCAACAGGTTCGTCGCGGATGTTTCTATTTTATCGGCGGCGCCGCTCGGGACCGATTTTCTTTCGTACTCAAAGTATGTGACCGCATATACTGTCAGCGTCATGACATGACTGGTCCAGCCGTGACCGCCGCAGGTTGCGCATCGCGATGTGCCCGAACCGTTACATTGCAGGCATTGCATCATTCCCGACCTGTGACATTTATCGCAAGGCACGTACCGTTGGCCTGAGCACCGGCTGCATCTGGCGCCCTGTATCATTCCGGTCGCAAGACACATCGGGCAAGGCATAAGACCGCGGCCGGAACATTTGGAACATGTTTCCGTCCGCCTGCCCTGACATTTCGTGCAAGGCCCCTGGCCCGATCCGCGACAGGGCTGACAAAGCTCGTGCCAGGTAAATTCTCTTTTCAGGAAATCGAGAGGTATATTTTGCTGATGCAGCCCAAATCCCTGGTCGGGCCTGCGCAGGAGAAGGTCTGAAATCTGTGCCTTTGAGGCGGCGTTGGTGGCCGCCGTCGTGAGGGTCTGCGTAACCTGCCGCGCCGCCTCTTCCCGGGATCCCACCATCTGGCCCGAAGTGATTTTACCTTGCGCGCTGCGTTCGTTGGTTACCGGTTTTAATTCGAGATAGGTGCCGGCGTTTACGGCGCATAAAGTGATTTTGTGTGAAAGGACGGTTATCGCATCCATGCGCACGCCATTGCCCTTGCATATTTTGCGGACATGGTCCAGCGCGGCTTGCGCAAGATCGTCATAGGCAGAATATGTGGGGGCGTCCGTCATGAAATGAACTTAGTGTGAAATCGCCAGAAATGTATCCGCAGGCATCAGCAAACGCTCCTTTCCCCGTAACAAGGAAAGCCACCCTACCAACCCGTGTGGTAAGAGTCTATCCAAACCCGTTTCCCCGTTTTTTCTTGCGCCGCCCCCCTATTCTTTTTAATCTGCCAGCCAAAGGACACCGCCATGAAAGTTAATTTCGATATAGAATGCACCCCTGAAGAAGCCCGCCGCTTTTTAGGCCTGCCGGACCTTGGCCCTATGCAGGAACGCATGATGAAGGAGCTGGAAGAGCGCATGGCGGAAAATCTGCGCGCCCTCGATCCCGAAACGCTTGTGCGGACCTGGATGCCCATGGGCATGAACGGATGGGGCGAAATGCAGAAAATGTTCTGGAGCCAGATGGGCGTCAACATGAACGGCGACACATCAAAATCCAAGAAGAAATCTGAAAAAGAATGACGGATACGATTTACGCGCTGTCTTCCGCGCCCGGCAAGGCAGGCGTTGCCGTCGTGCGCGTATCGGGGCCTGGTGCGTTTGCTTCGCTGAAAATACTCGCGCGGCTATCATCCGGCCCGGTTCCACGACAGGCGCTGTTCAAACCGATATACAATCCAAAGGATGACAACGATGTCATCGACCAGGCTTTAATCCTTCCTTTTAAGGGGCCGGGCAGTTTCACGGGCGAAGACGTGGTGGAATATCATCTGCATGGATCCCCTGCCGTCCTGAATAAACTGCTTTCCTGTCTTTCGGCTTTCGATGGCCATCGTCCGGCGGAGCACGGGGAATATACGCGCCGGGCCTTTGAAAACGACAAGCTGGACTTGACCGAAGCCGAGGCCGTCGCAGACCTCATCAACGCCGAAACAGAAATTCAGCGGCAACAGGCTTTGCTGCAAATGGATGGTGCGCTTTCAAAACTATATGAAGGATGGCGTGAGCGTCTGATCAAGGCGATGGCCTATATCGAAACCGTAATTGATTTTCCCGACGAGGATATTCCCGATGATCAGATACGCACGGTCTTTCCGCAGATTGAAAAAATTATCGAAGAGATAGAAGCGCACACGAATGACAATGGACGCGGCGAACGGCTGCGCGACGGAATTCGTATCGCTATCATAGGCGCGCCCAATGCCGGTAAATCATCGCTTTTGAACGCATTGGCGAAGCGCGATGTTGCGATTGTTTCTGCAACGCCGGGCACAACGCGCGATGTGATAGAGGCGCATCTGGATCTTGGTGGTTATCCCGTCATCATCGCAGACACAGCGGGGCTGCGGGAGAAGAGCGAGGCCACGGAAGGTCACGACGCGATTGAATCCGAAGGTATCCGGCGGGCGTTGCGGCACGCGCATGAATCCGATCTTCGCATTCTGGTGTTCGATGGAACGGATGCGGAAGCGTTTGAGCAGACGATCAAATACAAAGATGACAAAAGCATTTTGATCTTCAATAAACTGGACGCGCCGGGCTTTAAAAACTTTGCGCCGCATAACGGTAAGTCATTGAGCGTGTCCGCGCAGACGGGACAAAATCTCGATGCGCTTATTCGGATGCTGACGGAAGATGTGCAGAAGCTGTTTGCCGTTTCGCGTGAAACGCCATCGCTCACGCGCACGCGGCACCGCGCAGCGCTGGAAGAATGCATCGAGCGTTTGAAAGCTTCTTTAAACGCAAAGCTTCCCGAGCTGATGGCCGAAGATGTGCGCATGGCGGCAAGATCGCTGGGTCGTATCACGGGGCGGATTGATGTCGAAGATTTGCTGGACGTCATCTTCCGCGATTTCTGTATCGGGAAATAATGCGTGGCGGCTTGCAGACCGGGCGCGTGTCTCTCTGAAACCATAAATATGAAAACCGTAGTGGAAAAGCGCGTGAAAAAAGAGTATATCTCGCGGCCATGGACACGGTATTCGACGTCATTGTGATCGGGGGCGGGCACGCGGGCTGCGAAGCGGCTGCGGCCGCCGCACGCTATGGCGCGAAAACGGCGCTTTTGACGCATAAACTAGATACGATTGGCGTGATGTCGTGCAATCCGGCCATCGGCGGGCTTGGAAAAGGGCATTTGGTGCGGGAAATCGATGCGCTGGACGGGATAATGGGGCGTGTCACCGACCAGGCGGGCATTCAGTTTCGCATGCTGAACGCATCCAAAGGCCCGGCTGTCCGTGGACCAAGAACGCAGGCAGACCGGAAATTATATCGTCTCGGTATGCAGGCGCTGCTCAAAGAATATCCAAACCTCACCTTGCTCGAAGGCGGGGCTGAAGACCTCATTATAGAAGGCGGCGCTGTCGCGGGAGCTATCACAGGCGATGGAAAAGAGCTTTCCGCGCGTGCTGTTGTCATCACCACGGGCACATTTCTGCGCGGGCTTATTCACCGTGGTACAGAGAAAATCCCAGCAGGGCGTGTAGGAGAAAAGCCAGCAATTGGATTGGCGCAAACCCTTGAAAAACTTGGTTTTCCTTTGGGTCGTCTGAAAACGGGCACGCCTGCGCGGATCGATGGCCGCACGATTGACTGGTCCGGGCTGGAAATGCAGAAAGCGGATGATCCGCCCGTGCCGTTCTCCTATCTTACGGACAAAATCACCGTGCCGCAGGTAGATTGCGGCATTACCTATACGACACAGAAAACGCACGAGATTATCCGTGCCAATCTCCATCAGGCGCCGATGTATTCCGGGCAGATAGCCGGAACCGGCCCGCGCTATTGTCCGTCCATCGAAGATAAAGTTGTGCGGTTCGCCGATAAGGAACGTCATCAGATATTTCTTGAGCCCGAAGGGCTGGACGATCCGACCATCTATCCGAACGGCATTTCGAACGCCCTGCCAATTGACGTCCAGGGGGAGCTTCTGGCCTCCATTCCGGGCATGGAAAAGGCGAAAGTGTTCGAATGGGCCTATGCTATCGAATATGATTACTGCGATCCGCGGGATCTGAAGCAAACGCTTGAATCCAAACGGCTTTCCGGCCTGTTTCTGGCGGGGCAGATCAACGGGACCACGGGATACGAAGAGGCGGCGGCGCAAGGACTCATGGCCGGACTTAACGCCGCCATCCTTGCCGGTTCTGTTTCCCGTGAAACGGCAACCCCTTTCATTTTAGACCGTTCCGAGGCCTATATCGGCGTCCTGATCGACGATTTGATCACGCGTGGCGCACCTGAGCCATACCGCATGTTCACATCGCGGGCCGAATACCGCCTGACGCTGCGTGCCGACAATGCGGACCAGCGTTTGACGGACAAGGCTGTTGTGGGGGGATTTGCTTCTTCCAACCGCACCCAAAGCTGGGAAGCTAAAAAAGCCGCGCTGGAGACGGCGCGCACGCTTATGCAATCCGACTGTTCTGCCACCCCGAATGAGCTGGAACGGCAGGGCGTAATCATCAACAAAGACGGTCGCCGCAGAAGCGCCTTTGATTTGTTGACTCACCCTGATATCCGCTGGGAACAACTGGCGGCCATCTGGCCAGCCCTTTCCTCTATTGCGCCCGACATTCGGGCGCAAATCGAGATTGATGCCGTGTATGCCGGTTATTCCGATCGGCAGGAAATAGACATCAAAGCCTTTAAAAAGGAAGAATCTCTGCAATTGCCGGAAGGTCTCAATTACGCCGAAATTGGATCTCTATCGAACGAAATTCGTCAAAAACTGGAAAAAGTGCGTCCTGCGACACTTGGGGCGGCTGCGCGGATACCCGGCGTGACGCCGGCCGCGGTAATTTCCCTGCTCCGCCATGTTAAACGCCGTAAATCCGGCAAAGACCAGCATGAAGCCGCCTGAAATCACCCCCGTTCCCGGCGTTTCCCGTGAAACACAGGAGCGGCTTGTCCTCTATTATGCCCTGCTTTTAAAATGGCAGGACAAGATCAATCTCATCAGTCCTGGGACAATTCCCGATGCATGGACCCGCCATTTTGTCGATTCCGCACAGATAGCGCCTTTGGTTGTAGGCGCGGACAGTCTCTATGACCTTGGTTCAGGCGCCGGCTTTCCGGGTATGGTCTTGGCGATTGTGAATCCTGCGCTGTCCGTGACCCTGATCGAATCCGATGCAAAAAAATGCGCCTTCCTCCAGACTGTTTCCCGTGAAACGGGGGTGGCTGTGACGATCCGGAATGAGAGGATCGAGAGGGCGGCCACACTGCTTCCCGCCCCCAATGTCGTGGTCGCCCGGGCCCTGGCTTCACTTTCAGATCTTCTGGAGTATGCTGTGCCCTGGATAGAATCCGCACCTAATCTTCGTCTGATCTTTCCCAAAGGCGCGGGCTATGCCACAGAAGTGGACGCCGCCCGCGCCGCCGGATGGGCATTCGACCTCACGGAAAGGCCTAGCATTACGGATAAAAACGCTCGCATTTTATGCTTGGAAAACGTGCGGAAAAGCACGGCATAAGCTGCGCATAACTTCAAAATATCTTGACCCGTACGCATCCGCTGCGCCATAGTGGGCTTCACTTTCATGGGAAACGAATAGGAGACGGTTATGAGCGAAGATTCTATGCACACAGCTTCGCCGGACATGCCGATTTCCCGTTCCTATAGCGCCAATCACCGCATCCCGCGCATTCTTTCCATCGCCAACCAGAAGGGCGGCGTTGGCAAGACAACGACCGCCGTCAATCTCGCGACAGCCCTCGCCGCTATCGGTAAGAAGGTATTGCTGGTGGATCTGGACCCGCAGGGTAATGCTTCGACCGGGCTTGGCATCAAACGCGCCGGCATCCGCAAAAGCACCTATGATGTGATCTTCGAAGACGCCACGGTTGCCGAAACCGTGCAGCCGACCAAGGTTCCCGGGCTTTTTGTCCTGCCGTCCTCCATCCACTTATCCGGCGCAGAGATAGAGCTTGTTTCAACCGAGCATCGTGAATTCCGTCTCCAGCGCGCGCTTCGCGTGCCGCTGCCGTACGAATATGTGATTATCGACTGCCCGCCGTCCTTGAGCCTTTTGACGTTGAACGCGCTGGTCGCCTCGGATTCCATCGTCGTCCCGCTGCAATGCGAATTCTTCGCGCTGGAAGGGCTCTCCCATCTCGTTAAAACGATTGAGCGGGTGAATAAAAGCTTCAATCCGCGCCTGGAGATTCATGGCGTCGTCCTCACCATGTTCGACCGCCGCAACAATCTCTCCGATCAGGTCGCGGACGACGTTCGCAATTATTTCGGCGACAAGGTTTATAAAACGATCATTCCGCGCAATGTGCGCCTTTCCGAAGCGCCGAGCTATGGGTTGCCCGCCATCGTCTATGACATGAAATGCCCTGGCGCCCGCGCCTACATTAATCTCGCAAAAGAAGTTCTGAAACGCGAAAAACAAATCCTAAGCGGCGGCGGTCAGACGATGGACGCCACGCAGGCTGCATAACAAGGAATAGACGATGACACCGAAGCAAAGAGGACTGGGCCGCGGGCTCGACGCATTGTTCGAAGACGAAGAAGCGACCTTCGCTGTGAGCGCGGATGAAGCTGTGCCGGCATCAAACGCATCGCGCAAAACACTTGGCATAGGCCAACTCACGCCGAATCCGGATCAGCCCAGAACGCATTTCGACGCGGCGGCTATTAATGAACTCGCCGAATCCATCAAACAGCACGGGCTGCTGCAGCCCATTCTCGTCCGTCCCATTCCCGGTCAGGCGGATATGTATGAAATCGTTGCAGGCGAGCGCAGATGGCGCGCCTGCCAAAAGGCGCAGATCCACGAAGTGCCGGTTGTCATCCGCGACCTGGACGATTCCCAGACATTGCAGATCGGCCTCATCGAAAACCTGCAGCGACAGGATCTGAACGCGATGGAAGAAGCGAAAGGCTATCAGCGCCTGATGGACGATTTCGCCTTTTCTGCCGAACATGTGGGGCAGGCTGTTGGCCGTTCCCGTTCCCACGTCGCCAATATGACCCGCCTTTTGCATCTGCCGCAAAGCGTGCAGGATATGGTGGTCGGCGGAGATTTAAGCGCCGGTCACGCCCGCGCGCTGATCAACGCGAAAAACCCTGCGCTGCTGGCGCAGGAAGTCGTATCCAAAGGATTGTCCGTGCGTCAGACGGAAAAGCTTGCGGCCGATACGGCGGGCCGCGCCATTCAGTCGCGTCCCAAAGGCGGCGCCACCTTCAAAGATCCCAATATTATGGCGCTCGAAAAGGACATTACGAATGCGCTGGGTTTAAAGGTTTCCATCGGCATGGCAGGAGAATTTGATGGATCCGTTAAGATCGAATTCAAATCGCTGGACCAGCTGGATGAGGTTCTGGCGCGTCTTTCGAAAACGCCGCAGCGATAGTTAACCCTGCGCCGCCAGCGATAAAATAACTTGAGAGCATAAGGTTTCGACGGGCGTTCCTGTCTGTTTCGTCTGCGCTTCAACCTGTGACAAACGATTCATAAAGCCGAGCAGCTTCGTGTCCGAATATTTGCGCAGCTGCGCCTTGAACGCATCTTCCTGTTTGAAGAAAACGGCGGGCTGTAATTTCTTCATCGCGCTTCCCACATCTTCACCGGCATTCATCAGGCTTTTTGTGTAATGCAGGCGGCGGAAATGATTTTGCAGGGAGCGCAATATCGTGACGACAACGACGCCCTCTTCTACCAGCTTGTTATAGGTGCGAAGCGCAGCATCCACTTTGCCGCTGCCGATTGCGTATAATAAATCATCGATAGATTGATCGCCCGCTTCACCGCTTGCGGCGCGGACGTCATCCAAAGTTACTGTTTTTGAGTGGGATCCCATATAGGTGATGAGCTTGTCAATCTCTCCGCGCACGCGGCCCCTGTCGCCCGCTATATTCTGCGCAAACCATGCGCTGGCATCGGATTGAATGGCATACCCGCTTGCCGACAATGTTTCACGGATTAAGTTTGCAACGCCGCGCTCATCATCGACGTAACAGGGAACGGCCGCCGCGCTTTCCGATTTTTCGAACAAAAGCCGTAGCGAAGATTTCGGGCCAAGTTCCCCCGCTTCGATGATGACAAGGTTTTCGCTGCTCGGGTCGGTCAGATATTCTTTAAAAAGAACGGTGAGCTTGTCGCTCGCGCCACTGACGCGGATTAAACGCGCGCCGCCCATCATCGACATGGCCTTGGCTTCGTCGGCAAGGCGCGCCGGATCGTCCATCAGACTGTCCGCGGATAAATCGGCAACGTTGAACGGATCGGATAAATCGGCGACAACCGCTTTCCCCATCGTTGCCGCACGTTCCTTAACCAATCCGCCATCCGGGCCATAGACCAGAATGGCGCGCGCCTTCGGGTTCGGCTTTTTAACGAACGGCTCAATTTCTTTCCAGGCGAGTTTCATGGACACAGAATAAACAATAAAAGACTTGTGAGGCGATGTTTTTTTGGTTAACTACAAGCATTAACATTGACATAATTTTCAATTGAAGGCTTTATATTACGATGTTGAATGCGTCCACTATAGTCCAAGTAGCTTTGCGCCAGTTTTTCGATAAAGCGCGCGACATTGTCATCCCCGTTGATAACAGCAAGGTTTTCGTTCCCGACCCGTCATGGTCCACCACTTTTGCTGCGGGCCTGCAGAAATGTGACCTGGCGGGCGCCATCGTTGCAGAAATCGGTGTGGGTTCCGGCATTAACATGGCTGGCCTGATGCTTGCGCCCAACCCTCCCTCCCGTTTTCTGGGGGCCGACATAGCGCCTTCTGCCGTACAAGCGAGCCAATGGCTCGCGGACAGGGAAGGTATTGAGGCAAAATTGTTTGAATCGGATCTCTTAAGTGCATTCGATCCGCGGGATCTGAAAAGCGTCGATTATATCATTGGCTGCATACCGCAAGTCCCAAGACATCGCGGTGAAATTGAAAGCGAACGCGACCTTTCGGACTACTATGAAGAAACAGGCATTCCTGAAGATGCGTACGGCCTTGGCCTTATTGCCCGCCTTCTGGACCAAAGCGCATCCCTTGCCCCTCAAGCCAGCCTTATCCTGAATGTTGCAAGCCGCCCGGGCGGCGAGCGCGTTAAGGCGATGTTTGATCGTCACGGTTTCATAACGAAAGAAATTCATTCGACAGTTGTACAGCAGGACCCCACAACTTGCCTGAAATCTCTTGCAGAAATTGAAGCCAAAACACGAATCGATTTCCATTTCTATGGCGACGCCTCCGCGCAAGAACGCATACAAGCCTGTGAAGCCGAACAGCGCCGCCAACAAGGAACTCCGATCTTTCACAAACTCTATGTTCTTGAAGCGAAATTGGGTTAAACTGCCCCCATGGCAGATTTTCTTGATTACCTGAGCAAAAACAAATTCATCCTCATGGGTGGTGCGATGGGCACTGAGCTGCAGCGGCGCGGCTTTGAAACCAAACTGCCGCTCTGGTCCGCGGGCGCCAATCTGGACGCGCCGGATCTTGTCACGCAAATCCATGCGGATTATCTGGCCGTGGGCGCCGATATGTGCGTCACCAACACATTCCGCACGACGCCCCGCACCTATGAAAAGCTTGGCAGGCCTGAACTCGCGCGCGCCTCTTTAAAAGCCGCCGTCGATTGCGCGAAAGACGCGCGGGCGCAGTTCAAGGGCCGCGATATTTTTATCGCAGGCTCTTTTGCCACGCTGGAAGATTGTTATGAACCGGATCTTGTGCCGGATGAACCCGCCCTCACCCGTGAGCATGAGGAACAGGCGCAGTGGCTGGCGTCGGAAGGCGTTGATTTCATGCTGCCCGAAACCATTAATTCTTTGCGCGAAGCCATCGTCATGGCGCGTGCAGCCAGCAACACGGGCCTGCCTTTCATCATCAGTTTCGTCGTGCGCGACAATGGCGATCTGTTCGATGGCACGCCGCTGAAGGAAGCGATCGATAAAACCGATTTCAAAGGCCGCGTCGGTGTTTCCATCAACTGCCGACCTATCGACACGCTGAATGCCGCGCTGCCCGTTCTGTGTGAAAACTATTCCGGTTTTAAAGGGATTTATGCGAACGGCATTGGACGCCCGGATGATGATCTCGGCTGGATCTTCGAAGAAAACGCCGACAGCCTGGAAAAATACACATCGGCCGCGAAGGCATGGAAACAATCCGGTTGCGGCATGATCGGCGGATGCTGCGGCACCACGCCGGCCTATATCGACGCTTTGGCCAAAGCCCTTAAATAATTATCGCTTCAAATACAGCGCGACTTGCGTTTCGATCTGGCGGGCGAGGTCGTTTAAGGCCGCTTCGCGCGCGTCGTTTTCAGACACGCGGGTAGTAAACTGGCTGCCCAGAACGTTAAAGCCGGCAAGCGCCGTGAGGTTCCTTGTTAAAACGACCGTTCCTGTCGCCTTGTCTGTTAAGGTTAAAACGGTGGTCAGTTTGATCTGTTTTCGCGTCGCCTCGGAATCGATGGTGATATCAAGGTCGCTGATAACTTTCTTGATTTCTGCAACCTGCAGGACATAGGCGGGGTTCGCGGGATACCCGTTCTGGTAGAAATTGTCGATCAGGGCATTGCGCAGATAAACCCCCTCTTCATTGGGAATAACGGCGATTTCCACCTTCTCCAGCCCCGCCGGGGCGTCCCCATGCCCCCCCGACCCGTACATGGGCGTAAAGCCACAGGCGGCCAAAATCAAAGTTAAAATTAAGAAATGCACGTTTTTCATTGACATAACTTCCAGAGCTTTGCTTATATAATTTCAAACCATAAAGAAAAAAAAGAATAAAGGAAGAGGGTGTTGTGATGGTACCGAGGGATCGGCCAAATCCACTTGCTGGGCTTGTCGTTGTTAACTTTCTGTCCAAGGATATGGCAGAGGACACAAAAATGTGGAAGCGAAAAAGGCCTGATATCCTCGCCGCATCCAACTGCGCACGCCAAGTTTGGCTCGGCTTCGAAGAGGATTTTCACGACTTCCCCTTGCGGCAAAGTCCCGTGGTTCAAATATACAAAGACAAAAAGGCCTATCAATTCACCTTAAGGCTTGTTTGCGGTCTTAATAGCGACAGAACGTGCGAGCCCCATGTCAAGGGCCAGGTCTACGAAGGTTGGAATCCGGAATCCACCAGCGTAGAAAGAGCAAAAAGAGTAGATAGAATTTTGCAAGGCTTGAAAGCAGACAGCAGATATATTCAAGAACACGCGCTTGCAAGCCACCTGGCCCAACGCCACGAAATTGCCGCCCGTGATTTATCCGGTCAGCAAAAGGGGGATAAAATACTGGTGATCGGCAGTCTTAACCGACACGGAAAAATATCTTCTCTTACGGATGGCATCATCCGCGTCAGTGGAAATGACCGGGCGGGCCGCGTTGGTTCAATTTCCGTTATGCACCCAGATTCAAGAATCCTGTCGACATTGTACGATGATGTTTTCGCGCTAAAGGCGCGCGGCATAATAGTTGCCGACATAAAAAGAACCGGCTTCGATAATCTTAGTCAGGCTATAGAGGAAGCCGATAGAGTATATGTCGACTTGCCAATGGGACAGCTATTAGAAGCGGATCAAACAATAGTGGAAACCTGGCTGACGCGAATAGCTCGCGAGAACACATTGACACATCTGCGTGGAAATCCGCTTGCGATGGGATGCTCAACGGACCTTTGGCAAAAGGCAGAATTGGACAATTATTTTTCTCCAGAGGCTATAAGATCAGAGATGGCGCGACGCGCGCACAACAATCAAGTCATGTTTCGACGTGCAGATAATGCCATCGCATTTTGCGCGGAAACCCGTATGCAGGGAAGGTCTCCTTCGCATCGCACAGTGGCAGAACATTTAAGAAGCATGCAGATGGAGCTGGCCGCCTAAGCCGCCACAACGTTCACAATGCGGCCCGGCACGACAATGATTTTTTTTACGGATTTGCCTTCAAGCGCTGTTTTCACGTTGCTTTCGGCAAGGGCTGCGGCTTCGGCCGTTTTCTGATCGGCGCTGGCCGGCAGCGTGATCGTCGCGCGCATCTTGCCGTTGACCTGCACGGCCATGGTGATGGTGTCGGCCTCCAACAATGCGGCTTCCACTTTCGGCCAGGACGTTTCCGTCAAAATCGTTTTGTGGCCGAGTTCTTCCCACAGCTCTTCGGTCAAATGCGGCGTCATCGGGTTGATCATGAGAATAAAGGATTCGATTGCTTCGCGCAGTGCCCATTTATCGCCTTCGTCTTTTGCTTCGAAGGTGGAAATCATGTTGGAAAGCTCACGAATGCGGGCAACGGCCTTGTTCATGTGGAAGGCTTCGATGTCTTTGGCTACGCCGTCTATCGTTTTGTGTGTTGCGCGGCGCAACGTCATGGCGTCATCCGAAAACGCGGATGGTTTTGCGGCGTTCGCTTTCGCCATGATTTCGGCTTTGTCCAAGACCATGCGATAGATTTTGTTGATGTAACGCCATGCACCCTCGATCCCGGCGGTGGACCATTCCAGATCGCGGTCCGGCGGGGAATCCGACAGGATGAATAAACGCGCGGCGTCCGCGCCGAACGTGTCGATGATGTCCTGCGGGTCGATGACGTTCTTTTTCGATTTCGACATTTTGACTTGCGCGCCATAAGTCACTTTCGATCCGTCGTCGATCTTGACCCACTCGCCCTTGTCGTTCTTTTGCACTTCGACGGGATAGAGCCATTTGCCTTCCGCATCCTGGAAGGTTGCGTGCGTGACCATGCCTTGGGTGAACAGGCCGGTGAAAGGCTCGTCCGATTGGATCGGGTATCCGCAATCACGCAGCGCACGCGTGAAAAAGCGGGAATAAAGAAGGTGCAGCACCGCGTGCTCGACGCCGCCGATATATTGATCGACCGCGCCCCAGTATTTTGCGCTCTTCGCTGAAAACGCTTCCTTATCGTTCCGTGCGTCCATGTAACGCAGGAAGTACCAGCTGGATTCAAAGAAGGTATCGCATGTGTCCGTTTCGCGCTCCGCCTTGCCTTTACAATTCGGGCAGGTCGTGTGTTTCCATGTCGGGTGGCGTACCAAAGGATTGGTCGGCTCGTCGTAATTGATGTCCTTGGGCAATTCCACCGGAAGCTGATCGTCCGGCACGGGCACGGTGCCGCATTTCTCGCAGTGGATCAGCGGCACCGGGCAGCCCCAGTAACGCTGGCGTGATATGCCCCAGTCGCGCAGGCGGAATTTCGTGACGCCGAACCCTTTTTTGTTTTCTTCGAGTTTCTTGATCGCGGCGGCAATTCCCTCTTCCACATCCTTACCGTTCAGGAATTCGGAATTCACGATTTTGCCCGGGCCCGTGTAGGGAAGTTTTTCTCCTTCCGGCATCGACACGACCGGAATGATATCCAGCTTATATTTCGTTGCGAATTCGTAATCGCGCTCATCGTGCGCGGGGCATCCGAAAATTGCGCCCGTGCCGTAATCCATCAGGATGAAGTTCGCAACCCAGACAGGAATTTCTTTTCCTTTGATGAAAGGATGTTCGACCTTGTGGCCGGTATCGAAGCCGATTTTTTCGGCCTGTTCGATGGCGGCTTCGGAAGTGCCGTTCGCCTGGCATTGCTTCACGAATTCGGCGAAGCCTTTTTTATCGCCTGCCAGTTTCTGCGCCATCGGATGGTCGACGGCCAGCGCGACGAAAGAAGCGCCATACAGCGTATCGGGCCGCGTCGAATACACTTCGATCTGCCCGTCCGCGCTTGTTAAATCGAATTTGAATTGTGCGCCTTGGCTTTTACCGATCCAGTTTTCCTGCATCAGGCGGACTTTTTCCGGCCAGCGCGGCAATGTCTTAAGCGCTTCTAAAAGATCGTCCGCGTAATTCGTGATTTTGAAGAACCATTGATAGAGTTTGCGGCGCTCCACCGGCGCGCCCGTTCTCCATCCCTTGCCGTCGATCACCTGCTCGTTTGCGAGAACGGTGTTGTCGACAGGGTCCCAGTTGACCATGGATTCTTTTCTGTAGGCGAGGCCTTTCTTAAAGAACTCGATGAACATTTTCTGTTCGTGCTTGTAATATTCCGGGCGGCAGGTCGCGACCTCGCGGGACCAGTCGATGGCAAGCCCCATGGAGATCAGCTGTTCCTTCATCTGCTTGATGTTGGAATAGGTCCAGTCGGACGGGTGCGTTCCCCGCTCCATCGCTGCGTTTTCGGCAGGCAATCCCAGCGCGTCCCAGCCCATAGGGTTCAGGACGTTAAACCCTTGCGCCTTCTTATACCGCGCGACGACGTCAGAGAGCGTGTAGTTGCGTACATGCCCGATATGGATGCGGCCCGAAGGGTACGGCAGCATGGCGAGGACATAGTATTTTTCCTTCGATGCGTCTTCCGTGACTTCGAAGGATTTTTTATCCGCCCAGATTTTGCGCCATTTGGCTTCGGTTTCTTTAATATTGTATCGCGACATGGCCTTGTTCTTTCTTGATTTTCAACAGTTTTAAGGGGGGAAAAGCCCTAAAAGCAAGCCCAAAAGCTGTGGACGGCCCCTTCCGGCATGCTAGAACGGGATATCATGCAGCGTCTGACACGGGAAATTTGCGACATGGCGGCTATGGATCTGAACGGGCGCGGCCTTCTGCCGCCCGGCTTCCGCTATCGCGCCGGAACGGTCCGGGATCTTGATGCCATCATGAATATCGGCCTTGCCTGCTTTGACTCCGACGAACCCGAACGGCATAAGGTCCGCCACTTTTTAAGCGATGCCCACGCCGTGATTGGTGTTTTGTGCGAGGGAGAGCGGATCATCGGCTATGCGCATCTGGAGGCCCATATGGGCCGGAAGAACATATACCTCAACACGACCGCGCTTTTGCCCGCGTATCGGGGCCGCGGGCTTGGCGATACGCTTTATATTCTCACCGAAGATATCGCGCGGGCGGTAAAAGCCAGTTCGATCTGGTGCCACGTGCATATAAAGGACCCGCTTGCCATTCATCTGTTGAAAAAGCATGGCTATGTCATCGAACGCACGGAAGATCCGTATTATGATGATGGCCAGGGCGCGTATGTCATGCGAAAGAGTATGCAATGAGTAAGATCATCATGAACTGGCCGGACTATATCGGCCATCAGGTTAAGACAGGTGTCTTTGACGAAGCGTCCCCCTATCCCGAAAACGATCCGCGCGTATGGCAAAAGTTTTTATCTCTTGTAAAATCCGAGAGCCCGGACGAACCGGATGCCGCCATATCCGTTCTGGCGGACAGGTACGGGTTCTTTCTCGACGCGATTGATGGGGACCGTGACGGCGCGAATGTTGCGGGCTCTACGTCCTTGATCGATATATGTCTTGGCGTGGATTATGCATCCTTTTCGGCGGATCTTCCGCGCATCCATGAAGAAGCTTCCGAGGTATTTCTCACCGATACTTTTTCCTTCAAGGGCGGATACGGCGCGGGCGGCGAAAAACTTCCCGGCCTCGCCTGGCTGAACAGCCCGGTTGCGGACATAACGACGTCTTTCGACGCCTATCTTGAAACGCTGACGACGGAGCGCCGTAAAAAATTCCGGCGTTCGGTTGCCGATTTCGAAAAGACTTCTCTGCGCTTTGATCTTTCGGATCGGGGGCTGAGCGCGCAGGATCTGGATTTTGTGCGGGGCAACCTGCAACGCAAATGGGGCGCGGATGCCGACTACGCCTTCCGCCAGACGCTGTGGGCGCACGCGGTGCAGACGATCCGGCCACAGCAGGTTTTAATCATGCGGGTGATGGATGGCGATAAGCTTGTCTTTATTCAAACCATGATCGTGAAAGGTCAGTGGGTCTACTGCCAGTCGATAGCGAAAGACGAAGACAACGTCTTTAACGGACTTGCCGCCTTTACCGACTTTCAATGCATTAAAGCGTTGTGCGGCAAGGATGGTTATGCGATATTCGACGCGAGCTGCCGCTGCTCCCTGGACGATCCGGAATCGATAGGTATCGCCAAGCGCGCGACAGTAAACAAAAATTGTTTGAAGCCTGTTCTTGCCATCGGGACCGTGCCTGCGGAAATTGCGGCGATGCTGGAAACAGGACATATTCACGGGAAAGAAGCGTAGAGATGGCCGGTGATGTAACCACGCTGAATGGCGGCCGTGACTATAGATATAAATATGTGATCGTGTCGGAAAAGCTCCTCGACATCGATTATGACGATCCGCACACGCTCTTTATCACGGCGGCGGATTTTATCGCGAACAAGGCCGTCGTCGATCTTCGCAAGCTCAGCGGCATTAAAGTCATCAATCTCTGCGGTTCTTTTGATTACTTGAGTAAGGGCTACTACTGCTCGCTGATGGCCGAAGCGCGGAACATGAAGTGCGTGCCATCCGTTGCCGATATGATCTCCCTCAACTGGAAACGCCACTATCAGACCGCGCTGCCCGAACTCAATGCGCTGGTCGAAAAATGTTTCCGTCCGCCGGACCGCGAACCGACGTCGTATAAATACACGATCTATTTCGGGCGCATGCGTGAAACTTCTCTGGAGCCGCTGGGACGCCGGCTTTTCGATATGTTCCGCTTCCCGATGATTTCGGTGGAAATAAAGCAGGATTCCAAAGGCCGCTGGACGGTGGATTCGGTGGAGCCCCTCTCCCTGTATGACCTGCCACAGGAAAAGCACGCGACCTTCGCCGCGAACCTGAAAACATTCACCGGCACGGCCTGGCGCGGAAAGGCGGGCAAGCGCATCAAGCACTGGCTCGCCATTCTGCACGACCCTGCCGAAAAGAAACCGCCCTCGGACAAGGTGGCGTTGCAGAAGTTTTTAAAGGCCGGCAAGGATATGAATGTCTCGGTCGAATTCATCACGAAGAACGACTATTCCTATCTTCTTGAATATGACGCGCTGTTTATCCGCGAGACGACGGCGATCAATCACCACACCTATCGCTTTGCGGCAAAGGCGGAGAGCGAATTTATTCCCTGCATAGACGATACGCAATCGATCATCCGCTGCTGCAACAAGGTGTTTCAGTACGAGCTTTTGCAATCGAAGAAGATCCCCCTGCCCCAGACATTCATCGTCGACCGCAAAAATGAAAAGACGTTGGCCGAAGAGCTGGATTATCCGGTGGTCGTCAAAATTCCCGACGGCGCTTTTTCCCGCGGCGTTGTGAAGGTCGAAAACCCGAAAGATTTCAGAAAGGCGGCGTCCGAGCTCCTGAAGAAATCCGATGTGATCATCGTGCAGGAATTCGTCGAATCCGATTTCGACTGGCGCATAGGCATCCTGGACGATCAGCCTATCTTCGCAAACAAATACTACATGGCCGAAGGCCACTGGCAGATCTACAATCATTCCGCCAAAACGCTCAAGCGCCGCGCCGGCAAACACGAAACGCTGCGTTTGAACGATGTGCCGCACGACGTCATGCAGACGGCGCTAAAGGCGGCGAAGCTGATCGGCAACGGTCTTTACGGCGTCGATCTGAAAATTTCCAAAGGCAAAATTATTGTCATGGAAGTCAACGACAACCCGAATATAGATTCCGGAATTGAAGACACGGTCGCCGGCGAAAAACTGTATAAGACGGTTATTTCAACCCTCGTTCATCGCATTGAAACGGTCGGCCGCAATACGCTGCCGTCCGAAAAGAACGGCAGCGAACAGCAGGTTCAGCCTATTCCCCGCCCATATCCGCGACGCGCAACTGCCGCGCGCGGGTAAGGATCGCGTCTTCCATCTGCGGGCCCGTGTTGTCGGCCACGGTGGAATCGATCCATTTGCCGCCTTTTTGCACCTGGCGGAAGACTTTCACCTTCACACCGTCCGAACGAAGCTGCTTGTCGAGGATGAAGACATTGACCTTGAAACGCTCATCCGGCTTTTCCTCGGCAATGTACCAGTCCGTGATGATAACGCCGCCAAATGGGTCTGCGCTGGCGAGCGGCATGAAGGAAACCGTATCCAGGGAGGCGCGCCATAGATAGGAGTTCACGCCGATGCCGTTAGAGCCATCATTCTTTTCTTTATCCTTGCCTCCGAACAGCGAGAGGCCGCCTTTGCCGAAAATGCTTTCCTGCTCCCCGTATATGTCGTTGCCGGTGGTTGTCCGGTCATACCCCGAAGGGTATTTGGCCTCGCCCTTGTAGGATTCACATGAACTTATGGCAAATGCGGAGGCGGAGAGCATAAGAGCGAGCGGAAGGAAACGAATGAAAGACATATATGTCTGCTCCTTTTGCAGAGTGTCTGATTTGTTAATCTTTAAACTGCTTAGCATGCTGCATGGGACCGCTCAAGGGGCGGCGGCAAATCATCCCCGCCCAAAGAAATCCAAGGGTTGCAAGCTTGCATCGCTGTAAAAAATAAATTCCATAACTTTGTTAAAGCGGGCGGTTATCAATGTTGCACAATTGCAACAGAGAGGTATGAAAATGTAAACGTCACCCCCCAATTCGTTGACCCTGCTCCAGCTTTAAGACTAAATGATGGCATCGCACGGAGGGTTCCGTGTGGTTTTCTCAGACCGGTTCGTTCGGATCGTTTTAGGAAATCTTTTAAATATTTGGAGGAATGAAAATGAAAAAAATTCTGCTTTGCAGTGCTGCTCTCGTCGGCGTTGCTTTCGCGGCTGCTCCTGCATCTGCGCAAGTTGACGTTACGGTTGGCGGCCACACGAAGAACTACATGGGCTACCTGTCCCAAGACGATGATGCTGGCGATGTTCGTAACATTGACATGCTCCGTGAATCTGAAGTCCATTTCAATGCAGAAGGCACGGCTGACAATGGTCTGACGTACGGCTTCCACGTTGAAACGGAAGCTGATGGCGGCGACAGCATGGATGTTGAAGAATCCTACCTGTACCTGGCTTCTTCTCTCGGACGCGTAAACCTTGGTTCTGAAGACGGTGCAAACTACCTCTTGCAGGTTGCTGCTCCTTCCGCTGATGCCAACGTTGACGGTCTTCGTCAGTACATCAACCCAGTTAACTACTCTGCAGCCGCTATCGGCGCTTCCGCTCTGAACGATCTGGATGGCGTTGGTCTTGACTATGCAAACGATGCATCTGCGCAAGCTGAAAAAGTAACCTACCTGTCTCCGAACTGGTCTGGTTTCCAATTCGGCGTGTCCTACACACCTGAAGTCACAGACGGCAATGGTGTAGGCATCGATGGTTTCGCACTGGAAGACGTTGGTCTTGATGAAGCATATGAAGGCGCACTTCGTTACGAAGGCACGTTCAACAACATCGGCTTCGCTCTCGGCGCAGGCTACACGCATGTTGAAAACTCCGATGACACAGCTGGCCAAGACGATCTTCAGCAATGGAACGTTGGCGCTGACTTTGATATCGGCGCATTCGGCGTAGGCGCAGCTTACACCGAAACAAACAGCGTAGATGGCGTTGAAGATGCTGACGTTGACACGATCGTTGTCGGCGCAGACTACACAACTGGTCCTTTCCAGTTCGGCGTTTCTTACCTGAATGCTGACGTTGAAGACAGCTTCGATGCTGACCGTTACACGGGCGGTGTAGTTTACACTGTTACGCAAGGTCTGACGCTTCGCGGTTCTATCAGCTACGTTGACCACAACGTAGACGGCGGCGACGATGTTGATGCAACATCCGTCCTCGGCGGCGTTCAGTTCAACTTCTAATCGAAGTTGACACGAAATTGGGAGAGGCGCCCTTGCGGCGCCTCTTTCTTTTTATCTTCAATCTTTATAGGCTTAACGCCATGACAGACATTGCCGAAAATTTTACCGCCATTAAAAAGCGCATCCACAGGGCAGAGCGCGCCGCTGGTCGGGAAGAGGGGAGCGCCCAGCTCGTTGCCGTTACAAAAATCCAGTCACGGGAATCCATAAATGCCGCATGGGCCATAGGCCACCGCGTGTTCGGCGAAAACCGGGTTCAGGAAGCCCAAGAACATTGGGCAGATTTGAAAAAGAAATCCAATGATCTCTGCCTTCATCTCATTGGTCCGCTGCAGACGAATAAAGTCAAAGACGCTGTGGCCCTGTTCGACTGTATTGAAACCGTGGATCGCGAAAAATTAGCGGATGCGCTTGCGGCGGAAATGCAAAAGCAGGGAAGGGATCTTCGCTGTTTCATTCAAGTAAACACTGGCGAAGAGGCGCAAAAAGCGGGGATTGCGCCAACCGATGTTTCAGGCTTCGTAAAATACTGCCGTGCGCTGAACCTGAATATCGTCGGGCTGATGTGCGTGCCGCCCGTAGAAGAACCGCCGGCGCTGCACTTCGCACTACTGAAAAAACT
>CAUJHN010000073.1 GCA_963204825.1 Pseudomonadota bacterium
GGGCCGCAGCACCCGGCGGCGCACGGCGTGCTTCGTCTTGTGCTGGAGATGGACGGCGAGGTTGTGGAACGCGCGGACCCGCATGTGGGATTGCTTCATCGCGGTACAGAAAAACTTATAGAATATAAGACATACACGCAGGCGACGCCGTATTTCGACCGGCTGGATTATGTTTGCCCGATGAACCAGGAACATGCGTTTGCGTTGGCGGTAGAAAAGCTGCTTGGCATTACGGTGCCTGCGCGCGGGCAATATATCCGCGTGCTGTTCTGTGAGCTGGGGCGTATTCTCAACCATATTCTGAACATCACCACCTTTGCCCTCGATGTCGGCGCGATTACGCCCGCGCTCTGGGGATTTGAAGAGCGTGAGAAGGGGATGGAGTTTTACGACCGCGTGTGCGGCGCGCGGCTTCATGCCAACTATTTCCGCCCCGGCGGCGTGGCGATGGATATGCCCGCGGGACTCGCAGAAGACATGATGGAATGGGTGGAACAGTTCCCGAAATTCCTCACTGATCTGGATTCTCTGCTGACCGACAACCGCATTTTCAAACAGCGCACCGTCGATATAGGCGTGGCGTCTCCGGAACAGGCATTGGATTGGGGCTTTTCGGGGCCGATGCTGCGCGGGTCTGGCATTGCATGGGATTTGAGAAAGTCGCAGCCATATGATGTGTATGGTGAGCTGGATTTTGACATTCCGGTAGGCAAAACGGGCGATTGCTATGCGCGGTATCTCGTGCGCATGGCGGAGATGAAAGAGTCTTTGAAAATCATGCGGCAGTGTCTGGATAGATTGCCTTCGGGACCTGTGCGTTCGAACGATTATAAAGTCACGCCGCCACCGCGTGCGGAGATGAAACGTTCTATGGAAGCGCTGATCCACCATTTCAAATTATACACCGAAGGGTATCACGTGCCCGCCGGTGAAACATATACGGCCGTGGAAGCGCCGAAAGGCGAGTTCGGTGTTTATCTGGTGTCCGATGGAACGAACAAGCCATATCGTTGCCACATCCGCGCGCCGGGATTCGTGCATTTATCCGCGCTGGATTTTATGAGCAAGGGGCACATGCTGGCCGACGTTGTTTCCAACATCGGTTCCATGGATATCGTGTTCGGGGAAATTGATCGATGAATTGGAAGGCTGTAGTAGGCAGCTTATGGTGCATAGTTTGTATGGGATGGTTGTTTAGCTGGCTGCCTCCTTTTAATACATGCCACAGATTGCACAGATTGGATTGTGCATTAACCGCGGCTTTTATTTGGTTCTCACCATTGTTTATTTGGTTCGCCATTGAATATTTTTGGAAGACAAGACAGAGATGAAAAAGAAACTTGAATTAAATGCTGCGTATCAGCCAAAAACCTTCGTATTTCATGATGAAAAGAAGGTTGCGGAAATTATCAGCCGTTATCCGGCCGGACGTCAGATGAGCGCGATTATGCCGTTGCTCGATCTGGCGCAGCGTCAGGTGGGCGAAGAGGGCGCGAATGCTTCACCGCCTTATGGCGGATGGATTCCGCGCGCGGCGATGGACAAGATCGCGGAGATTGTCGGCGTTGCGCCGATGAAGGTATACGAAGTCGCCACGTTCTATTCGATGTATAACCTCGCGCCGGTTGGAAAATACCTGGTGCAGGTCTGCACGACGACGCCTTGTTGGCTGTGCGGGTCCGCAAAGATCGTCGAGGCGATGGAGAAGAATTTAGGACTGCATTGCGGCGAGAGCACGAAAGACGGGCTGTTCACGACGATGGAAGTGGAGTGTCTCGGCGCCTGCGCCAATGCGCCGATGGTGCAGATAAACGATGATTTTTATGAAGACCTTACGCCGGAAAGCATGAATTCGATTTTGGATAGTTTGAAAAAAGGCGTGGTGCCGAAACCAGGTCCGCAGAACGGGCGCAACAAGGCGGAAGCCGTTGGCGGTTCCTGCACGCTGAAGAAGGTTGTGTAATATGCTGGAAGATAAAGACAGGATTTTCACCAATCTGTATGGCCGCGAAGATGCAGGCCTGAAGGGCGCGATGGCGCGCGGGGATTGGGACGGCACGAAAGATATTATTGCCAAGGGGCGCGACTGGATCATCGATGAGATGAAAAAATCCGGGCTTCGCGGGCGCGGCGGCGCAGGATTCCCTACGGGCATGAAATGGTCATTCATGCCAAAAGAATTGAAGGATAAGCCGCATTACCTGGTCGTCAACGCCGATGAATCCGAACCCGGCACATGCAAGGACCGGGAGATTATGCGGCATGATCCGCATAAACTGATCGAAGGATGTCTGATCGCCGGGTTCGCGATGCAGGCGCATCATGCGTTTATTTATATCCGCGGCGAGTTTTATGATGAAGGCTCCGCTGTCGTAAAGGCTATTGAAGAAGCGCGCGCGGCGGGGCTGCTCGGTAAGAACGCCGCCGGGACCGGATGGGATTTTGATATTACACTGCACCGCGGTGCAGGCGCGTATATTTGCGGTGAAGAAACAGCTTTGCTGGAATCTCTCGAAGGCAAAAAAGGGCAGCCGCGGAACAAGCCGCCGTTTCCTGCTGCTGCGGGACTTTATTCCGCGCCGACAACGATTAACAATGTGGAATCCATTGCGGTTGCGCCCACTATTTTACGCCGTGGTGCCGGATGGTTTGCGGGGCTTGGCAAAGATGAAAAGAACACAGGCACGAAGCTTTTCTGCCTACTCGGCCATGTCAATACGCCGTGCGTTGTGGAAGAAGAGATGGGCATTCCGATGCGCGATCTTCTTGAAAAGCATGGCGGCGGCGTACGCGGCGGATGGGACAATCTGTTGGCCGTTATCCCAGGCGGTGCGTCTTGCCCCGTTATTCCAAAATCCGTGTGCGACACGGTTTTGATGGATTTTGATTCCCTTCGTGCCGTGCAGTCCGGCTTGGGCACGGCGGGTGTTATAGTCATGGATAAATCCACCGACATCGTTTATGCGATTGCGCGCCTGTCACAGTTTTACATGCATGAATCCTGCGGCCAATGCACGCCATGCCGCGAAGGCACGGGCTGGATGTGGCGTATGATGCTTCGCATGGTCAAAGGCCAGGCGACGATCGAGGAAATCGATATGTTGCTGGATGTGACCAAGGAAATCGAAGGACACACGATCTGCGCGCTCGGTGATGCCGCCGCGTGGCCGATTCAGGGTTTAATCCGGCACTTCCGCCCGGAAATGGAGCGGCGGATTAATGAATATCGAAAAATTGCTAAGGCGGCTTAATATTTCCGCAGGAAGTAATTCTAGCAACCCTTTCTCTATATTCCTGTCGCGGGGCGGCTAAATTGACTCTCTCTAAAAGATCGTAGACTAAGGTATGACAATTTACGTCAAAGCCATTTGAGCGGGGGGCTGTTTTAGAAATCTGTTGTGCGTGATCAACGAGTTGGTTCCACAAAGATTGCATGTAGGTTGCGTTGCCGCTATAGATATCTCGTATTTCCAGCAGCTTTCTAGGCCTTGCTTTATCTTTTAAACGGAGCGCCAGTTGTCTGCCTTGATGGCTGACCTCGCTACCAAAGAAGCGTCTTGCCGCATCGTTGAAGGGTAGAACCATACGAAAATGGATTTCCGGCCCCCTGATTTTTTCGGGATCCGGCTGTTGGGCAGGAGACAGTTTGAGATAGCCGTGCGTACCCCTTACGTTTACGTCGTGCCGTTTACCTATGATATATAATAGAGAAAACATAATTTAACATAATGTCATATTTTTCTTGGAGCAAGAAAATAATATGAAATTAAATCAATTACTTACATCGTTATTTTGTAATCAGGCGGCCTCATTGGCCGCCTTTATGCCAAAATACTGCGCGGCGTTTTGGAAGATTTGGATGCCATCTGTGGTTTCGGGCAGGGCTTTTCCTTCGCGGCGAGCGCGGTCTTTTAAGGTGGCGTAGTCGTCGCGTTGCCAGTTGAACATGCCGCGTTCGGGATGGGGCATTAAGGCCAGAACACGGCCCGTTGGGTCTGTTATGCCCGCGATGTCATCCATTGCGCCGTTTGGGTTGAATGGGAATTCGCCGTTTGCCATTGCGCCGTCCGGTTTGGTAAAACGCAATGCGATCTGTTTCATGTCTTTTAGTGTTTTCAAGGTTTCATCCGCCATCATGAAGCGGCCTTCGCCATGGGCGACGGGGATGTGGAGTTTTGTGCCTTTGGTCAGCCACGGGGAGTTTGTGTCCTGTACGGCGACATCCACGAAGCGGCATTGATAGCGGGCGGTGAGGTTGTGTGTCACAGCGACAAAGCGCTCGCCGTATTTTTTATCTATGGCGGGGGCGAGGCCGAGGTTTGCGACGATCTGGCAGCCGTTGCAGATGCCGAGCGTCAGTGTGTCGCGTTCGACGAATTTTTTAAGATGGTCCCAGAGCGTAAGGCGCATTTTCTGCGCGAAGGCGTTACCGGAGCCGGTGTCATCGCCGTATGAGAATCCGCCGGGGATGCACAGGACTTGTACATCGTTCAGTTCGTTCGGGTTTTCGGCGAGGTCGTTGATGTGGCGGATTTGTGAGTTAAAGCCCGCCGTTTCAAAGGCGAAGGAGGTTTCTTCTTCCGAATTGATGCCGTAACCGGTGAGGACGAGTGATTTTGCGGTCATGTTAAAAATCCTTCAGCGGGTTTTTATACGCGGATTCCAGATCGGCGATATTAATTTTTACGCCGTCAATGGAGAGCGCCGGGTCTTGCGTCACTATACCAAGGTAATGCGCATCGTGGGCGAACAGGAATTCAAAATCCTGTTTGTATTTTGGGTCTATGGTTACGACGACGCGCCCTGTGCTTTCGGAGAATAGATATTTATCGAGCGTGAGAGTCGACAAGAGGCGCAGGTCCATGCCGAGGCCGCTTGCGATACATTTTTTCGCGAGCGCTACGCCGAGGCCGCCGAGTGTGACGGGGAGCGCGGAGGCGATCCAATGGTGTTTGTTGGCTTTTGAAAGCGCTTTGTAAATGGCAAGGTTCGCGGCGCCGTTTGTTTCAGGGACGTTGTTGCCGAGTTTTCCGTGCATTGCGTAGAATTCGGACGCGCCGAGTTCATCGCGCGTCTGGCCGATAAGATAGACGAGATCGCCGGGCATTTTCGGGTCAAGCGAAACGGCCTGATCAACGTTTTCCATGACGCCTATGCCGGAGACGAGAAGTGTCGGCGGAATGGAGATTTTTACGGGGTTGTCGTTCGCGTCGTATCCTTTGAAGTCGTTGAACATCGAATCCTTGCCGGAGATGAACGGCGTTTGATAGAGGACGGCGAGATCGTAAATGGCTTCGCAGGCGCGCTTCAGCTGGCCGAGGCGCTCCGGGTCTTCCGAAGAGCACCAGCAGAAATTATCGAGGATGGCGAGATGGTCTATCGGGCATCCGGCAGCAACGGCGTTTCGCACAGCGATATCGAGCGAGGCTGTTGCCATATGATATGTGTCGATATCCGAATAAAGCGGCGCGAGGCCTTGCGAAAGTACAACACCACGCGGGTTGTTTAGTACCGGGCGCGATACTGTGGCTTCCGCATAGACGCGACCTTTGCCTTGCAGCGGACCTAAGACGGCGGAGCCTTGGACGTTGTGGTCGTATTGGGTGGCTACGAATTCCTTTGAGCAGATGTTCAGGCGGGAAAGCATTGCCAGCATGTCGCGTTTTAAGTCGAATGTAGGAAGTTTTGGTTCCGCGTCACCGCCGCGGGTGAAGGTGGTTACCAGTGGCGTTTCGGGCAGGCCGTCATGGATGAAATCAAGATCCATGTCCATGATGGTTTCGCCGTGCCATTTGATGACGGCCTTGCCGGTATTTGTAAATGTGCCGATGACCCAGCTTTCGGAACCGCGTTTTGCAAGTAGAGCCTGAAGTTTTTCGATGTGTTTTGGCGGAACGGCGAGGGTCATGCGTTCCTGGGATTCAGATATCCAGATTTCCCATGGCTGCATGCCCGGATATTTCAGCGGGACTTTATCGAGATGGACTTCGAATCCTCCGGTGTCGCCTGCCATTTCGCCGACGGAGGAAGAAAGTCCGCCAGCGCCGTTGTCGGTGATGGAGCTATACAGGCCGAGATCACGGATGTCTTTTATCAGAGCATCGGAGAATTTTTTCTGCGTTATGGGATCGCCGATTTGGACGGCGGTGGCGGGAGAGCCTTCGTCAAGCGCAACGGAGGAGAAGGTTGCGCCATGAATGCCGTCACGTCCGACCTTTCCGCCGACCATAACGATGAGGTCGCCTACATTGGCTTTTTTCTCATGCCCTTTTTTGCCGTTGATGTCGCGTGGGATAACACCAACGGTTCCGGCGAAGACGAGCGGTTTTCCGGCGTAGCGGTCATCGAAGTAGAGGAAGCCTTGCGGAGATGGAATACCAGAACAATTGCCGCCGTGATTAACGCCGTGGATGACGCCTTTCATGATGGTTGCGGGTGAAAGCATTTTGTTTTGTTTTCCTTTGCCGCGATAAAATTCGGGGCTGGAATTAGGATCGGCGAGGCAGAAGCCGTAGCGGTTAAGAACCGGTTTTGCGCCTTGCCCGAATCCCATGCAGTCACGGTTAACGCCGACGATGCCGGTGATGGCGCCGCCAAACGGATCAAGCGCGGAAGGCGAGTTGTGGGTTTCGACTTTGTCCGTAATCAGCCATTCGTCATCGAAGACGATGCCGCCGGAGTTGTCCTTGAAGACGGAAACGCAGATATCGTCTTTGCCTTTTGCCGCGCGAATTTCCTGCGTCGCGCGTTTGATGTAGTGTTTGTAAAGACCGTCTTTTACATCATCGATGGGGGATGCGAAAATCGTGTGCTTGCAGTGTTCGGACCATGATTGCGCGAGCATTTCGAGTTCGATGTCTTTTGCGGGGCGGCCGAGTTTTTTGAAATAATCGCGCACAGCCTGCATATAGAGCAGCGACATGCCGAGTGGGCCGCGGCGGGTTCCGTCCGGGTTTTTGATTCCGTCTTTGCCTATGGCGGTGAGTTCGGCGTCGGATATGTTCAGGTCAACATCGTCGGCAACGAGGTGATCGTTGGACAGGCGGACTTTCGGTACGATGACATCCATGCCGCCGTCTTTTTTGTATTGTTTCGCGTCCTTGATTTCGGCGCGTTGGATAAGCGGGTTGTGGAGGCCTGCAGCAATTTGTTTGACGTCTGCTTCGTTTAGTGTGCCTTTCAGCAGGATGACTTGTGAAGAGTATACGGGTTGGTTGTCGTTCAGCGTCAGGTTGGAAAGTTCGGAAACCGTGTGGCCGATATTGTCGGTGACGCCGGGGAGGTAGCCGATTTCCAAGGCCCAGTCGAAGTCGCCTTCGTCACCGGGGGTGAGCAGTTTTTGGGTCACGGGGTTTACGAAGGATTTAGAGAGCGCTTGTAGGTTCGCGGCATTTCTTATGTCGTCTTCGACGGTGTAGACATCGACAATTCTGGCGGAGATTTTCTTGCCAGTTTTGGCGAGGTTTTGTTCGAGGACCTTGGCGCGTCCATCTTCGGAAACAGTAATAACTTCGATGCGTTGTGACATAGAGTGTTTTTAAACGCCAAGACGCCAAGATACAAAGGAAAAATCGCTAAAATCGGCCCTTTTCCAGCGTGTCATCCTGAAGGAGCGATAGCGACTGAGGGATCTGAGATCCTTCGCTACGCTCAGGATGACAGTTCGGTTGCTTCCACGGCTCCATGGCGGCGTAGAGCATGATGCCGGTGGCGATGGCTAGGTTTAGGGAATCGGCGCGGCCATTCATGGGGAGTTTTACCGTCTGGTGGACGGCAGATTGGAGTTTCTCCGTAATCCCGGCTTGCTCATTGCCCATGACGAGGATCATCGGTTTTTTATAGTCGGCTTTGCGGAAATCCACGGTGCGGTCGTTCAGGGCGGTGGCGATTATAGAACCCGGCCATGTAACGGTGAGGTCGAGGAAGTTGTCGAGGGTGCATGGGACGATGGGGATGGAGAAGACCGAGCCCATGGTGGCGCGGATGCTTTCCACAGAGAACGGGTCGCAGCACTGGCCGATCAGGATGACACCGTCCGCGCCGACGCCGTCGATGGTGCGGATGATGGTGCCGAGGTTGCCGGGGTCGCGGACTTCTTCGAGGGCCACCCAGCATTTTGATTTGTTCAGGTTGATGGCGGCGATATTGCCGAATTTCTGCTTGAAAACGCCCATGACCATTTGGGGATTTTCTTTCCGCGAAAGTTTTTCAAGGACGGCTTCGCCGACTTTCAGGCATAGGCCGCCGCGGGCAGAAGTTTCATCAATGGCGCGCTGCAGTTCGGGGCCGATATCGGCTTCGTCGGAAAAGACGAGCTGTTCGGGGATGGTTCCGCATTCAATGGCTTCGATAACAGAGCGTAGGCCCTCGGCGACAAAGAGGCCGGTTTCTTTCCTGAATTTCCGGATGAAGAGCGACGCGATCGCCTTGATCTTAGGGTTCGAGGGGGAGGTTATGTGTTCTATACGGGCCATGGGGTTTCTATATCATAAAGATGCATTCCGGGTTCAAGAAAATCTTGATTGGGCGTATGGTGTTTCCGTTTTTTAAGGAGATTTTTATGCCTAAATATACGAAAGATGTGTCTGCTTTTAATAAATGGATGCCGGTGAAGGCTTGGTTTTCCAGCAATCCGGCGGCGGTTTCTGTGGTGGCGGGGCCTGTCGTAGCGGCCTGCGATAAGGTCAATAAAAAGGTCAACACGGGTTTTATTTACCAACGGGATGGGGTGAGCGATATCTGGCGCACGCCGCCGCAGTTCGTGGCCAATCATGGCGGGGATTGCGAGGATTTTTCGATTTATAAAATGTCGGAGCTGGCCAAGGCGGGGGTGCCGCTTGCGAACATGGAGCTGGTGGTTTGTTTTGATAAGCTGAGCCGGGAATATCACAACGTCCTGCGCGTGTTCGAAGGGGTGAATGAATATGTCCTCGATAATCAGGCGGTGAACTTGTGGGGCAAGGATGCGTTCAAGACCCGGTATAATTCCATTTATGCCATCGGCATGCAGGGATGGCGGATGTTGGGGAATTAGGCCGGGTTTATCTGTTTTTTGCGCCAGATAACCATTGCGACAAAGAGCCAGTTCATCATTACGAGGCTGGCCGAATAGAGGACCGTTGTTGTTGTGTATTGTTCAATCGCAAACAGAGAGATCAGGTATTTTGTACCGCTCAAGGCATAGGTCAGCGCGGATTCTTCCTGGGGTTTTGACCATGATTTGCGGAAAGTAGGGTAGAATCCGAGGGCGTCTATGATGGTTACCAATATGATCGCGTAAAGCGGGTTGTTGGTTATGAGCCATAGCGGGATGGATGCCAGTGCTGTTATGAATGTTATCCAGTCCGAACGGCTAATATTTTTCTCTCCGCGAAACAGGGCAGTGACGGCGATTGCAAAGCAGATGAAGGCCGTCATGCCATTGACCCATGCACCGGGGCCTGCTCCCCCCGCGAGTTGAGCGAAGAACGCTATAGCTCCCAAAAGGCCCCATATGAACCATGAAAAGACATGGGGTTTTGTTTCATTTTTATAAATGGATCTGAAATAGGGTATGTAGGCGGCTAGTCCCAGTATAACGGTTGTCCAGCCGATGATTTCTTGAAAGGTCATGCGTCTGTCTTCCAGCGGGAGAACATTGAGGTTGCCAGGGGGCGGTTGCCGGATTTGTCGGCGAGCAAGAGTTCGCCGTGGTCGGTTTTGCCTTTGCGGGCTTTCAGGGCGTCTTTCATCATATGATCCAAAGTGAGCGAGGAAAGGCGCATGGTGTAGGCGGTGAGAATCATGAATTTGGCGTCTGGCGCGAGCAGGTCCGCGCAGGCGGACAGCAGGGGGCCGACATCGGTTTCGAATTTCCAGACCTCGCCTTCGGGGCCGCGGCCGTAGCGGGGTGGGTCCAGCAAGATGCCGTCATATTTATTGCCGCGACGTCCTTCGCGGGCGACGAATTTGGCGGCGTCATCGCAGATCCAGCGGATTTTGGCGTCATTCAGTCCGGATACTTCCTGATTTTCGCGGGCCCACTGGATCGCTTTTTTTGACGCATCGACATGGGTCACTTCGGCGCCGGCTTTTGCCGCGATCAGGCTGGCCGCGCCCGTGTATCCGAACAGATTCAAAACCTTGAACGGTTTTGTTGAAGTGGTTTCTATAATCTTTTTGAACCAAGACCAGTGGGGTCTTTGCTCCGGAAACAGGCCCATATGGCGATAGGTCATCAGGCGGCAGAGCATTTGCACGCCTTCGACCTCGACGGGCCAAGTTTCGGGCAGCTTGCCGCGCTGTTGCCAGCTGCCTTTATCGTCGTCTTCCTTTTCGGAAGCGTTGGTGAAGGTGGCGTCGGCCTTGGCCCATTCGGACTCGGGTAGTGATATTTCCCATAACGCCTGCGGTTCCGGGCGGCTCACGCGGACCTTGCCGAACATCTCCAGTTTGCGGCCCGCTCCGCTGTCCAAAAGGACATAATCCTGCCAGCCATTCTCAATTAGGATATTCGGGGTAAAATCGCTCATGCAGGCTATATAACCCCTTTGATTGGATTTGTAAAAAGAGTATACAAAACCCCACGAATATTCCAACGAACAGTGTCATTATGCCAAAGCTTAAAATCAACGATCAGGAAATCGAAGTCGCGCCAGGAACAAGCATTCTTCAGGCCGCCGAACAGCTGGGGATCGAAATTCCGCGATTCTGTTATCACGACAAGCTGAGCGTGCCTGCGAACTGCCGTATGTGTCTTGTCGAACTGGAAGGTGCGCCGAAACCTGTGGCGTCCTGTGCCATGGCGTGCGGCGATAATATGGTTGTGCGCACGGGTTCCGAGAAGGTCAAAAAAGGCCGCAAGGGCGTCATGGAAATGATGCTGATCAACCACCCGCTGGATTGCCCGATCTGTGATCAGGGTGGCGAGTGCGATTTGCAGGATCAGGCGGTGGCGTACGGGTTCGATCGTTCGCGCTATGACGAAAACAAGCGCGCGGTTAAAGACAAATATATGGGCCCTGTCATCAAGACGGTGATGACGCGGTGTATTAATTGCACGCGCTGCATCCGTTTTGCCGAGGAAATCGCGGGCGTCGATGATTTGGGGCAGTTGAACCGCGGCGAAGATTCCGAAATCGGCACATTCATTGAAAAGGCGATCAATTCAGAGATGTCCGGAAACCTTGTCGATGTGTGTCCGGTGGGTGCGCTCACAAGTAAGCCGTACGCGTTCAAGGCGCGTCCGTGGGAGTTGAAAAAAACCGAGACGATCGATGTGCATGATGCGCTGGGATGCAATATCCGTGTGGATTCGCGGGGCGCCGAAGTGATGCGCGTTCTGCCGCGCCTGCATGAGGGCATCAATGAAGAGTGGATCGATGATCGTACGCGCCATGCCTGTGATGGATTGAAGTATAAGCGTCTGGACCGCCCGTATATCCGTAAAAACGGTAAGATGGCCGAGGCAAGCTGGGAAGAGGCATTTGCGTTTGCCGCCGATAAATTGAAAGCGGCTGGCAAGGGTAAGGCCGCCGCGTTCGCAGGCGATCTGTGCGATGTGGAATCCATGCTTGCGCTCAAAGATTTGATGAATGCAAATGGTGTTTACAATCTGGAATGCCGCGTAGACGGCACGAATTACGATGTGCGGGAGCGGGCAGGCTATGTGTTCAGTTCTGGGATTGCAGCGATTGAGCAGGCGGATGCGATTTTAATCGTCGGGACCAATCCGCGCAAAGAAGCCGCGCTGGTCAATGCGCGGATTCGTAAAACCTGGCTGGATAAACAAATTCCGGTGGCGTTGGTCGGCGCCGCAGCCGATCTGAATTACCCGTTTACGCATCTGGGTGCGGGCCTGAAAGATTTTGAAAAAGTCGCGGCGGACTTTGTAAAGAAAACCGGCGCGAAACGCCCGATGATGATTGTCGGCGCAGGCATTTTTGCCGGTGAATCTGGATCGGCCGTACAAGGTTTGATGCGCAGGGTGGCGGAATCCATCGGTGCGGTGAGCGCTGAATGGATCGGGTTCAATGTCCTGCACACGGCGGCGAGCCGGGTCGGAGCGATCGAGATAGGGTTTTTGCCATCCATGCCGTTCGATGCAGGGCAGATGGACGTTGTTTACCTGCTTGGCGTCGATAATGAAGAGACGCTGTCGCAGATCAATCCGAAAGCTTTTGTGATTTATCAGGGGCATCATGGGGATGCTGGCGCGAAACGCGCCGATGTTATTTTCCCGGGCGCGGCCTACACAGAAAAATCAGGATTGTATGTGAACACTGAAGGCCGTGTACAGATGGCCAAGAAAGCCGTCGACGCGCCGGGCGTTGCGCGAGAAGACTGGAAGATTTTGCGGGCGCTGTCGGTTTATACCGGAACGCCGCTCAAGTACGACGATTTATTCCAGTTACGTGCGCGCCTTGTGAAGGAATATCCGCAGTTTGATGTTCTGGATGAACTTCCCGCCGTGCAGTGGGCTGCATTCGGGGGTGAGGGCGCCGTTCCGCAGGGTGATCTGAAGAACGCGATAGACGATTTCTATTTGACCAATGTGATTACGAAAGCTTCGCCGACGATGGCCGAATGTTCCCGCGTTCTGGTTCATGGCGAACAGATGATGGAGGCGGCAGAATGAAAAAGAGAACGACACTAGAGCAGGTCCAGGAATTTCATGAGACGTACGGACTTCCGGTCCATGACGACATCAATCTGAGCTGCGCGCAGACAAAAGAGCTTCGTATCAATCTTCTACAGGAAGAGTTGAACGAACTGAAAGAGGCTTTGGCGAATGATGACGCGCAGGAGACGCTAGATGCTTTGATAGACCTGCAATATGTTCTGGATGGGGCGTTTTTGTCATTCGGGATGCAGGCGTTGAAAGAGATCGCGTTCGATGAGGTGCATCGTTCCAACATGTCCAAGCTGGGCGCGGACGGGAAACCGATCCGCCGCGAGGGTGACGGAAAGGTAATGAAGGGCCCGAATTATTTCGCGCCTGATCTGTCCAAATTCATCAAGAAAAAAGATATGCCGGAGGCTGCGGAGTGATACGTGCTTTTGCACTCTTTTTAGCACTATTGCTGGTTGTGCCGTCGGATTCTTTTGGCCGGATGGCAAAGCCTGATTATTGTTTTGGTGATGGGTGGCTTTCTGAGGCATGTCTTCAAGACATTCTTTCTAACGGATTTGTTGGGAAGGTTGAGTTTGTAAGTGCCAAGCTGGTTAAGAAGACACCTGAAATGCCAGAAAGCAGGGAATTTACCTTCAAAGTTATAAAACAATATTCTGGGGCGCCTGTAAGCCAGGTCGTTGTTTCCCCTAATGTCGTCAGTTGTGCAGACCCGGTAAATTGTGGAAACGCCGCCGGAGATACAATGATTATATCAGTTACAGATAAGTCGGCAGCGAGAGAGGGCAATTATAGCGGCGATTATACGAGCTATGCTCGGAGTGATGAGCTTGAAAAGGCATTGGATGTGTTTGTGGAAAAGAAGGCGGCGGAGTAGGGAATGATTGCTGAAATCTGGAATGAAGTTATTCATCATCCCCTGACGGGAATCGTGGGACATATCGGCGCGATTGTCGTGTGCATTCTTGGCGTGATGGCGTATTACACCTATGCGGAACGCAAAGTTCTGGGCGCGATGCAGCGTAGGCAGGGGCCGATGACCGTTGGGCCGTTCGGGCTGCTTCAGCCGATTGCGGACGGGATCAAACTGTTATCCAAGGAAACGATTATTCCGTCACAGGCCAGCAAGGCGGTGTTTTTGATTGCGCCGATGTTGACGTTTGCGCTCGCGCTTGTGGCGTGGGCGGTTATTCCGATCGATGCGGGGCTTGCGCTCGCCAATATCAATGTCGGGATTTTGTACCTGTTCGCGATTTCGTCGATGGGCGTGTACGGGATCATCATGGCGGGATGGGCGTCGAACTCCAAATACGCTTTCCTTGGCGGGATGCGTTCTGCTTCGCAGATGGTGTCCTATGAAGTTTCCATGGGGCTTGTGATCGTTACGGTTCTGCTGTGTACGGGTTCGCTCAATCTGGAGCAGATTATCGTGGCGCACCGTCCGTGGTGGATGCAGGTTCTGCTGTTGCCCATGCTCGTTGTTTTCCTTGTGTCCATTCTGGCGGAATGCAATCGTGCGCCGTTCGATTTGCCTGAAGGGGAGTCGGAAATTACGGGCGGGTTTATGGTGGAATATTCGGCGATGACGTTCGCGCTGTTCTTCCTTGGCGAATACACGAACATGATTTTGATGTCGGCCATGACGACCGTGCTGTTCCTTGGCGGATGGCTGCCCCCGTTTAATATTGAGGCGCTGGCGGTTGTGCCGGGCTTTATATGGTTTGTGCTGAAGACGTTCGGCGTGATGTTCTTCTTCCTGTGGTCCCGCGCGACATTTCCGCGGTACCGCTATGACCAGCTGATGAGACTGGGCTGGAAGATCTTTTTGCCGTTCACGCTGATTTGGGTTCTGGTTGTAGCGGGGACGTTGATCTATATGGACGCGTTGCCTCAGTGACAAATATGGATGCAGATAAAGCGTATGCGGTAAGCGTAAAAAAGAAATATCTACTTTACGCAGTTCTTTTCCTTATATTAGCGCCGTTGGTAGGTTCTAACTTACACCTCTGGAACGAATTAGGTGTATTTTTCTATAAGAGAGCAACAACAAGCGAACAAATGAAATTAATATACTATGCAATTAATGCGGCTATATACGGGTCTTCAATTGTACCATTATTCTTTGGATATAAATTTATGCGTTATGGGCATCTTATTCGAAAGTTAGCGAATAGGCCTTGGTGGCATATGGGAAGCCTTAAGGATTATACTTGGTAATGCGTTGCCTGAGTAGGACAAGCTATGGATGAGATGTTTTTAAAGAAAAAAATCCGTTTTTATAATTGGTTAGGCGTCCTTTTTATGGTTCTTATATATCTTTGCGTCTGCTTTGCCGATCAGTGGCTAGATTTTACAAGCAGATTGTATTTATTAAATCTGAACTTAGGATATTACACACCTGTGTTGCTATTTGTGGCAGGGAGTTTTTGTAACTTTAAGTCATGGAAATACTCAAAGATGCTTGCCTCTGTGCGTGGTATAAGTATTTTTAAGTTAGGTTTGAAAGACCAGTTTTAAATCAAGGATCGCAAGTGAAAAACTTTCTGAATTCATTTCTATTGGTCGAAATCGTGAAGGGCATGGCGCTTACGCTTAAGTACATGTTTTTCGTGCCACGCGTGACGATCAATTACCCGTATGAGAAGGGGCCGCTGTCTCCGCGCTTTCGCGGCGAGCACGCGTTGCGCCGGTATCCAAACGGGGAAGAGCGCTGCATTGCGTGTAAATTATGTGAGGCGATTTGCCCGGCGCTGGCCATTACGATTGAGGCGGAACCGCGCGAAGACGGATCTCGCCGTACGACGCGGTATGACATCGACATGACGAAATGCATTTATTGCGGTCTGTGTCAGGAAGCCTGTCCGGTCGATGCGATTGTCGAGGGGCCGAATTTTGAGTTCGCGACGGAAACGCGGGAAGAGCTTTATTATAATAAAGACAAGCTGCTGGCGAATGGCGACCGGTGGGAAGCGCAGATTGCCGCAAACCTCGCCAAAGAAGCGGCGTATAGATAACCTAAATTGTCATCCCGAGCGTAGCCGAGGGATCTTCATAAGAATGGATATGTCAAAGATCCCTCCACTGCGCTACGCTTCGGTCGGGATGACAGGTTTTTTATGACAGTGAAATCAAAAATCCGTTTAGAACGTCTTCTATCCAATCTGGGATATGGATCGCGTAAGGAAGTTGCGGCGGCTGTGAAGGCCGGCGCGTTTGCGGTGGATGGCGTTGTTTTCACCGATCCATCCGCGCAGGTCGATGTTTCGCAAATGAGCAAGGCCACGTTCGATGGTGAGGTGCTGGATCCCGTTTCACCGCTTACGATTCTACTTCACAAGCCGCGAGGATATACATGTTCCACGGATGAGCAGGGGCGTTTGATTTACGATCTCTTGCCGTCTAGATGGAAACACCGTGACCCGGTTTTGTCGGCGGCGGGTCGGCTGGATAAGGATTCCACCGGCCTTGTATTGATGACGGATGACGGGCAGCTGCTGCATAAAATCATTTCCCCAAAAGTCCATGTCGAAAAACATTACCGTGTGACGGTGCGGGATGATTTGAAAGGGAATGAAGCGGCGGTGTTTGCGAGCGGGGAGTTCTGTCTGAAGAATGATTCCAAGCCTTTGAAGCCCGCTGTCTGGACCCCTGACG
>CAUJHN010000074.1 GCA_963204825.1 Pseudomonadota bacterium
GAAATCGATCTTCAGGAAATGGAGCCGGAACCGGTTGTCCCAGAGGTAAAGATGGAACCACGCAAGCCAGAACCTCAGCTCGATACCATTTTGACTGATGCCGCCCGTACCGCGACTATCGCCAGCATGGCCAAACTCGCAGGCAATATGCCACTGACTCGCCACCGCGAATATGGGAATATTACGCTGGAGGATCTGGTCCGTGAGATGCTTCATCCGATGCTTAAAGACTGGCTATCCGACAACCTGCCGCCGATGGTGGAGAGGGTCGTCCAGAAAGAGCTGGAAAAGCTTGCCCGTCAGGCGCAGGACGTCTAAATTATTCCCTCAATTCAAGAGGGTATTATGACGTTAGAAAAGACCATCAACACCGCCGAAATCGAATCCCGCCAGTACAAGGAGTGGGAAGCTTCAGGCGCGTTCACCGGCCATCCGGAAAAAAATACGGCCCCGTACACCATCATGATGCCGCCGCCGAACGTCACGGGCAGCCTGCACATGGGGCACGCGCTCAACAACACGCTGCAGGACATTATGATTCGCTATAACCGCATGCGCGGCAAAGACGCCATGTGGATGCCGGGAACGGACCATGCGGGAATCGCCACGCAGATGGTGGTAGAGCGCCAGCTGGATCAGGAAGGCCTCAAACGCCAGGACATGGGCCGTGAAGCGTTTTTAAAACGCGTATGGGAATGGAAAGCCTATTCCGGCGGGACGATCACGGGACAGTTGCGCCGTCTGGGCTCGACGCCGGACTGGAGCCGCGAAGCATTCACGATGGATGCGAATTTATCGAAGGCCGTCGTGAAGGTGTTCGTACAGCTCTACAAAGACGGGCTGCTTTATCGCGACAAGCGGCTTGTGAACTGGGACCCGAAATTCCATTCCGCGATTTCCGATCTGGAAGTTGAAAACCGCGAAGTCAAAGGCCATATGTGGCATATCCAATATGCGATCGAAGGCGACAAGGCACGGACGATCACGATTGCGACGACACGCCCGGAAACGATGCTGGGCGATACGGCGATTGCGGTTAATCCCGAAGATGACCGCTACAAAGATCTTATCGGCAAGATGGCGATCGTGCCGATTTGCAACCGTCTGATTCCAATCGTTGCCGATGAATATGCAGACCCAGAACACGGATCGGGTGCGGTGAAGATTACCCCTGCACATGACTTCAACGACTTCGAAGTAGGCAAGCGTCATAAGCTGCCGATGATCAATATCTTCGACGAAAACGCGCACTTGAACGAAAATGTGCCCGAAGAATATCGCGGCATGGAACGTTTCGCCGCACGCAAAAAGATTTTGAAAGAACTGGAAGAACTCGAAATCCTCGTCAAGGTCGATAACATTACGCACACTGTGCCGCATGGCGATCGTTCCGGCGTTGTTATCGAGCCATACCTGACGGACCAATGGTATGTTGACGCCAAAAAAATGTCGCTGCCTGTCGTTGACGCCATCAAGGCCGGCAAGACGGAGTTCGTTCCGAAGAACTGGGAGCAGATAACGTTCAACTGGGTCGATAATCTTCAGCCATGGTGCGTATCGCGCCAGCTGTGGTGGGGTCATCAAATTCCGGCATGGTATGACGAAGATGGCAAAGTGTATGTCGCGGAAAATGAAGAAGAAGCCCAGAAACAGGCACCGGGTAAAAAACTGACACGCGATGAAGACGTTCTGGATACGTGGTTTTCATCCGCCCTTTGGCCTTTCTCCACACTCGGGTGGCCGGAGAAGACGCCGGAGCTGAACAAATATTATCCGGGTGATTTATTGATTACCGGTTTCGACATCATCTTCTTCTGGGTTTTGCGGATGATGATGATGGGCATTCATTTCATGGGCGATGTGCCGTTCAAGAAAGTCTATCTACACGCGCTTGTCCTTGATGCAAAAGGGCAGAAAATGTCCAAATCCAAAGGCAATGTTATCGATCCACTGACGATCATTGATAAATTCGGCGCGGATGCCTTGCGCTTTACCATGAGCGCATCGGCGGCACAGGGCCGCGATATCCGGATGTCGGAAGAGCGTGTCGAAGGATACCGGAACTTCACGACGAAACTCTGGAACGCCGCGCGCTACTGCGAAATGAATGATTGCCTGCCGAAGGAAGGATTTGATCCTTCCAAGGTAAAGAATGTGATCAATCAATGGATTATCGGCGAAGTATTGAAAGCGACGAAAGATATTGAAGATGCACTCGCCGCCTATAAATTCAACGAAGCGTCGCATGCGGTCTATCAATTCACATGGGGTACGTTCTGCGACTGGTATCTGGAGTTCACGAAACCACTTCTGGCCGATGCACCGGATGATGTGAAGGCAGAAATACGGGGCACAACGGGATGGGTTTTGGATCAAATTCTGCGTTTGCTGAATCCATTCATGCCGTATGTGACGGAAGAGCTGTACGCCAATATTGCGAAGCGTGGGAAAGATGAGCGGCTGCTGACAAGCGAATGGCCATCATATCCAGCAAGCCTGATTAACAACGCTGCAGCGGAGGAAATTGGCTGGCTGCAACGCGTGATTTCGCAAATCCGTTCGGTCCGGTCTGATATGAACGTGCCAGCCAGCGCGCGGATAGACCTTGTGGTTCAGGACGCAAGTGAAACAACGAAAAAACACATCTCGACCTATGAAGCCGTTCTGAAACAGATGGCGCGGTTGAATTCCGTTTCGTTGCTCACAGGCAAAGCACCAGGACGATCTATCAAAGCCGTGGTGGATGAGGCGACACTGATATTACCCATCGCTGATCTGATCGATCTGGACAAGGAGCGGGAGCGGTTGAACAAGCAGATCGCCAAGCTTCAGGACGATATCCGCAAAACGGACGAAAAACTGGCCAACCAGCAGTTCGTGTCCAACGCCCCGGCGGAGATTCTGGAGGAATTCCGTAACCGGAAGGTGGAGGCGCAGGGCCTTATCGACAAGCTGGCCACGGCCTTAAGCCAGTTGGAGGCTGCCTAGTTAGTTGACAATATATTTTATTGACATAATGAATATTATTGTATAGCTGTGCTGTGATTGGGTCTTTAAAGCATAGAGCATAGTTAGGAACCGATATGGCAGTTAAAGTACGCGTAATTCCTGTTATTTTCGCAGCATTTGTGATGGCTTCTTCCGCTCCAAAGGAGAGCACGCCACCGGCAGAGTTTTGTCCTATGCCTCGAACTGAAACGTTTGAGCCTGATTCATTTCCCGATTATCCAGCCCCGCAGATAATACAAGAGGGTGCAGAACAATTTCCAATTCCTCCAAGTATACCAAGACCATTGGTTCCAAATCCCAATGATTAACTCGTAAAAAAGGCCGCTAAGCGGCCCTTTTTGTGTTTGAATGAAAGTGATAAGGCTTATTTGCCTTCTTTGCCAGCGCCACCCGACAGGAAAGAGCCGTATTTGTTTTCGAATTTCTTAAGTTGTTGTTTTTCAACAACTTTCTGCGTCCCGCCTTGCCAGGCTGGGTGGGACAGAGGATCAACGTCCAGGCGCATCTTGTCGCCAGCCCTGCCCATGCAGGAACGGGTCACGTATTCCGTGCCATCCGTCTGGATGATCGTGATTTCATGGTAATCCGGGTGCGTATCAGCTTTCATTTCGAAGCTCCTTTGTATAAATTCGCCCTGTTTCTAGGGGATTTGAAAGGGAAATGCAAGTAAATGTGGTGGCATCCGGAAAACTTTAAGGCTCAAAAGCCCTATCTGGAAGTCCGGAGCGCCGTGATCCGCGCCGTACGGGGCTTTTTCGACGGGCAGGGGTTCACGGAGGTGGAAACGCCTATCCTGCAGGTCTGCCCGGTAATCGACGCCCATATACGGGCTTTCGGCACGGATTTAAGGGGTATGGACGGGGAGATTGCACGCAAACTCTACCTGCACACCAGCCCCGAATTCGCGATGAAAAAACTGATGGTCGCGGGGATGGAAAAGATTTATCAGATCTGCCACGTCTTCAGAAACGGGGACGACACAAAGCGCCATTCGCCGGAATTCACGATGATCGAATGGTACCGCACGCATTCCGATTACAACGAAATCATGGAAGATTGCATCGGCCTTCTGCGCGATGTTGCTGTCGCGGCGGATATTAAAAAATACGTCTACAAGCAATATGGCTGCGATCCATACGGCGATTTCGAACGGATCACGGTGCGCGAAGCTTTCGTAAAATACGCGGGGTTCGATCTCGCCGATTATCTGGAAGATACGGATGCATTGCGGGCAAAAGTGCGTGAGATAGGATTGCGCGCCGCCGATGACGACCACTGGGATGATTTATTTTTTCGTGTCATGGATGCGAAGATCGAACCGCATCTCGGCATGATGAAACCGACATTTCTATGCGATTATCCTATCGCGATGGCGTCTTTATCAAAGCCTAAAAAAGATGATCCGCGTTTTGCAGAGCGGTTTGAACTTTATGTCTGCGGCATTGAACTGGCGAATGCTTTTTCCGAACTGACCGATGCCGCCGAACAACGTCGCAGGTATCACATCGAAATGGATATCAAGGAAAGACTTTACGGGGAGCGATACCCTCTGGATGAGGAATTTGTCGCCGCCCTGGAATATGGCATGCCTGAAAGCGGTGGAATCGCGCTCGGCATAGACAGACTGGTGATGCTCGCGGCAGGGGCATCGGATATCAATCAAATACTTTGGTGCGGGAAACCATGAAAAATTTTATTCTTTTGTTTGTTCTTATATTGGCAGGATGCGCGTCGGTTTCGCCGCACCCGGATTCTGTTGCAGAGTGCGAATATTACGACAGCGGGCTTGCTAGTTGGTACGGGAATGAGATGGCAAAGGGGAAAAAGAACGGACAGTTGATTTTTAATCCCACGGCGAGCGGTGAAAAATTTGATCCCAATGGTATCACCGCCGCGCACAGAAAGCTTCCTTTCGGCACGATGCTACGTGTCGTACTCGATAAACCCAATGCAGATCCTTATGGCGTTATGCTTCGCGTCAATGACCGCGGGCCTTATGCGCATGGACGGATCATTGATCTTAGTTGGGGCGCCGCCAAGCAGCTTGGCATGATGGATACGCAAAAAGTGCATATCTATCGCTGCCGTTAATCATAAATTGCCACAATATCGGGACATTCTGCCCTTATTGACGTCACATTGAAGGGCCATAAGGCAATCCTAAAAAGAATACTTTTAAGGGTGCCTGCCATGTTCAATGTTGCCGCTATAAAGAAAATGCGCCTTGCCTTGCTTTTTTCCGTCGCAGCAGCGGGCACCCTGTGTGCCGAAGATGCTAACGCCAATGGTCTGAGATGCACTTTCTACCAGTCCGGCGAAATTTCATTTTATGGCAGCGAGTTTGGCGGACGGACCATGGCCAACGGCCAGCGTTTTGATCCTAGAAAAGTAACCATGGCGCACAGGGATCTGAAAATCGGGGAAAGGGTTCGTATAGAAACCGAGCAGGGATTTTCTTTAAACGATGTGGAAGTCACAGACCACGGCCCCAATGCGCGCGCGACAGGCCCGCAGTATAAAAAAATCCCGTGGAAGCACCGCCCCAAAAGAATTGCGGATTTAAGCGCGGAGGCTGCAAGGCGTCTGGCCTTTACAAAAGCGGGCAAGATTCAGGCCAGAATATTTTTATGCAGCGACGATAATTCTATTGAAGAGATTGCCGAAGCTCCGCTGCCCAAGGAACCCGGGCGCAGCCCATAATAAGACATGCATTTGCCTTCTTGGGCAAAAAGGTCTATTGTTTCTTCATGCAAAAAATAATCTTGGTTCTCGCGGCGCTCTGCGCTGTACCTGGTATTGGATATGCAAACACCGGTTCTTGCGGGCCTGAGATAGAGC
>CAUJHN010000075.1 GCA_963204825.1 Pseudomonadota bacterium
CCCGCACAGACAAGAACGAAAGCGGCAAGCGTGCCGATATTCACGAGTTCCGCCAGTGCTCCGAACGGAACAAAGCCCGCCATGACCGCCATCAGAATTCCGCAAATGACCGTGGTGCGCACGGGCGTCTGTGTTTTTGCGCTGACCTTCGCAAAGAACGGAGAGATCAGACCATCGCGGGAGATGCCCAATATAACGCGGGTCAGAGCATAATACAGAACAAGCATCACCGTGGTAAGGCCTGTCACCACGCCCGTGGCGACGAGGGCGGAAGCCCAGTTTATGCCGAGCAGGCCAAGCGCGTGCGCGACCGGGGAAGGCACATTCAGCTGATCATATTTCACAATCCCGGTGAGAAGGCCCGAGACAATGATGTAAATGACGGTACAGAAAATAAGACTGCCCAGGATGCCGATAGGAACATCGCGTTTGGGGTCTTTCGCTTCTTCTACGGCGGTAGACACGGCATCAAAACCAACATAGGCAAAGAACACGAGGGAGGCCCCGGCCAGAATGCCTATGGGTTTACCTTCGCCGTCATGCCCAAACCAGCCGAAAGGCATGAAGGGCGACCAGTTTTCAGGATGAACATTGAACAACGCGACTGCGACAAAGACACAGATGGTAAGTACTTTCACGAATACCATGGCGGCGTTGAGTTTTGCGCTTTCCTTTACGCCCGCTATGAGAAGGGCCATGAGAATAAGAATAATGCCCGCTGCCGGAAGGTTGAACCAGCCTGCAGAAAAATCAGCCGCAAAGCTTGGATCCCAGGCGAGGGGAATATCGTCCTTGGGGTTAAAGGTCCCGCTAAAGAGTTGTGTGTGAAATTCGGGCGCCTTTGTCAGGATCGTCGGCAGGGGAAGCCCTATGGCGGTAAGGGCGTTGTTGAAATAGCCGCTCCAGCCGACGGCGACGGCGGCAACGGACACGCCATACTCTAGGATTAAGTCCCAGCCGATGATCCATGCCATCAGTTCGCCGAAAGCGGCGTAGGAATAACCATAGGCCGAACCGCATCCGCCAACGCTGGATGCAAGCTCCGCATAGGCCAGGGCAGCAAAGGTGCAGGCCGTCCCAGCGACGATAAAAGATAAAACAACGGCGGGCCCGGATTGAAGCGCCGCCGCATGTCCTGTCAAAACGAAAATCCCTGTTCCGATGATTGCGCCAATGCCAAGCAATGTCAGGTCAAAAGCGGAGAGGCATTTTTTCAAGCCGCTGTCGTGAAGATCCGCGTTTAACAATTTGCGGCGAAAGAGGTTGGACATGAATTTCTCCCCTGGTATGTGTGGCGCTGACATTATGGCAGGTCTTCAGCTTAGGAGGCTTTTATATCCTGCTCAAGCCTATTTTTTCTTTTGAATATCGCCTTTTTCAATTTTTTCGAGGCGAATTACCACGCGGCGGTTTTGCGCCTGGTTATCCGGGATCGGCTTGCCCGTAGCGTCACGATTGGGCACTTTGGCATTGGTTTCTGCAAAGCCCACGGCCCGAAGACGGCCCGCAGGAACGCCGGCGTCTATCAATGCGCGAACGACCGCAGCGGCGCGGGATGTGGAAAGTTCCCAGTTTGAAGGGAACTGTGCGGTCTTGATGGGGTTATCGTCGGTATAGCCTTCAACGGAAATCGTATAGTCTTTATATTCATTGGATATTAAGGCGGGCTTAAGATCAGAAAACACTTTCAGACCTTCTTCGTTGAGCGTGGCGGACCCGCGTTCGAAAAGCGAAGAGCTGTTCATATCGATAGTCGTGATTTTGTCGCCCTTTTCCACTTCCATTTTTTGCTGTTCAGGATAACGATCCACGATAGAAGGCAAGGCTTCGTATAGATTGTCGGCTGACACAGGGGCGTCTGTCTGCGTTTGTGGAAGAGCGTAAATTCCTTTCATATTCTCGGAATCGCCCCCCTTAAACTGTTCGACGACCTGCTTCTTCGCTTCTTCGAATTTGCGCTGGTCAGGTATGGCGATGGCCAGAAACACGGCGAAGAAGCAGAGCAAAAGCGTAATCATGTCCGCATAAGTCATGAGCCAGTCGTCGACATGCGCGTTTTCAGACGTTTCTTTGCGGTTTTTCCAGTAAGCGCTCATGTGCCAAGAGCTCTCCGCGGCAGATGATCGAGGTCATAATGACTTTCGAAACTCAGGAAGCTGTTGAGGCGGTCCTGAATATAACGCGGTGATTTATTAGCGACGAGGAGAACCATCCCTTCGGTGATCAGTTGATTTCTGAAACGCAACGCTTCCTGTTTCTGCTGGAGCTTTGCGCTGGCGGGCATATAGACCATGCGTGCCGTGACGACCCCGTAAAGCGTCGCCAGAAGCGAGATGGAGAGCCCGGCCCCTATTCCTGACATATCGCTGTCCAGATTGCCGAGCATAATCACCATTCCCACCAGCGTCCCGACCATACCGAAGGCGGGGGCGTGGCCAGCCATCGCGGCCAGAACGCGTGAAGGAATCGTGGCGCGCTCATACGCCGCGTCGGCAGCTGTTTCCATCATGCGGCGAACATCTTCGGGTTCGTAATTCGACACGACCATGTTTATGCCGTAACGCACGAAGGGATCATTAATGCCTTTTTTATCCGTTTCGGATTCAAGCCCGAGAAGGCCACGGTCCTTTACGATCCGCGCCCAGTTAATGATCTCAATCAAATCCTTTTGCAGGTTTTCGTGGGTGGTTTCGGCCTTTTTAAACATCAACCCAATAGAGCGCAGCGCTTCCATCACATAATTGGCTTCGAAGCTCATAAAGGCGACGGCCAGCGATCCGCCGACCACGATCATCAAGCCTTCGATGCTTAAAAACCCCAGTAGGTTATTTGTGCCTACCAGGATCGCCGAAATTATCAGAAAGAAGCCTACGGAGGCCCCCGCTATGGATGCTCTTGAATATTGCATGGTCCTCTTGAACGCATTTTTTATAAGGCGATGCAAATATTATACCAGCCCCCATAGAGTCTTGATAGTTTGAACCCATTTTACGCAGGAGAAACAAACAGGTTTTTGTCAGGAACCCCCGTGTCCCTTTTTTGTTGGTTTTATAGAAACAGCAAAGGAGGCCGCAATGCCGGTGAAAACAAAAGATACCGAAAGGCAACATAGAGCCGCCCCTGGCCTAATGCCATCCGTTGATAAGAGGCCATCGGAAAGCCATGATCCCACGCGGTACGGCATGGGGCATGAAGCGGAACTCGATCCAGAGGCCGAAGAAACGGAAGAGCAGGAATTTTCTGCAAACGGTCTGCCGCGCATGACGAAGTATTCGGTTGATAAGACGGGCAAAAAGCCACTCTGACGGCGGTACCCAAAAGGCAGTCTTTCTTCTTTGCAAGGCCATACCGCTTTCGTTATAGTCCGGTCCATGCAAGAAGACGAACCAAAATCTGTTCCAGTAAATTCACCGGATCCGCGCTACGCCATGTTCGCGTCTTTTTGGGCGCTCGGCACGGTCGCCTTGTTAATCGGCATCA
>CAUJHN010000076.1 GCA_963204825.1 Pseudomonadota bacterium
AAATCAGCAAAAGCCTGCTCCTTCAATGCACCCTCATGATCCGTTAGGATACCGAGAGAAGCGACCCGGTCCGTCATGTTCGTCGCCTTCTCATATTGCTCATGCGCAATGCCGGGATTGTTCATGTAATATAGCATCGTATTCTTCAGAAGGCGGCGAGCCATCGCATCTGGCGTAATACTATAGGCCCCGGTTTCCAGGTTGGATTTATAGATGGTCATGATCTTATCGGCGCACTGCGTGGCAAATTCCTTGCGAATTCTTTCCCGTGCCTTGTGGATCGCATCCGGATCCACAACGTCACGAGACTGCGCTATGAATTGAATATCCGGTAAGGCAAGAGCCTTCGCAAGCAGCGCCTTGTCTCCTTTGCCTTGTATGGCTTGATCTAGCAGACTTTCAAGCGCCTTGATCAAACCTGGATCCATATTGCCCGTATCGATCAACGCATTGATGGCGCGCAGGCAGTAAGTTTGCCCGGCCTCCCAACGGTTAAATCCATCAGAGTCATGCACCATCAAAAATTGCAAGTCCGCATCTGTCAAATTGGTCTTCAATTTTATAGGGGCAGAGAAATTACGCAGAATGGACGGAACGGGCTTTGCCCCTATATTCTCAAACGTAAATGTTTGTTCGGGCTTTTGCAGATGCAGGATTTGCGTTTCGATCATATCTCCTCCATTTGGGCCTACGAGCCCCACAGCCACAGGTATATGCATTGGCTTTTTATCCGGCTGTCCCGGCGTCGCCGGAATGGTTTGCTTTAAGGTTAGGGTATATGTCTTTTTCACTTCATCATACGTGCCAATGGCCTCAACCTCAGGTGTTCCGGCCTGGCTGTACCATAATTTGAATTGCGACAGATCCTGTCCCGACGCATCTTCCATGCATTTCGCCCAGTCGTCGCAGGTCACAGCCTGTCCGTCGAAACGCTTGAAATACAGGTCAGTCGCCTTGCGATATACCTCTGGCGTAAGCAAGGTATGGAACATACGGATCACTTCCGCGCCTTTTTCATACACGGTCATCGTGTAGAAATTGTTTATTTCAATGTAATTGTCAGGCCGTATGGGGTGGGCGAGGGGGCCTGCGTCCTCCGGGAATTGCAGACGGCGCAGCTGTTGCACATCATCGATCCGGCAAAAGGCGCGCGAATTCATATCCGCCGTAAATTCCTGGTCCCGGAACACGGTCAAACCTTCCTTTAACGATAACTGGAACCAGTCGCGGCATGTTACACGGTTGCCGGTCCAGTTGTGGAAGTATTCATGCGCGATAACGCCTTCCACCCGCGTAAAATCTACGTCAGTGGCAGTTTCCGGGTGGGCGAGAACAAGCGCTGTGTTGAAGATATTTAGTGAAGTATTCTCCATCGCGCCCATGTTGAAATCACTGACCGCGACTATGTTGAAGATGTTGTATTGATATTCGCATCCGTAAATATCTTCATCCCACTTCATGGATTTTTTCAAAGATTCCATCGCATGGCTGCACTGACCTTCATCGCCCTTGCGCACATAGATATACAAATCGACCTTATTGCCTGAACGCGTAGTGAAAGTGTCATGCACATGTTCTAAATCGCCGGCGACCAGCGCGAAAAGATAGCATGGCTTCGGCGTCGGATCATTCCACACGGTGAAATGGCGTCCATTATCGAGCGCGCCCTGATCGATCTTGTTTCCATTGGATAGCAGAACCGGGCAGGATTTCATGTCTGCCTCTACGCGGACAGTATATGTCGCCATTATGTCCGGGCGGTCCGGGAAATAAGTTATGCAACGAAATCCTTCTGCTTCGCATTGCGTGCAGTATGTCCCGCCGGAACAGTAAAGGCCTTCAAGCGCGGTATTTTCTTCTGGCAAGATTTCCGTTGAGATTTCCAGCAGGAATGCCTCACCAGGGTTCTTAATGTAAATCCCGTCATCCGCAGCCTGAAAATCCGTTGGCTTTCCATTAAGCGCCAAAGAAAGAAGCTTGGGGCCGTTTCCGTTCAGAAAGAGCGGTTCGCTTCCCTTATGATTTTTCACAAACTGCGTTTTTGCATGCACGACAGTGCAGCCTGAGAATATCTCAAACCGCAGATCGATGTGTTTTACGAGATAGGGGGGCGGGGTGTAATCTTTCAAGTAAACGGTTTTGGGCGCTTGAGCGTTCATAGTGGAATCCTCTTATGTCTTTAAAGACAATAGGGGGTTCCACCAAGGCATTCAAGGCGCAAACAGCAGGTCGCCTCAAGCTCAATGATCGGGTATGGCGTGCCTCGCCGGTTTTCTGGCCCGCATAAATCCTGCGACAGTCTGGTATAAAAGCCTTGCAGAAATCCCCGCAAAGGCCACGGCCGCAAATCCCGCGAAATAAGAATTGCGCCTGTCTATAAAGGCGGCGTTGGTGGCTTCTCTAAAAAAGCAGTTCTTTAAAAACGCATCATCCAGAGGCTTGTCCATGCCGCGCCTATATGTATGCCTTAAGATGTCCCCATAAATACAATGGGCAAGCCTCTCCCCATGCACGCCTTCACGCATAAAGGCCGCGATTTCATTAAGATCGAATTTTGCTATTCTGGGCAGATATTCTTCAAAGGCGGCCGTGGTGCGGGTCAGGACTTCATTATTGTCACCCCTGACATAAAACCGATGAGATTCTATCCCGCACCAGACGGCAAATATGCCGCAGAGTACGGATGATGCAGCCTTGCCTTTGTCCAGCTTTTTAACTTCAGACATGCAAGCCAAGCCTCATATCAATGAACATCGACCATCGCCATGTCATCGCGATGAATTAACTCGTCGCCGCGGGAATAGCCCAGAATGGCCGGGATTTCGCTGCTTTTCATACCGGCGATTTTGCGCACGCTATCGCTGTCATATCCACAAATGCCGACACCAAGGGGCTTGCCGCCTTCGTCATGGATATTCACGGCGTCGCCACGGTCAAAAGAACCTTCTACGGATTTAACGCCGGCCGGGAGGAGCGATTTGCCGCCCGCAAGCGCTTTGCTTGCCCCGGCATCGAGGATCAGAACGCCTTTGGGTTTCACATGGGCGAGAATCCATTTCTTGCGCGCTGTTCTTGGCTGATCGGTGGCCAGGAAAACCGTTGCGCGGGCGCTTCCATCGCACGCGGCCTTGAGCGCATGGTTATCCAATCCCTTTGCAATCATCATATGCACGCCTGATTCCGTGGCAATGCGTGCGGCCTCCATCTTGCTTTTCATGCCGCCCGTCGAAACGCCAGCAACAGCATCGCCTGCCATCGCAAAATATTCCGCCGACAATTTTTCCACGAGGGGAATATGCCTTGCGGAAGGATCAAGGCGCGGATCCGCCGTATAAAGCCCGTCCGTCGTCGACAGCTGAATGACAAGGTCCGCCCCGATCATCTGCGCGACGCGGGACGCCAGCCGGTCGTTATCTCCAAACCGTATTTCAGATGTAGAAACCGTATCATTTTCATTGATGACGGGAATAACGTTTTTGTTAAGCAGCGCGTGAACAGTCGCCCGCGCGTTCAAATGCGACCTGCGGTTTTCAGTATCGGACGGCGTTAAAAGAATTTGCGCAACCGCCGCGCCATGCAGGGCGAATACATTGATATACGCCTGCATCAACGCAATCTGTCCCACCGCCGCCGCGCCCTGTTTCAATTCAAGCGGAATGGAAGAGGGGCGGTCGGTGTGCGAAATGCCCATCGTTTTTCGCCCCAGAGCAATTGACCCGGACGTAACTATGATGACATTCTTGCCTTTCGACCGCAGAGCCATGACATCTTCAGCAAGCGCCGCCAGCCATGCCTGCTTGACCCCTTTTTCCGTGTCGACAAGCAGGGCCGATCCAATTTTAATGATAACGGTCGTGGCAGAGGCGATCAGTTTTTCAGGCGTCATCCTCATCCCCTTTGCGGGCCTTTTGAATAATATCGTTCAAGGCAAAAAGAACTTCATTGATTCCGTCTTTTGAAACGCCGGAAATAAGATGAGGGGTGACCTTGGTTTTTTTCTTGAATTCTTTGGCCACGTCTTCGGACAATTCTTTACCCAGCGCGTCCGCCTTGTTCAGCGCAACGATTTCCGGCTTTTCATCCAGCCCATTGCCGTATTCCGCAAGTTCTTTACGCACTATCTTATAGGCCTTCCATGGTTCATCCTGCGTGATGTCAATCAAATGCAAAATGACCGCAGTGCGCTCCACATGACCAAGAAAGCGGTCGCCCAAGCCGTGGCCTTCGTGTGCGCCTTCTATCAACCCCGGAATATCCGCAAGGACGAATTCCTTATCGCCCGCGCGTACGACGCCAAGGTTAGGGTGTAGCGTTGTAAAAGGATAGTCCGCGATTTTTGGCTTTGCCGCCGTGCAGGAAGCAAGGAACGTTGACTTGCCTGCATTGGGCATGCCGACCAGTCCCGCATCGGCGATCAGTTTTAGCCGCAGCCAGATGCCGCGCTCTTCGCCCTTCCATCCTGGCGTGAATTTTCGCGGGGCCTGGTTGGTGGACGATTTATAATGCGCATTGCCGAATCCGCCATCGCCGCCGCGCAGAAACACGACTTCCTGATCCGGTTCGGTCATGTCGAGCAAAACCGTTTCCTGATCTTCGTCCAGAATTTCAGTGCCGATAGGGACATTGACGATAACGTCATCGCCATCATGGCCAAAGCGCATGCGTCCGGCGCCGTTTTCACCGTTACGGGCGCGGAAGTGCTGCGTATAGCGAAAATCAATGAGCGTGTTCAGCTCCTTTACGGTGCGGAAGATGACATCGCCGCCGCGTCCGCCATTGCCACCATCCGGACCACCCATTTCGACGAATTTTTCCCGCCGGAACGAAACGCATCCTGGGCCGCCATCGCCGCTTTTAACGTATATCTTTGCTTGATCGAGAAATTTCATGGGAAGGGGCCTTAAATGAAAATCGGATGACCGTTTCCGATCATCCGATTTAAATTTCTATCTGATGACCGATTACTCGGCTGCTTGCGGTTGCGCGTCGTTCGCCGGAACGATATTCACAACCGGCTTGCCGCTACGACCTTTGGTGAACAGGACGCGTCCATCGACCAGTGCGAAGATCGTGTGGTCTTTGCCCATGCCTGCGTTTTTACCCGTATTGTATTTCGTACCGCGCTGGCGAACGATAATGTTCCCTGCCAGAACGACTTCACCACCATAGCGTTTTACGCCAAGGCGACGGCCTTCTGAATCACGTCCGTTTCTAGAGCTACCGCCCGCTTTCTTGTGTGCCATGGTCTATATCCTCTTATAAGCTTTTTATTATTCTGTTAGGCCGCTTTGATGTCCGTGATTTCCAGGACAGTCTTGTTCTGACGGTGTCCTGCGGTACGGCGATAGTTCTGGCGGCGTTTCTTTTTAAATACCACAATTTTGTCCGTGCGGATATGGGAAACCACTTTCGCGCTGACTTTTGCACCGGAAACATCTTTGCCGGCGGCCATTTTCTTGCCGTCTGAAGACAGGACAAGAACGTCAAGATCGACGCTTGCGCCTTCCTTTGCATCAAGGGATTCGACCTCGATACGGTCATTTTTTGCCACTCTGTATTGTTTTCCGCCTGTGCGAACGACTGCAAACATTGTATATTCCTGATATTTTGCTAATTATTTCAAATGGTTACACTAATATGTTACCATGCCCAAATTTCTGAGTCCGCGTAATATACACAATGAAATTAAGGAGTCAAGAAAATAGCCGGAAAGATCCTGGATTGCCGCAAAATCCAGCCTTGCTAAGCCCAATTCGGAATGTCTATAGTCGCGGCAACTTTTAATTGTTTTCGAAACGGTTTATAGGCCATGCGCGATTTTTTATCTTCTAATCCTAACCTGGATGGCAAATCCATCCTTGTTACCGGCGGGACGGGGTCCTTCGGACAGAAATTCGTAGAAACCCTGCTTGCGAATTACAAACCTGCCCGCGTCATTATTTATTCCCGCGACGAATTGAAGCAATTCGAAATGGCGCAGAAATTCTCGCCCGAAAAATACGAAAACATACGCTATTTTATTGGGGACGTACGCGACCGCGACCGTCTTACCCTCGCTATGCGCAATGTCGATTACGTGGTCCATGCGGCAGCGATGAAACAGGTTCCTGCGGCGGAATATAACCCCATGGAATGCCTTAAAACGAACGTTAACGGCGCGGAAAACATCGTTTCGGCAGCAATGGCCAACAACGTCCGGAAAATCATAGCGCTGTCCACGGATAAGGCTGCAAACCCCATCAATCTCTACGGCGCCTCAAAACTGGCGTCCGATAAAATCTTTATCGCCGCGAATAATATAACGGGATTAACGGGCCCGCGCTGTTCCGTCGTGCGCTATGGCAATGTTGTTGGTTCCCGCGGATCCGTGATCCCATTTTTCGAAAACCTGATCAATCAGGGTGCAAAGGCGCTTCCTATAACGGACGAACGCATGACCCGCTTCTGGATCACATTGGAGCAGGGTGTGAACTTCGTGCTTTCCTCCCTGGAAATGATGCAGGGCGGCGAAGTTTTTGTTCCCAAAATCCCAAGCATGAAAATGACGACCCTTGCCAAGGCAATGGCGCCCAACCTTGAACTGAAATATGTCGGTATTCGCCCGGGTGAAAAACTGCACGAAGTCATGGTGCCTTATGACGATGGCCGCAATACAATCGAATTGCCGGACCGTTACATTATCGAACCGGCCTTCGCTTTCTGGTCCGACCACAAGGCCCAGTACAAAAACGCAAAACCCGCTGGCGAAGATTTCTCTTATACGAGCGACAATAATACGGAATGGCTTGACGAAGCCGGCCTAAAAGCCATGCTTCAGCAAAGACAAATCAACAAAGCGGCCTGATATATGAAAGTGCTTCCCTACGGACGGCAGAATATAGAAGAAGACGATATCGCGGCGGTAGTGGAAACCCTGCGCAGCGATTTTCTTACAACCGGCCCCAAGATCGCGGAGTTCGAAAAATCTGTATGTGAGGCAACGGGCGCTTCCGAAGCCGTTGCCTGTTCAAATGCAACGACAGCGCTTCATCTCGCCGCGCTCGCGCTTGATTTGAAAAAAGGCGACTGCGTTATCGTGCCGAGCCTGACGTTCCTTGCGACCGCAAACGCCATACGGTACGCGGGCGTGGATGTCGTCTTCGCCGACGTCAATCCCGATACGGCCCTTATGGAAGGGCATCATCTGGAAGACGCTTTAAAACGCTGCGGATCGCTTAAACCCCGCGCCGTTTTCCCGGTCCATATGGCGGGTCAGTGCGTTAACCTCGCCGAAATTCGTGAGATAGCCGACAAACATGGCCTCTATGTCGTCGCCGACGCCGCGCACGCCATTGGCGCGCAGTATGCAGGCAAGCCTGTCGGATCTTGCCACTATGAAGACATGAGCATCTTTTCCTTCCATTCCGTAAAAACGGTCGCGATGGGGGAAGGCGGGATTATTACAACGAATAACAAGGAGTGGGCGAAACGCCTGCGCCACCTCCGCAGTCATGGTATGGTCAAAATGCCAGAAGTCGGGCCTTGGTATTATGAGATGTCGGAAATCGGATATAATTTCCGCGTTACCGATATCCAGTGCGCGCTTGGAATATCCCAAATGGCCAAACTGAAAAAATTTGTCGCGCGTCGCCAGGCGCTGGTTAATTTATACGATGATCTGTTGAAGCCACTGGCAAACGCCATTAACCCGCCGGCACGCGTGCCGAACTGCGATCCTGCGTGGCACCTGTATCAGGTTCGCATCAACTTCGAAGAAATTGGCATGGATCGCGCGACCTTCATGAACAAATTGCTGGAAAAGGGCGTGGGAACGCAGGTCCACTACATACCCGTTCACACGCAGCCCTACTACACAAATTTGTATGGGAAGCTGGATTTGCCGGGCGCTCAGTATTTCTATGAGCACACGCTTTCACTGCCGCTGTATCCATCATTACAGGATGACGAAGCCAGATACGTGGTGCAAACCATTCGTTCGATCATAGAAGCGGAAAAATAGCTCATGAAGCCTGTTGCCATTCTTCCCGCGCGCGGCGGATCGAAGCGATTGCCCAGGAAAAACATCCTGCCCGTCGCCGGACGTCCCATGATTGGATGGACGATCGAAACCTGCCTGAAAAGCAATGTGTTCGATAGCGTAATTGTCTCCTCGGAAGACGAAGAAATAAAAAAGGTTGCGATAGAAGAGGGGGCTAGAGTGATTTCCCGCCCACCTGAATTCGCAACGGATACTGTTCATGAATTTTTGGCCTACCGCCATGTTCTGGATACGCTGGCGGGAGAAGGCGAGCAGCCGGAATATTTCTGCGGCGTATATCCCACGGCCATCGCGCTTC
>CAUJHN010000077.1 GCA_963204825.1 Pseudomonadota bacterium
AATGGTAGCGGACAACTCTGTCCTGCCATTTATTGCAGACAACGGCGAAAGCCCGGAGGGCGCCGCCGCCCGCACGGAAGAGCAGGAACGGATAGAAAGGGCAATGGCCGCGTTGCCGGAACGACAGAGAACGGCCATCAACCTGTGCTTCCACGAAGGGCTTTCCAACGCCGAGGCCGCGGAGGTCATGGGGGTGAAGCTAAAAGCTTTGGAATCGCTTTTGATGCGCGCCAAGGCAGGTCTGAAAGAGTATTTAAACAGTCACGACAACCACCTTGGAAAAGGGGATCGATATGCAGCACGATGACGAACTGAACGCGATTTTGATGAAAAGGGCATCAGCGCCCGCAACGCCCGGCGGTCTTGCCGAACGTATTATCCATGCGGCCCTGACGCAGGAGCGCGCTAATAAGCGCCGCCTGGTTGGATTCATCGACGACCTGATGGCGATGATTGTTATTCCGCACCCGTCCGTCGCCGTGGCGGCAGGCATCATCTTGGGTCTGATGATGGGTGTGCAGGCGAGCGATGGTTTGTCTATGTTTCAGCAGGACTGGTCATCCTTCCTGTTCGTGAACGAAGGAGGTTGGTTATGAGCAAGCGTATGAAACTGATTTTCACTGTATCGCTGCTGCTGAATATTATATTGATCGGCGTGGGCGCGGGGATGCTGTTCCGGTTCTGCCAGGACATCCCCATTCCGGCAGACATGAGTCCCGAGGCGCGGCATTTTGTCGCCATGACCTTCCAGAACGGACGCGAGCAGGTCAAGCCTCTCATCGATGATGTAAAGGCGAAGCGCAAAGTTGTTGAGATGTTGTTAACCGCGGATGCGTTTGACGCCAAAGCATACGGCAAAGCAGTGGATGACCTTCTGGAAACGCAGGCCAAGATCGCCCGCAAGCGTGCCGACATCATGGAAGCGGCCCTGCAGGATCTGCCTGCCGCGGACCGCAAGAAGTTCGCCGACCGTATCCTGGATGGGCTGCGCGGCGGGCGTCCACGCAAGGGCGGGTATCACCGGGATATGGGTAAGGACGACGTTAAGCCGCCCTTGCCGCCGGGGGAGCGACGCCCGTAATATTAGAATATTATGAATTTGCCTTTCCGGTCTTTTGAGATGTAGAATGGTAATAGATGAACCGGGTGCTTTCCGTGCCCGATTTACCCAGATTTTGAACAGGGGAAGACGACACAGGGTTTTGGAATACTTAGGATAAGGTTTCAGGTCCCCCTTCTGTTAGACGAAAAAGCCGCATACCGCAAAGGGTGCGGCTTTTTCAATGGTCGTTTCCAAACTGGTTAATCCCCTGTAAATCCGCCAAAAAGCCCACCCCTGGCATCCAGAATGACAAAATGGGCAGTCATTTCGTCGGATTGAAATTTGCATAATCATGTCCGATTTTGATAGGCTTGAATTATAGGTAGTGACGTTCCATGCGAATACGGATTTAGTCTCCCGTCTTCATAGGAAAATGTGAAATGCAAACCGCACTCTGGCCCCCCTGGAGTGCGGTTTTGCTTTGGAGCTCCCACCGTTTGCGTTCGGCGGCGTTGTTAGCTCCGGTGCAATTGTCTTTTGGGCTTCAATTGGTGGAGGCGCACGGGTTGCGCATGCAGGTATATATTCCTACAAGTCGTCATGAATGTCAAGAGAAGGTTTCTTCGTCTTTCTGGAACTGGGCGTGGCGCATGCGCAGGGCCGCGATCTTGTGCGGCGTGAGGTCCGCATGGCAGCGGGGGCAGGAGACGCCTTCTTCGTATTGCGGTGTTTCCTTGTCGCCCGGTTTCAGCGGGAAGCGACAGCCGTAGCAGATGTCGTGCACGCCTTCGGTAAGGCCATGGCCCACGGCCACGCGGCGGTCGAAGACGAAGCATTCGCCGTCCCAGCTCGATTGATCCGCCGGAATGGTTTCGAGGTATTTCAGGATGCCGCCTTTGAGGTGGTACACTTCTTCAAAGCCATGGGCGAGCATGTAGCTTGAGGCCTTTTCGCATCTGATGCCGCCGGTGCAGAACATGGCGATTTTCTTGTGTTTTGCGGGGTCCAGGTTTTTCGCGACGTAATCTTTGAAGTCGGTGAATTTCTGTATGTTCGGGTCGATTGCGCCCCTGAAGATGCCGACCGCCGTTTCGTAATCGTTGCGCGTGTCGATGAGCGTCACGTCCGGATCGGCGCAGAGGGCGTCCCAGTCCCTGGCGTCCACATAGGTGCCGACCTGCTTCGTGGGGTTGGCTTCGGGGGCTGCCATCGTGATGATCTCTTTTTTGACGCGGACCTTCATGCGCAGGAAGGGTTTGCCGGTGGAGTGGGAGTATTTCAGTTCTCCTTGCGTGACGCCAAGCAGGCTGTCCAGCAGCGCGATGATATTCTCCAGCTTTTCGCCGACGCCGGCGATGGTGCCGTTCACGCCTTCGGGCGCGATCAGCAGCGTGCCGCAGATGTCGTTTTCGGCGCAGGATTCCTTTATCAGGGCCTGCAGTTTCGGCAGGTCCTTCAGTTCCACAAAGCGGTATAGGGCGGCAACGGTCCACATGAGCATGTCTATAACCCGAACGGGCCGCGGATTTCAATGAAATTGGCGCGGATAGCTCAAGTATATTGACATAAGGAGGTCGCGTCTTTAAGTTTTCGCCTATGTTTAATATGTCCGCACTCTTTATGTTCAAAGCCGATGCCAGATCCCGCAGTATCATGGGCACACATCCCAATCTGGGAATGGCCATGGCCCAGCATGCCAACGCTCGGTTCCAATTGCATACAGGTATCGGTTTCAGAGGGATACAGGCGCGGCCCCTGATGGAGCGCGCCGCCGCAGTGGGAAGCTTTCTTGGATTGATCGAGTGCGGCGACACGTTGCGCATCACCATCAACGCCGATAGCGTTTTGATGGTGACGAGATGGCGGATGGTTGGCGACCTTGTTGAACGTCCGGGCGCGGATATCAGTTCCATGATCGCAGATTATCTGTCCATGGGGGCTCCCTTGAATGGCGGAGAAGGTCAGACGTTGCTGGGCCTTGATAGAAATTTCGACAGGAAAACGCCGCGTAATATCATTCTTCATTGCGACAATGAAGGGGTTCTGAATTTGAGAACGAGCAGGCGCGCCAAGCCCGTCTTTACGCCGTGTAACCCCGATGGAAGTTACCCGGCGCCCGTTGCTTATGTTCAATAGGCCTTCCGAGTAGAGCTTCGCATAGATATAGGCGGTTTGAAGTTCGATCGTGAGGCGCCGGCCCTTGCGGAGGAGGGCCGCGTGGCGGTTTCTGATCCTTTTCTTCAATAGTTCGTTTTTGTACGGAAATTTTTCGAGCGCGATAAAGCGGTTTATTTCAGTGAGGTAGCGCGACTGCGCGGCCAGGGCGCGTTTGATCATGCGGTCCGGGTCATATTTCAGATGCGGTTTGGCGGCGTTCTGGCTGCTGCGTTTTTTGCCCTGCTTCGTGCGGGGACCCGTGGATTTTTCCCATGGTTTCCATTGCTTCATCGCGGCGGCGTGTTTCGCGCGGCGTTCGGGGGACCAACCAGAGGTGCTTCGGGGTTTTCTGTGCGGGGTGGTTCTGGTGGCGGAGGGCATAAAGGAAATGTAGGATATTATTCCTGTATGGTCAAGGAAAAACGGAATATGTTGACATAAGTAATATGGGGTTGCTAAAGCCTTACGTGGCTGTAAGCAAGTTTTCTGGTGTTGAATGGCAAGAACCCTTCCCATATTAGAATTAAGAGCGATTTTTATGCTTCGCGTGGATCAGAAATCGTTAAATTGTATGGTCGGGCATGAAAATTTTGGGGTGGATATGGCGCAGGTTGCAGCAAGGCGTCTTCCATTAAGTGTTGGTCGCTCCTTTCACGAATTTGCGCCAGAAGAGATGGTGGTAGGTAAGAAAGCTGTTGGGCATTTTCTGGGCATTGTTAGAAGTGACGATCGACCAGAAATAGCTGTTCCACCACTGCATGGGTTGATCGGTGTACGTCGTGCGCGTTTTGGTGAACTTGTAGATATTTCCGGCGAAAATATTGCATTCATATTGAGCGGCTGGATTGATCAAAGGCCACTAAAACGAGAACAAGCGAGTCAGCCCCTGCGTGTGTTTGGATTTAATTGTGATAAAAAAGAAATGTGTCGTGTTTCCTTGCGCAGCAACAGGGCCGTGCTTCTTCCTCCTCCTTAGATTATTAGACTAGTTTTTTTAAGCACCGATCCTATCATCGCTATATCCTTTTCCCGCGCGCGGGCCTTTTTCCATGCCAATCCGACGATCCTGGAGGGGGCTTCACCTTTAATTTTGCGAAGCGTTAGATTCCGCGGGAGCATTGTTTCCGTCGCCATGGCGGGGAGGAGCGTGACGCCGTAGCCTTGATGGACCATCTGGATCAGGGTTGAGAGGGATGAGGCGCTAAAGGTTTTTGAATCCGACAGTTTCATCGTCTTGCAGGATTCCAGAGCGTGGTCGCGCAGGCAGTGGCCGTCTTCAAGGAGCAGAAGTTTTTCATCCTGCAAATCTTTCAATGTCACAGCGGATTTGTTTTTAAACGCGCCGGGCGGTGCGGCCAGCACGAAATCTTCTGTAAAGAGCGTTTTTTGTTCGAGGCCCTTCGTATCGAACGGGAAGGCCATGAGCGCGAGGTCGAGCGTGCCGTCGTGGATTTTATCGACGAGCGGCGCGGAGCGCAGTTCATGGATATGCAATTCCAGTTTCGGCAGGGCGCGTTGCAATGGTTTTAAAATTTTTGGGAGCAGGTAAGGCGCAATGGTTGGGATGACGCCGAGGCGGATGGGCCAGGCGAATGTATCCGCACCTTTTGCGCGGGCGGTGAGGGATTCCATCTGGGTGATTATGGCGCGCGCCTGCGTGAGGATTTCTTCACCGAGCGGGGTGAGCTTTACGCGGCGGCGGTCCGTGCGATCTATGACAGGGCTTCGTAGTGTGTCTTCCATATCCTTGATGCCGCCGGACAGGGTGGATTGGGTTACGGCGCAATTCTGCGCCGCCTTCTGGAAGCTTTTATGGTCGTCGAGCGCCACGAGATATTGCATCTGGCGCAATGTGGGCAGATTTTGCATTGATCGGATTTAGCACTAAAACGGTCTGATTTCAATCGGAATTTCCGATATAAAAAATCGGGATTACCCATTGGAAATTTGGGTGCTCGGCCTATATGGTGGGGCATCGAATTTTTACATTATGAAAGGATTATCCCCATGCTCGGTATCGGCGAAAAACTTCCCAATTTTTCTGTTACAGGCGTAAAGCCCGGATTTATGGCCCACGAAGAAAACGGCCAGAGCGCGTTTGAGGCGATCAATCAGGATTCCTTTGCCGGGAAATGGAAGGTTTTCTTTTTCTATCCGAAAGATTTCACGTTCGTCTGCCCGACGGAGATTGTGGAATTCGCGAAACTGAATGATGAATTCGCGGACCGCGATTGCGTCGTCCTCGGCGGCTCCACGGACAATGAGTTCTGCAAGTTGGCGTGGAGACGCGAGCACAAGGATCTCAACAAGCTGAACCAGTGGAGCTTTGCCGATACAAATGGTTCTCTCGTCGACGGGCTTGGCATTCGTGATAAAGTGAACGGCGTTGCGTACCGCGCGACATTCATTGTCGATCCGCACAATGTTATTCAGCAGGTAACCGTCAATAACTTGAACGTTGGCCGTAACCCGAAAGAAATTCTGCGTGTTCTCGACGGTCTGCAATCCGATGAGCTGTGCGCGTGCAACCGTCCTGTCGGCGGCGAGACGATCGATGCGGCGGCGGAAGCTAAGAAATTGAAGGTGGCGGCATGAGTCTGGACAACATCAAAAACGCGATTCCGGAATACGCGAAGGATATAAAGCTCAATGTCTCCGGCATCGCGAATGAGGAAGTGCTCAACGCTCAGCAATTCTGGGGATGCGTTCTGGCCTGCGCGATGGCGGGCGGGAATGCGTTCGTGATTGCGGAAGCCGCGGAAGAAGCCGCACGGAATTTATCCGCAGAAGCTATGAATGCGGCGAAGGCTGCGGCCTCCATCATGGCGATGAATAATGTGTACTACAAATTCGTCGGCATGAGCGCCAATCCGGAATATAAGACGATGCCGGCGAAGCTGCGCATGAACATCATCGGCAATCCCGGCGTGGACAAGGCGGATTTTGAACTATGGTCGCTTGCCGTTTCCGCGATGAACGGATGCAAATATTGCGTCGATGCGCACGAGCATCAGTTGAAGGGCCATGAAATCGGCGCGGCGCAAATCCAGACGGCGGTGCGCATAGCATCCGTCATGGCGGCGGCAAGCGCTGTTCTGACAGCGGAAGCCGCGATGGGCGCGCAACCCATGGCGATGGCGGCGTAATTTAAATTTCCTTCAGAAAAAGGCGCCCCGTTTTTCGCGGGGCGTTTTTTATTTCATGGGTTTCGCGTTGTCCCAGGCGAGTTCGAAGAGTTTTCGAAAAGCGTCCGCGAACAGTTTTTCTTTGATGACAACGATTTTTGGATTCGGTCCCCATTCCCGCAAGGCGAGTTTGTCGCTGTATAATTCGAAGGCGGCATAAGGGAAATATTTCTTTTCTATGAATCTGTAAGAGGATTTCGGGTTGAGGAAGTTATTATAGTCTTCTTCCACCAGAAGGCGGCGCGACACGCCGGCAGCCAGAAGTTTTTCGACATGATTGCGGGCAAATTCCGTTTCTTTTTCATCGCCCCATTTCGTCAGCCCATATATCAATACCTCCGTTCCGGGCGCGTCTTTGACATCTTGATACACATTTTCCATGAATGTGTGGGCGGAATCATCCCCATCGTAAATGGAAACGATATTCGTCGTCATTTTAACGCCATTGTCTTCGGAAAAGAGAATGCCTGCATAGAGGAATATACGGATTATTTTCTCCAGCGTGGTCCTGCTGGGGCTGCTGCTTTCTTTTTCGAAATTGGAGATGGTCTGAACGTGAATGTCGCAGCGTTCCGCGAGCTCCGGCTGGCTCCAGTTGAGCAGGGCGCGGGCGGCGCGGCATTGGGCGGGGGAGATGATCTGCATGCGGTTATCGATATGCGTCTAAAATCGTAGAAAATGTGATAGCGCCTGCAGAATATAGGAAATTATCTAATGGACAATAAAATTATGATTTTGTATTCTTTTGTTACCTAAAAACCAAACATATTCAGACGGTTAACGATTGCGCCGGGCTTTGCGTCCGGGGCAAGGGGCGACTTTAATTTTAAAACTGGTGAGGGATATTATGAGCAGGCAAGGAAAAGGTAAAAACGATTATAATCAAAGACTTAAAGTTTTTTTGCAGCGTATTGAGCGGGTGGGCGCCCGTGAGCGTGATCTTCAGGCGATCATGGACACGGTGCCGTTCCAGGATCTGGAAATCGCCCTGATGATGGCGACATCATCCCAGGGCAGGGTGGCGGGGCGGTAACAGCCCCGGTCCTTTTGAGACTTTTGAGCGCCCCGCACACACGGGGCGTTTTTTCTTTTTTGGGGAGTGCCTGGCCATATGTTCTTATAACCGGTTACACGGGTAAATACCGTTTATGGCGAGGGTTTATTCGCCCATAAGATTGACAATCTGCCCATCGTCTTTTTTGTATTCGAGATATGGGGTCTGGTTGTTGCCTTTCAGCCCCATCACGATTTTGTCGGCGCCGTAGCGGTCCTTCATAACGAGCGTTGGTGAATTGTCGTCACCGTGCAGGCGGAAGAGCATGCGAAGTTGATTCATGGGGTCGTTTAAACCAATCAGGGCCTGTCCCTTTTCGCCGCCGGAAGGATAGGCGCCCATCTGCACCGTCGTTTTGCCGTTGCCGGAAAAGAGAAAGAGCACGCCCTGGTTGCCATCCCCGTTGCTAAAAGTGCCGACACGTTTTCCTTCGTTGTTGTAAATATTGACGGCGCTAAATTGCCCATTCGTCAACGCGGCCATGAGAGGGGAGGCTGTGAAAAGAACGGCCCCGATGATGCCGCCGAGAAGACCAACGAGAAATATTCCGATGTGTTTTTTCATGGTCTTCCTTCTGTCGCATTTTGTCAAACTATCGCAGGCTGGATTGCCGCGTCAGCCTTCGGTCTCCTCGCAATGACGGTGCGGGGTTACAGGCACTTTCCGCCGACTTCGGAAAGCGGCATACAGAAGAGGCCGCCGTCTTTTCCGTCCGCGTCCGCAAAGCAGACGACGGGGTATCCATCCGGTTTGCAGATGGAATAGACGCCCGCCATGGTGAATTGACGTTTTAGCGCCCCATCACCACAGGCGGAAAGCAGCCCGAGCGTCCCAGCCAAAACGATCGTGATGACCGATAGTTTCGCGGCGCGGGACATCAGCGCACTACCATGGCGTTGTAGAGCATTTCAGTCACTTTACGCGCGAAGGCTTCGTCCAGGTTCTGGCCGGACATCAGGCGGAAGATCACGGGGCCGAGGATGGCGTCAATGGCGACTTCGACATCGATGTTTTCCCGGAAACTGCCTTCGGCCTTGCCTTTTTGGATGTAGTAGGCGAGGGCGTTGTAGCGGTCCTGGAAGAAATTCTTCACGAGCGCTTTCAGCACTTCGATATCGCCCTGGCATTCGCCGATGATTTCCGCAACCATGCGGCCGTTTTTGCCCGTCAGCTGACGGCAGAGTTTTTCAACCTGTCCGCGCACGCCTTCGAAAGGCACGGAAGCCTGCGGCATGAAGTTCTGAAATCCAGGCTGGTTGAAGACGGCTTCCATCACGACGGATTGTTTGTTGGGCCACCAGCGGTAGATGGTCGTTTTGCCGACTCCTGCTTTTTTTGCAATGGCTTCAATGGAGATCTTGCTGACGGGCATGTGCGTTAAAAGACGGCGCGTTGCGTCCAGAATGGCGCGGCGGCTTTCTTCCGAACGCGGCCGACCGGCCTTAAACTGGTGATCCATTTCTTGCAATTGTTCAGCGCTAGGCAGCTGCATGGTGGCTCCTCTATCTCATATTTTCTTGAAGATTTATACGATACGCATGGTTTTATATTAATTGGGTGCTTAAATGCAATTTTCAAGCGACGGTTATCCACAAATGAATGAAGACGCGGCGTTAGCGGAGAAAATTAAACAATTTTCAAGAATGATCGCGTAGTCATTTGAAATTGTTCGATAATATCGGGAAGGAAACTTTTTGATTTGTCAGGGGTTCGTTTTCGTGTGATAAGCGGTTTTTACCTCAATAATAAAATCATAGGGTGAGAGGGGTATAATGGAAGTCTGGATTTTATACGGCGACGATATTGAATCGAACGCCGATCTTGCCCACGAAGTGCGCCGCTTCAAGGCCGAAGCGGAAGAGATGGGCGTGGATTTAAAAGTTTACCGCCCGGCGGATTTCGACCTGGTGGTCGATGAGCAGATCCGCGATTCCGTTTTGATCAGCGGGAAGCCTGTGTCTTTGCCCGACGTGGTATACCCTTACTTCAACCACGGGGACCATTCTTATTTTAACCTCGCCATCGTCCGCCAGCTGGAGCGGATGGGATGCATCGTCTATAACAACGCCGCGACGATCGAGATGGTGCGGGATAAGCTGCACACGCACCAGGTTCTTGCGGAAAAGGCGATACCTTCGCCGCGCACGATGCTCGCCAAATTTCCGGTCGACGCGAATATGATGGAGATGATCGAAAGCACGCTGGGGTTCCCCGTCGTTGTGAAGACGCTCAACGGGGCGCTCGGTATCGGTGTGTTTTTGATCGAGGACCCGAAGGCGTTTAAAGACCAGATGGATTTGATCGGCCAGACGAGCCCGGATATTCAGCTGATCTTTCAGGAGTTTGTGGAATCTTCCAAAGGCCGCGATTTAAGATTGTTCGTGGTGGACGGGGAATTGATCGCCTCCATGGAGCGCCGCGCGAAGCCCGGCGATTTCAAGGCGAACTACAGCAGCGGCGGCACGGTGCATGAATTCCATGCGGATCGGGAAGCGATCGATCTGGCCGTAAAAACGGCGGCGGCGCTCGATATCCAGATCGGCGGGATCGACCTTCTCTTTAAAAAGGGTGGGGGGTATACGATTTGCGAAGCGAACACGTTCCCGGGATTTAAAGGGCTGGAAAAGGCGTCGGGCGTAAATGTGGCGCGGAAGATTTTAGAGGCGATGGAACGGAAGCTGGCTTCCCGTAAGTCCGGACTTGTGTAAGCCCGGCATTCAGATATAGTGTGAGACGTAATTTTAATGTTTTTATGAGTTTACTAAAATGAAAAGAACCGGTTTTCCGCTTGCTGTAGCTTTTTTAACGGCCTTAACAGCCTGTAATCCGCCTCCTTCTCCTCCCGCGCCGCCTTCTCCCGTAGGTCCCCTCAAGGGGCAAATCAACGTGCTGAATGTTACAAAGTCACAAAATCAACTCGCCCAGACCGGGCATCAGGGCGTGTATGAAACGCTGGAGGCGTGCAAAGCCGACGGGATAAGAGTTTATAATGAAGCTGTAGGAAAAAAAGAGACCGGCACAATGGGCATGGTCTGCGTGGACGCGAATGGCCGCCGTTTCTATTACGAGATGATCAATGGAAGATTTAGGGATTTGAATCCCAAATAAGCCGGGTTTATCGGTGTGTTCATAAAAAAAGCGGTCCTTGAAGACCGCTTTTTGTTTATCGGCTGAAGGTGTTCGGCGCTTTATCGATTTCGTTGATCTGGCCGTTACGGATTTCAAGAATCGCCATGCCGCGCTCGATCAGGTTCGATTTGTTGAAACGCAAAATGCCGTCCACGCCGGAGAACCCATTGGGCGAAGTCAGGCTGGCCGCATCGAAGTCGGGGCCGCGTCCCATGGAAATGCCGGTCTTGGCGAGCGTTATGCAAAGAGCCGCGGCGTCATAGGCCATGCTGGCTATACGCACGGGTTTCGTTCCATAGGTTGTTTCATAGCGTTGTTCAAAACTGATCCGGGCCGAAGGCGAAGGCGCGGCGAACCAGGCGCCGTTCATTTCCGGCATGCCGGCGACGCGTGGATCATCCCATAAGCCCGTGCCCAGCTTTTGCGCGGATTTGTTTGTCACGCGCAATAGAATATTGGATAGATCCGCCCCTCCTGCGGGAATGAAGACGGAGTCATACCCATTGATATCGGACAGGGCGCGGGTGATGGACATGCCCCGTTTTTTCGCTTCGGTTTCAAAAGTGCCGGAGGCGGTCGCGCCATATGTATCCGTACTGGCCGCTACAGCCGCAAGTTTCAGGCCTTTTTGCGCCGCGTAATCCGCAATGCGTTCAACCTGTCCGAAGGGAAGGAAGCCCATTATATAGGCGTTGTCGCCCGCCAGAGTCCAATCCGTGGAAAAGGCCAGGATGTTGATTTTTTTGCCGGCTGTGACGGATTTTACGGCGCGAACTTCTTCGGCGAAAAGAGGGCCCAAGATCAGTTGCGCCCCGCCATCAATCGCCTTGGTCACGGCGGCGGCGGCACCCACGGCCGTGCCACCCGTATCCTGCGGCATCAGTTCAAAGTTTTCATATCCCACATCGAAGACGGCGAGCTGCGCGGCCTGGAGCATCGACTGACCGACGGTTGCGTGCTGGCCGGAGAGGGGGAGCAGGATGGCGACCTTTACCGCGGGGGCTGTGGCCGCCGCGCTTTGGTCAATGACCGGTTGTTCGGTTTCGGAGCTGCCGCAGGAAACAAGCAATAGCGCCATAAGCAAAAGGGGAAAAGCGGTACAAAAGCGGTGAAAGATTGTCATGCTCCTGATACTCTCTGTTGTTATTGAATGTGATTTATGAAGACAGACCATACACAAAAAGAGCCGCGGACGCCACAGGATGTTTCCCTGAAAGCAGGGTTATACCTGGTTCCTACGCCGATCGGAAATCTCCGCGATTTGACGTTTCGCGCGCTGGATATACTGGCGGGCGTGGATCTTATTATATGTGAAGACACGCGCGTCACCGGAAAATTGATGAAGGCGTTCGGGCTTAAAAAACCCATGCGCGTTTACAACGATCATTCGAACGAGCGCGACCGCGCGCATGTTATCAAGGTGATTTCGGAAGGGGAGTCCGTGGCGCTGGTTTCCGATGCGGGAACGCCGCTGATTTCCGACCCGGGTTACAAGCTCGTGCGGCAGGCAATTGTAGAGGGGATTGAAGTGACGGCGTTGCCCGGCGCGAATGCGGTGTTACCGGCGCTGCAGTTATCCGGATTACCGAGCGATGCGTTTTCTTTCATCGGATTTCTGCCGGCAAGATCCGGCCCGCGCAAGGCGCTGCTGGAAAAATGGCACGACCGGCCGGGGACGTTGATCTGTTACGAAACGGCGCCGCGTTTATTGGAGAGTTTGAAGGATATCAAAAAGGTTCTGGGCGACAGGCCCGCGGCCATCGCGCGGGAGCTGACGAAGCTTTATGAGGAAGTGAAGCGGGAAAAGCTTTCTGTGTTGATCGAGGGGCTTGAAAAGAACGGGCCGCCGAAGGGGGAAATCGTTGTCGTCATCGGCGAAAATAAAGCCGAGGATGCGGAAACAGCAGGCGGCGAGACGATCGAAAAGCAGTTGCTGGCGGCGCTTAAAACACTGTCCGTGCGTGACGCCGCCGAAATGGTGGCGGGCGCAACGGGCAAGCCGAAGAAGGCGATTTATATGCTGGCGCTGAAATTATCGGGGAAGGCGTGAGCGATCACAAAAAGAAAACATATGATCAGGGGATTATGGCCGAGGGCGCGGCGGAGATTTTTTTGCGCGCCAAAGGATTCAAAATCATCGAGCGGCGGTACAGATCCAAGGTTGGCGAGGTCGATATCATCGCGCTGGACGGGGATTATATAGTTTTCATCGAGGTGAAGGCGCGGCCGACGTTGGATGAGGCGCTGTTTTCCATCACGCCGAAAATGCGCGGGCGGATTTCAGAAGCCGCGATGGCGTTTTTATCCGAAAACCCGAATTACACGATGCGGCCGATGCGGTTCGATGTGATGGCGGTGAAGCTGCCGTTTACCATACGCCACATGGAAAACGCGTTTATGGAGTAACAATTATTGCCAAGCGGCCTGCAAATGCCGTCTTTCTGCGCATCCGGTGCTCACGGACTAAATGTACGCTGCGCGCCGGTTCTCGAAAGCCGGCATTTTCGACTCGCGTTGCGTCAATTGATTAATGGGCTTGCG
>CAUJHN010000078.1 GCA_963204825.1 Pseudomonadota bacterium
TCTCCGGAGATTTCTCTGGCGTCCAGGGCGGGATACAAGACGTCCTATTATTTGCCGACGGGGCAGATCAAGGAGCTTCTTGAAAAGAATGACGCCGAAGGGATGAGGGGGCTGGCTTCTGCCATCGGCAAGCAAGCTGCGGTACAGCGTGTCCATGCTGTGTCATTTGATATTGCGCTTTATCCGTTCGTAAAAAAGTACCTGGAAAGCGCTTTGCCTAAAAATGTGATTTATCACACATGGGATACGAAAATGCAGTTCGGCAACGAAGATTTTATAAAAAAGATCCAGGCAAAGGATTATTACGCAGATAAAAGAATTGAAACAATTCTTGTCAGCTTTCCGTCCGATTTTGCGCTTTAATCAGACGGTCCTTGCTTCGAAATCTATGCGCGGATCGACCAGGACATAGACCACATCGCGTATCAAGGTCATAAGAAGGCCCATCAGGGAGAAGATATAAAGCGTGCCCAGTACCACCGGATAATCACGGTTCATGACGCTTTCGAAGCTGAGAAGCCCAAGGCCATCCAGTGAAAAGATTACTTCTATCAGGAGAGATCCTGTGAAGAACACGGCAAGGACTGCGGAGGGGAAGCCGGCGATCACTATCAGCATGGCATTGCGGAAGACGTGGCCGTAAAGGATCTGCCGTTCGGGGAGGCCTTTTGCGCGCGCTGTCAGCACATATTGTTTTCCTATTTCATCGAGGAAGGAATTTTTTGTGAGCATGGTCAGGCCCGCAAATCCGGATATCACCATTGCGGCGCTGGGCAGGACCATGTGCCATGCGTAATCCAGAGCGACCTGCCACCATGTCATATCTTTCCAGTTGTCGGACACAATGCCGCGCAAGGGAAACAAATCAAAATAGCGGCCGCCTGCGAAAAGGATAATAAGCAAAATGGCAAACATGAAAGAGGGGATGGCGTAGCCGATGAAGACGGCGGCGGATGTCCATATATCAAACGCTTCTCCATCCTTTACCGCCTTTTTGATGCCGAGCGGGATAGAGATAAGATAGATGATCAGGGTGGACCAGATGCCAAGCGAAATAGACACCGGCATTTTTTCCAATACCAGATCGACTACGGACGCATCCCTGTAATAGCTCTCTCCCAGATCAAAACGCGCGTAGTTTTTGACCATGATCCAGAAACGTTCCGGCGCGGGCTTGTCAAACCCATACATCTTTTCAAGTTCGGCGATGAGTTCTGGGTCCAGCCCCTGCGCGCCCAGATATTTGCTGCCGCCGTTATTGCCGCTGGTTGCGCCCGTTGCCATATCGGCACCGCCATTGCCGCCGCCGAAACGCGCAGTGGCGTCTATATCGTGGCCCTGCAATTGTGAAATCATGCGTTCCACCGGACCGCCGGGAACAAACTGGATGATAACAAACGACACGAACATAATCCCGAGCAGGGTTGGGATCATCAAAAGCAGGCGGCGGAGGATGTAATTCAGCATGTCGGTTTTTTATTCCAGTCTTTTACGATCCAGCGGTTTCCTTCGAATTGTAGGACACAAAACGCGCCGGTGGAAATCTTTAAAGTATGTTCTTTCATGAAATGCGTAAAATCATTGGTAATGTGGGGGGCGAAGCGGGCGATCCCATTGGAGGTTACCACCATCACGCAATCCTGCCGATCTTCCACGATATGCGCGGCGAAGTTTTTCCAGTCTTCTATGCATTGGTCGGGGTCGAAATTCCAGCCTTGCGGAACTACGGCTTTCTCATCCCAATCCTTTAGGGCGGCGGCGCCAATGCGGGCCGTCACGGCATCTTCCGGCATATTTTCATCCGGCCCGTAATCAATTTCATTGAATATGGCGAGCGGGAAGACAGGTTCTTTATACCCGGCTTCTTTCAACGCAATTTCCGCGGTTTCTTTTGTACGGCTGAGCTGGGAGCAATAAACGGCTTCGGGATACAGGGCGTTGGTCTTCAGCCATTGTCCAAGCGCGCGCGCCTGAACCCGGCCGCTTTCAACCAGAGGCAAGTCCGTTTTACCGCCTACGCGGCGGGGCGTTTCGTCTTTTCCAAAGGTGTTGCCGTGGCGGGCGATGATTAGGGTCGTCATGGATAACCATAAGACCCTAATCAAGCGCGTCTGGCAATGGTTTTAAGAGCTCAAAGGAAGGTTGGATTCCGCCATTTTTTGCGCGGATTCCATGTCCGCTGTGGTTCCCTGAGATAATACGACGCCGCTGTGAATAACGCGCCATTTCCAGGTAGCATGTTTTTGTTCGCATTCATAACCGTGTTTAAACCGTTCAATCAGCAGGTCGTACTCCCCGGCCGTTGAACACATTTTTTCAGGTTGCCAATGCATATTGAGTATCTCCTTTCAAAAATTAATACAGTCTATGCCCTTCCAACAGGCCGCTTTTGGTATAAGTTCCGAGAGGTGAGCCAATTTTTGAAAGGACCAAACGATGAAAAATTTGAATATCCAAGGAAAATCCATGCCTTGCCTGGGATTTGGAACGTGGAAATTGCGCGGGAATGAATGTGTTGAGTCGATTGATTTCGCCATACGGAACGGTTATCGCCATGTCGACACAGCCCAAATTTACGAAAATGAAGCGGAAGTCGGCGACGGCATTAAAAAATCCGGCGTGGCGCGGAGCGATATTTTTCTGACCACGAAAGTGTGGCGGGATCCGTTTGCGTCAGGAAATGTGATGAAATCAGTCGACGAAAGCCTAAAGAAATTAAAAACCGATTATGTGGATCTGCTCCTGGTCCACTGGCCATTCCCCGAAACGCCCATAGCGAAGATGGTGGAAGAGGTAATGAAGGCGCAGGAAGCAGGCAAGGCAAAATTGATCGGAGTATCGAATTTCAACATCTCCCAAATGACGGAGGCATTGAAAGTATCTGACGGAAAAATCTGTGTTAATCAGGTGGAGTATCATCCATACCTTTCGCAAAAGCCCGTTCTGGAATTTATACAAAAGAACAAGATGGTTTTGACGGCCTATTCGCCGGTCGCACGCGGCAAGGTGATTAAAGACGGCGCTTTGAAGGAAATCGGCATGAAATATGGGAAAAATGCGGGACAGGTGGCTCTGCGCTGGCTCACGCAGCAGGATAATGTTGCGGCCATTCCAAAATCCGCGACGCCGGAAAATATCAAGGCGAACATCAGCATTTTTGATTTTGAACTGACTGCTGAAGAAATGAAGAAAATTCACGCTCTTGCATCCGAAGACGGACGGCAGGTAAATCCGGATTTTGCGCCGGTTTGGGATAGGGCGGCTTAGTACCCGAAGCCCCTCTCCTTCAGGGAGAGGGGTGTCTTTTGAGCAATTCCTCTGCCCTTAACACATCTTCCGGGGAATCGATCCCCGCCTGTGCCAGCCCCGCATCGACTTCCAGTGTGACCGTCTGGATGGAAATTCCGTTTTCTAGGAGGCGGAGTTGCTCTAGGCCTTCCAGCTTTTCGTATCTTCCTTCAGGCAGCGTCACAAATTTTTTTAAAATATCGAAACGGTAACCATACAAGCCGATATGTTGAAAGACCGGCGAAAATTCTTCCTTGCGCAATTCTTCTTCCTTGCGCATTGCGGGCAGGATTATCTTGGAGAACCAGAGGGCTTTTCCATGCGCGTCCATCACGCAGGTTGTCCCGGAAAAGGGCGTCGTCTTTTTACTTTCACGCAAAGCGTCGATTTCTTTCCAGCGCAGATTGACGACGGGCGTAACAACTTCGGTGTTCGGGTTGCGCGCGTAGGCTTCGATAATCTTGCGCGGCGCTTCGATGGGTGTGAAAGGAGCGTCACCCTGCAGCCCCACCACGAATTCAAAATCTCCGCCCAGTATTTGCGCCGCCTGTAAAACGCGGTCCGATCCGGTTTTGCAATCATCCGACGTCATCACGCATTGAATGCCGATATCCTTGCAATGATCTTCTATGCGCTTATCTTCTGTCGCCACCGCTATGGTGACGTTTTTCAAAACGGCAGAAGATTCTTTGGCGATATCAACCACGCGGGAAAGCATCGTCTGCCCGCCGATTTTAACGAGCGGCTTTCCCGGAAAACGGGTAGAGGCATAGCGGGCAGGTATTATAATCGCGGTTTTCATAGAGCGGAGTGTAGCTAAGTTTTTTGGCAAACGGAACTGTTTCTTTAAGGTGACGTTGGCCCCTGTGAAACCACATATACAGGAGAAGACCATGGCTAAGGTAGAAACGATACAGGATTTGTTCCGTCACGAACTTTCAGATTTATATAACGCAGAAAAACAATTAACGAAGGCCTTGCCGAAAATGGCAAAAGCGGCAAGCGATCCTGAATTGAAAAACGGTTTTGAAACGCATCTTGCAGAAACGCAAGAACAGATAGAGATTCTGGATCGTGTGTTTGAGATGTGCGATATAAAGCCGCAGCGCATAACGTGCGAAGCGATGAAAGGTTTGATTGAAGAAGGCGAGGAAACAATCGACGAAGTCGAAAAGGGAGCTTTGCTGGATTGCGCGCTTATCGTATGCGGCCAAAAGGTGGAGCACTATGAAATTGCGGGATATGGTTCTGCCTGTGAGCTCGCCAAAAAAATGGGGATGAAAGAAGAAGCCAAGCTTCTGGCAAGGATCCTTGAGCAGGAAAAGGCGACGGATGAAAAACTGACGATGGTGGCGCAGTCCATCAATCAAGAGGCGATTCAACAGGCCGCGTAAATTTAAAAGCCGGGAAATTTTCCCGGCTTTTTCTATTCGGCCTTTACCCACCAGGTATCTGTTACGCCCGGGGTCAGTGGCGAGAGTTTTGCAGGGTGGCCCAGCTTTTTCGCATAGGCAAGATTAAAGTGGTCCGTGTGCCATTGAGGAATAACATAGTAGCCTGACAGCAGAATGCGATCCAGGGCATGCGCCATGGCGACAAGATCTTCGCGGTTTTCGGCGCGGATAATTTTTTCGATGAGATCGTCGACTACTTTATCCTTGATGCCGATATAGTTGCGAGAGCCTTTGACATCCGCTTTATCCGATGCCCAGAAATCCCGCTGTTCATTACCGGGGGAGTTGGATTGGGCTATGGAGCCTATCGTCATGTCGTAATCAAAATCATTCATGCGGTTTTGATATTGCGCGGGATCCAGAACGCGGAAAGAGGCCGTCACACCTATCTTTTTCAAATTGGCAATGAAGGGCAGAACCCAGCGTTCAAACATGGGGTTTGCGTCTATGATTTCGAATTGCAGTTTTTGCCCCGACGCGTTGGCACGAACCCCGTCCGGGCCCATCTTCCAACCGGCATCGTCGAGCGTTTTCGCCGCAATGCGCAGGTTTTCACGCAAATTTCCGCTTCCGTCGTTTTTGGGCGGCTCGTAGCGTGTTGTGAAAACATTATCCGGTATTTTGCCGCGATACTGTTCAAGGATTTTGAGTTCTGCGCCTTCCGGAGGTCCTGCTGGCGCGGCCAGGTTCGAGTTTTCAAAATAGCTGTCTGTGCGTGTATACGTACCATAAGCGAATTGTTTGTTCGACCATTCGAAATCGAAAGCATAGGCGAGAGCTTTTCGTACGGCGATATCTTTGAAAACAGGGCGGCGAATATTATAGAGGAATGCCTGCATGCCTGCCGGACGGTCATGTGCAATCTCTTCCTTGATGATGCGCCCATCTTTTACAGCGGGGGAGTTGTAGGCCGTTTCCCAAAGCTTCGCCGTATTTTCCATGCGGTAATCGTATTGGCCGGCAAGAAAGGCTTCGAGCGCAACATTGTTGTCTTTATAGTAGTCCGTTACGATTTTATCGAAGTTGAAGCGGCCCTTGTTAATGGCAAGGTCTTTGCCCCAGTAATTCGGATCCCGCACATATTCGATGGAACGTCCGGCCACAACGGCGCCAACTTTATATGGGCCATTGCCAAGCGGTGGCGTTAGTGTGGTATTGCCAATATCGCGGCCTTCGGTCGTCCAGTAATGCTTCGGCAGAATGGTCAGCTGAGAGAGGATAAGCGGCAGTTCGGCATTGCCATTGTGCGAAAATGTGAACTTCACCCGGGTGGGGGATGTGGCCTCCACTTTTTTAACATCGGCATAGTACGCTTTGAAGAACGGCGCGCCTTTTTCCATCAAGGCGTTAAAAGTCCAGACAACATCTTCCGGCGTCACAGGTTTTCCATCTGCCCATTTGGCTTCCTTGCGCAAATTGAAGGCAACCCAGGAATTGTCCTTTGGTCGTTCGATGCTTTCGGCGAGCAGGCCATACATCGAAAACGGTTCGTCGTTGCTTTGCTCCATAAGAGAATCGTAGATCAAGCTTTGGCCCAGGTAAGCCATTCCGGAAGCGGGGGAACCTTTGATGATAAAGGGATTTAGGGAATCGAATGTGCCTATGTCGGCGAGCTTTAATGTGCCGCCTTTGGGCGCGTCGGGATTGACGTAGTCCAGGTGCGTGAAATGATCTTTATATTTTACATCGCCGTGCATTGCGATGCCAGATTGCGGTGTTACGCCGTCTTCGGCCTGCACTGGGATAGAGAGAAATAGGATGGTTATAAAGAGGAGAATGTTTTTCATGCGGATTTTCCGATTGCCTGTGAAATATGATTGAAGCCATCTTTTTCGAGCTGAACCAGGAGCCCATTTAAAATATCACTGACCAGGGCCGGGCCTTGAAAGACCAGAGCGGTGTAGAGCTGTACGAGTGACGCGCCTGCGCGGATCTTGGCATACGCATCGTCCGCGTTCGATATGCCACCAACACCTATGATGGGGAGCGCGCCATGTGTCATGCTGTAGAAGGTGCGGATGATTTGTGTCGATTTTTGGGTGAGGGGTTTGCCGCTCAGTCCGCCGGCCTGCTGTCGCATGCCCGCAGAAAGATATTCCGGCCGATCCAAAGTCGTATTGCCGAGGATAACCCCGTCGATCCTGACTTCGATAAGGCTTGCGGCGATATCCTGCAATTGTTCTTCTGTAAGATCGGGCGCAAGCTTTACAAGCAGAGGGGGCATATTCGATGCGCAGGACTTCGCACGCTGTTCAAGAATGCGGGTCAGAAGCGGGACAAGATTTTCACGCGACTGCAGGTTGCGAAGGCCCGGCGTATTCGGCGATGAAATATTGACTGTGAGGTAATCCGCATATTGGCCCAGCATCTGAACAAGATCGCAGTAATCTTTGGCCGGATCTTCCACACCCTTGTTCATGCCGATATTGATGCCGAGAACGCCGCGCGCTCGATCCTTTTTTTCAAGGAACCGTTCGATGTTGTGGCGGAAATTGTCCGCGCCCTTATTGGGAAAACCCATGCGATTGATAACCGCGTCGTTTGCAGGATCGCGGAAAACACGAGGGCGGGGATTGCCGTCTTGTGGGCGTGGGGTCACAGTTCCGGCCTCTACAAACCCGAAGCCTATTTTGAGCATAGGCTCCACGACATCGGCGTTTTTATCGAACCCGGCGGCGAGGCCTACGGGGTTTGGGAATGTTCGATTCCAGAGAGTCGTTTGCAGACGTTCGTCATTTGGAACCGTGCAGCATGGCACCAATCCTGCCTGTAAAGCCTTTAGCGTCATGCCGTGGGCCGTTTCCGGGTCCATGCTATGAAGTATAGGTTTTGCGAGGGTGAAGAGGGCGCTGGGCATGGCTAAATATGCTTATACCCGGCCTTCAGGTAGTTCCAGCCGGTAATGAGGGTGATAATGGCCGCAGCGGAGAGTAGGATCTGGCCGATCAGTAGTGTTTCGGGCACGACCGTATTGCCATAGTCACCGATAACGAGAAAACCAAGCGCGGTCATCTGAAACCCGGTTTTCCATTTGGCCAGCTTGCTGACTGGCACTTTGATGTTTTTGGGGCCCAGATATTCACGCAGGCCAGAGACGAGGAATTCCCGCGCCAAAATGATGATGCCGGGGATCATCCAGATGCCATCAAGCCGATCAAAGGTCGCGAGCGCCACAAGAACCGACACGACGAAGATTTTATCGGAAATGGGATCGAGGAACGTGCCAAAACCGGATGTCGTCCCGTATTTACGGGCGAGGTAGCCATCGAAAAAGTCCGTTACCGCACAGAAGATATAAATCCATAGCGCCGCCCAGGCCGCCGCCCCGCCGGGTACATAGAAAAGTCCTATCAACACCGGCAAAAGCACGATGCGTGAAATGGTAAGGATATTGGGCAGTTGGCGGAGCATAATCCGACTATAACCAGACTGTTCTCTCTATGAAAGCCGGAATTTCAGGCGTGATAAAAAGATCCCGGCTTTCGCCGGGATAACATTTTAATGGTTATGCCGTGGCTTTCTGCTTGCCGGCGGAGCCTTCGGCGGGATCGCGCAGAACATAGCCGCGGCCCCAGACGGTTTCTATAAAGCTTTCGCCTCCTGTGGCCTGCTCAATTTTCTTACGCAGTTTGCAGATGAACACATCGATGATTTTCACTTCGGGTTCGTCCATGCCGCCGTAAAGATGGTTTAAGAACATTTCCTTCGTCAGGGTAGTGCCCTTACGCAGGGAGAGGAGTTCCATGATGCCGTATTCTTTACCCGTGAGGTGCAGCGTTTTGCCATCGACATCGACGGTGCGCGTGTCGAGGTTGACCGTAACGGGGCCGGTGATGATTTTCGATTGGGCATGTCCTTGCGAGCGGCGGACAATAGCCTGAATACGGGCGATTAATTCACGCTTATCGAAGGGTTTTGTAAGGTAATCGTCGGCGCCAAAGCCAAGACCTTTGATTTTGTCATCCAGAGCGGCGAGGCCGGAGAGGATCAAAATCGGCGTTTGAATTTTTGAAGCGCGCAGGCTTTTCAGGACGTCATATCCGTCCATGTCCGGCAACATCAAATCCAGAATAATAATGTCGTAATCGTAGATCTTGCCGAGATCCAGGCCATCCTCGCCCAGTTCCGCCGCATCCACGACATAACCTTCGCTTTTGAGCATCAGTTCGATGCTTTTTGCTGTCGAGCTATCGTCTTCTACCAATAGAACCCGCATGTTGTGACCCCTTCGTTGTTAACCCTTTATCCAGTAAATCTTATGACATCTTAAGATTCGTTAATGGGAATCTTAACATAGATTAAAAAGGTTAACAAAAATTATATTTCGGGACTTTATTAAACCTTTGGCTGCTTTTTGACCGCAAGCAGGGCCAGTTATAATGAAAAATTTATTGCAATTATGTGAAATGATTATATATTTTCATAATGGAAAACAAGTTATTAAGGCGTCAATTTTTAGCGGGGTTAGGGTTGCTCATCGCCGACTCCGGCCGAAGTGCAGTCGCCGCCGGCTCTAATCCCGTGCCTGCCATCGAAGATCGCGGAACATATGAAATTTACATTATTTGCCGCCCGTTAAATGCCGACAACGGAGGATCCATTGGAAAGTTTGTTGTGGAGAATCTCTTGAGTGGCGCCACCCATAACGAAATTGCGTTCAAGGAAAACGGCAGCGTTTCATTTTTTAATGGTTTTTCCTTTGACCGCCAGACAGGGAAGCCAAGCTCGGGAATAGGAGATAATAACACATTGAGGGTTGCCGCATCCGGATCCCCCTATAGTAACGTGGGAGAAGCGTATCTTGTGTGGAGAGGAACAAGGACAGAGTTTAGAGAGAAAGTGCTTCGCGCATATGAGGCGGCAACCTATATAAATAGTCAAAGCCTTGATTACACCCTCGCGGAACTTGTCGGCACCGCGCAAAATTCGAATTCAGTTGCGTATACAATCGCCCAAGCGATCGGTGTTTCTTATCCTGACGCCGTAAATAACAAGTGGGCGCCTGGACATGGCCGCGTGTTGTTACCCGAAGGATTCCGTTCTTTTTATGATCGTTATCCTCCGACTATGGCCAACCAGTTTGATTTTTATATGGGCGGCGTTCATGGCAATTATGTCGGGTTGACGGAAAATCTGTCTGCGTCCGATATAGAAGCGCGGATCAAGGATGAAAAAATCAATCGAACAGGACAGGCGGCACGATTTTTCGATCCTAAGAACCCCTTCAAAGAAACCGTATTGGGCGCTGATTATTATGAGCGGCTGGGGGCTGGCCAGCCATTCGCCAAGCCTGTGAATTCCGTGCCGTATCCAGTTCACGGGTTTTCCGGATAAAATGTTCTTCGCCTTCGTTTCAATTCCATCCTTTTAACGGCCACGGCATTTCGGCATAGCCCGTCCTGTGTTTATCGCCGTCGCTGGTCAGGTACCACATGCGGAGCTTTCCGTTTTCAATGATTGTAGAAGGGGCCAGAACGCCCGTTTCGTCATAAAGTCCTTTCGTGCCGGTAAGAACGGGTTCCTTTCGAATTTGATAAGGCCCAAAAGGAGATTTAGAGCGGGCAACGCCAATTAAACGTTTTTCATCGTCGCCAAGGTTGCCCGTGAAAAATAGGTAATAGTAACCATCTCCGCCTTTAATCAGATCCGGTTCAGCAACGCCGTTTTTGGTGAAAGAGAAATTCTCAGAAGGCGAAAGGACAGGCTTTTCACTTTTTTTCCATGAAATGCCGTCGGACGATGTGGCGCCAAGGACATAAATTCCGCCAGGGGAAACGGCGTTCGGCTTATAATTATGGCCTGCGTAAACCATTATGAGAGTGTTTCCCTCTTTTAAGGTCGCGGGGCTGTATAGGCCGTTGGAATCGTACCAATCCGCGCCCGGCGCCAATACCGGCTTATCAGAAGGGCGCATGAAATGAATTCCGTCTTTTGATGTGGCCACGCCAATCTGTCCCGGATTTGTGGGCCAGCCAACTGCGGGATAACCAGAGTAATAAAGGAAATAATTATTATTCAGTTTCGTGATTTCCGCTGTTTCCAACTGCTGTTCCCACGTATCCTTTCGCCCACGCAGAACGAGATATTTCCCCGGCCCTTCTTTTTCTGCCGTTACTATTTTCCAAGCCATTCCATCGTTCGATATGGATTGTGATATGCCGCCACCCATGATGTCCATATCTAGCCCTGTACAAAACATACGGTATGTATTTCCATCGCGTATTACATCGGCATCGCCGCTTAAATCCATATATTCACCGCATTTTACGGACTGATTTAGTTTGTAGACATTTTCCTTTTTATTTACTTGGACTAGGGATGCTTTTGAAGCGAAAGCCGGGTGGGCGGCCAGAATTAAAAGGCAGGCGCATAAAAACGGTAAGATTTTGGGCATAACACTATCCTTAATATTAACGGGACCTGTTCCATCAGAACCGGAATGGCCTTATACTTATATACATGGAACGTCTGACGGATAAAGCCCTGGCCTCTATCAAACCGCTACCAGTATTTGAACTGCATGGAAGTGTGGTCAAGGTGCTTGGCCTTTTGGTGGAAATTTCAGGGTTCGGGAAAGAATTATCCATAGGGTCCGTCGTGCATTTACGGCCTAAACCCGAAAAAGACATTCCGTGTGAGGTCATTGGGTTCCGTGAAAACCGCGCGCTGTTGATGCCGTTTGGCACGCTGGAAGGGGTGGGGCTTGGGTGTCCCGCCGTTATTCAAAGGACAGAGCCGGTCGTGTATCCGGACGACCGATGGCTGGGCCGCGTTATCAACGCATTGGGGCAGCCTATCGACGGCAAAGGGCCATTGATGCAGGGCGCTATGCCAATACCTCTTAAAAATAAAGCGCCGCCGCCGCACGCCCGTCAACGCGTGGGAGAAAAGCTGGATTTAGGCGTGCGTTGCGTGAACACGTTTTTATCGACCTGTCACGGACAGAGGATGGGGATTTTTTCGGGGTCCGGTGTAGGGAAATCCGTGCTTTTATCGATGATGGCGCGGTATACGGAGGCCGATGTTTCCGTTATCGGTCTGGTAGGTGAGCGCGGGCGGGAGGTGCAGGAGTTTTTAGAAGACGACCTGGGAGAAGACGGACTTGCACGGTCGGTCGTCGTCGTTGCGACAGGTGACGAGCCGGCATTGATGCGCAGGCAGGCAGCCTATATGACGCTGGCGGTTGCGGAGTACTTTCGCGCGCAGGGAAAAGAAGTTTTGTGTCTGATAGATTCTGTCACGCGTTTTGCGATGGCGCAGCGCGAAATTGGATTGTCAGCCGGTGAGCCGCCGACAAGCAAGGGGTATCCGCCGACAACTTTCGGCGAACTTGCGAGATTGTTGGAACGCGCAGGGCCGGGCGTAGCGAACGAAGGATCCATCACGGGTCTGTTCACCGTTCTGGTCGAAGGGGACGATACGAACGAACCCATTTCGGATTCCGTGCGCGGGATCGTCGATGGGCATATCGTGATGGAGCGCGATATCGCGGCGCGCGGGCGTTATCCCGCCATCAATGTGTTGAAATCCGTTTCCCGGGCGATGCCAAAATGTCTGTCGCAAGAACAGAATGTTATTGTGACCAAGGCGAAGCAGCTGATTGCGCGATATGAAGATATGGCCGAACTTATAAGGCTTGGCGCGTACCGCAAAGGCACGGATAAAGAAGTGGACGAGGCTATTGCACGTTATCCCGCGCTGGAAGATTTTATGCGGCAGAATAAGGAAGAATCGAACACGATCGATGAATCCTTTGGGCGGCTTGCCCAAATTTTGGGGCTGCCATATGGCGGCGGACAGCCATCCCAGCAAGCCCAGGAATTCCAAAAAGGCTTCCCCGTTCCGCCGCGGAAAAAGGTCTGATGATTCATGGCCAATCTTTTGTCGCTCATAAAACTGCGCAAGCACAATGTCGATGAAAAACAGAAAGTTCTGGCGCAATTGTACCGTGAAGTGGAAACGATTGAGCGGAGCAAGAACACGCTGATCGAAAGACTGCGCAATGAACGCTCGGTTCTGGATAAGCACGGCACTATTGAAATGTATGCGTATTTCGGGCGGTTTTCACAAAATATTCACCGCATGATCGAGCGGTTGAATTTGGAACGGCAGAAACTGGAAACACGCATATCCATCGCGCAGGACGATGTGCGCGAAGCCTTCGCCAATATGAAGCGCATTCAGATCGTGCAGCGCGAACGCGAAAAGGCCGAAAGGAAAAAGGCGGACGCGAAAGAGGTGCGTGAATTTGACGAAATCGGCATAGATGCGTTCAGGCGCAATGAAGAAGAGCAGAATTAGGCGCTGCCGATGGCATCCGCGCGTTTTGTGACATGCAGCCAGCCCTTTGTATCGCTTTGAAAACCTATTTCGCCGTAGATATCGGATCCGTCGAGCGCTTTGGCGTAGGCCTGCTTCATCGCGTCCTGCATGGAATGGCTGATGGGCAGCTCGGTGCGGACGATCATGTCGAGGCGCTTGCCCCGGACGAAGCCATCCAGCTGCACTTCGCCCATGCGGTTTAGCGATAAATCCATGATAAAGCGTGTGCCGGTTTCATTTTGATCCTGAGATTGGTCATCGGCCTCCTGACGAACATGAAGCATGATCTTGGAAATCTCATTCTGCCAGAGGAGGGGAATGGGATAGGTTTTCCAGTCCGATGCAGGTGCATCGATGTCCTGTATCAATGAAGATGTTTCCGTAGACAGCCGTGAAATAAGCGATTCCTTGCCCAGCTTTTGAATCATTTCCAGTTTTTTATCGCCAAGCCAGCCTTGAATATCGCCGGATTTTATCGCGGCGGCAAAAAGCATGACGGCGGGACCAAAATTTGCGGCGTTGGCGGGCGATGGAATAATGCGGCCCAGTATCTGCGCGGCTTGCGGCGTGGCCTGATAAAAAGTCTGAAAGATTTCATCCATAGCGGGCCAGAGAGTCAGCGGCTGCGTCAAAGGTATAAAGGCGCGCCAGGCCGGCGGGATGGCTGCTGTTTGTGATGTTGGCAATGGCGTTATTGAAGATGCTTGAGAAGGAGCAATAGTGAGCGTGCCTTGTGGACTTATTTCGACCGCAGGCGGCAGCGGTGTGAGCGTGATTTTTGTGCCAACCGGCAAGGTGCCGGGGGGTGTTTGTATTATGAAGTTTTTTGTTTTTCCTGTTTCCGCATTCATAACAATGGGAATGATCGGTTGTATCGATGCGGTCAAATCTATAACGGGGGCGTTGATTACGGGAGTCTGCGCCGCATTTTGTAGGTTTATGACGGGCACTGGATTATTTGTGGCGAACAATGTCTGGCCGGATGGGGAAGTGATGGCGGAAATAACGGCATTGAGCACAACCGCATTTTGTGACAGGGAAGGAATGCCGTTTATTACGGGTAATGATAGTGAAGCATTTATAGTTGGTTTTATAACAGCGGTTTGTACAGTTTGTGTTTGCGGCGCCGTTGGCAACACTGATTTTACGGCCTGAAGGAGGTTCTGTATCAGGCCGCTTTGAGTCTTTTGCGAAGCCATGTTGGCTTGTAAGGCCGCTTTTTCTGTCTGCGGTGCGATGATGATTTTTTCAGGCGATTGTACCGCGTTTATGTTTTCAATGACTGGCACAAGTTTGACGAACTGATCCGGCATCAGTGGCGGCGGTGTTGTTGGAGTTGCAGCCTTTCCTGTTATCGGAGGTGCGTATGATTCCTGCAAAGGCGGTGGTGGTTTTGCCGCGGTTAAATTATCCGGAGCAGGTTGAGATGCGGAAGTTGTGGTGGGTGTTGGCGATGGTGATGCGGGCGCGGAAGTATTCGGCAATGGTTGTTGTGGCGAAGGAGTCTGTCCTTGCGCCGGTGGCGTTTGCGGCAATGGCGTTGTCACGGCCGGCGGTGTCGTTGTTCCGCCGGAAGAAGCGGGCGGTGGTGATGGCTGCGGCTGTTGTAGCTGCGCCGGCGCCGGGCGGATGGTGGCCTGGCGCGGCGGCGACCCTGCAGGAATGTCTATTTCGATTTTTGCACCTTCCTGTGGCTGGCGCCCTTTCACGGAAATATCGATAGTGCCTTGCGGTGTTTCAACCTTAATGGACCCATCTTTATTTTGCTGAACCACTTCACCTTCGATACGAATGGCGCGTGCAGTTTCTTTTAAACCGTCGGGCAGGGAGACGATTTGAACGACCTGTCCGCCAGGCCCGGCGGGCTTCGCAGGCGTCGTCGATATAGGCGGTATGTTCGAACCGGTCATGCCATTATTATAGAGAGATTTTATGGAGGGGCCAGAAAGAGTTGGTTTTGGTCACGGGGTGGGTTGAATGCCCAGCCGGACGCAAGCCGGAACGCTATTACAAAAAGGGCGAATTGCCTCTCCGGAAAGAATGACCCTGCGAGAATAAATTATTCCTTCATAGGGAACGCCTGCATATCCCAAAAATATTTTTAAAGCCTGTTAGCCAGCCATAACCTTGCGGGTTTCCGCCAGTTCGTTAACCACAAACTGCGCGATTTTCTGCACATCTTCGGCGGCGTCGGCATTGGGCGAGCGGATCAGGATCGGCGTCTGATGACGGATGGAATCTTTTACGCGGGCATCGCTGCGGATCATGCCGGCAAGCGGCGGGGAAAGGCGCAGGAAGTTTTCACAGGCTTTCAGCAGCGTTTTATACGTGCGCTCGCCTTCTATCGTGCTCGATGCCTGGTTTATCACGACGCTGATATTCTTCGACATGCCGGCGGCAGAGCCGAGTTTGATGAAGGCATAGGCATCGGTCAGTGATGTGGGTTCATCGGTCGCGACCAGCAAGGTTTTCGTGGCGGTGGCAGAGAGCATGCGTACGGTTCTGTCCACGCCCGCGCCCAGATCCATGATAACAACGTCATAGGAATTCGCGACTTCCAGCAACTGGTCGCGCAGCAGCGTCAGGCGTTGCGAGGGAAGGGCGGAGAGGGACGCCTGGCCCGATCTTCCGGCGACTATGTCAAAGCCGCCTTCTTCATATCGCTGCGCCACTTTATCAAGTCCCAGGCGGCCGCGGATTACATCGTTCAAATCCCGTTTTGGCATCAGGCCGAGCTGAACATCCACATTGGCGAGGCCGAGATCTCCATCGAACAGCAGGACTTTTTTGCCTGCTTTCGCCAATGCATGTGCGAGCGTTATAGAAAACCAGGTTTTGCCAACGCCGCCTTTGCCCGATGCCACGGCAATCAGGTTCTTCCCGCGTCTGAAGACGGGGGCGGCGGGGGTTTCATCTGGTTTGCGTTCTAATGTCATATCCGACATGGAGTCTATCCTGCTTTTCTGGCATTGGCGAGGGCCATCGCGTCTTCTGCGCGTGGCATCAACAACTGTGTCAGGCGTTTTGCGGACATGGGCGATAACCCATCGGCCACTTTTGCCGTGTTCGATATTTCTGCAAAACTCAGGCCACCGTGATGCGCGGCGGACAAAAGCGAGCCGAGGCGGCGGGCTACGTCCACGCGGGTGCAAATCATGGTGCGGGCGCCTATAGTGGCAAAAACGCGGGCAATTTCACCGGATTCATCGGCGTCAATCCCCGCGGGAATGACGAGAACGGGATCGCATTCCGCGGCATGGATCAGGCGGGCGAGCGGTTTTATGGATTCAGGGTCAAATGGATTTACGCCTGCTGTGTCAATGATCGTCTGGTCACTTTTTGCCGTGGCAAGAACGTCTTTCAACATCTTGGGATCAGAAGCTTTTTTGAGATCGATCTTCATCAGGCGTGTAAAGGCTTCCAGTTGTTCCACGCCACCCGCGCGGATTGTGTCCGTGGTAATTACAGACATACGCAGGCCCGAAAGCGCGCCGCGTGCGGCTATCTTTGCGGCGGCCAGCGTCTTTCCGGCGCCTGGCGGACCAATCAGCATTAAAGGTCTTCCGTAAGTTTTTTGCGGAAGTGGTTTAAATTCAAAGAGATTTTGCAGGGCCGCGAACAGGGCGTTGCGAGTTTCGCTGAGCCCCATTATGTTTACGGCGGAAACTACCTGGTCCAGCACTTCATCGGGTACGGCGTGGCGGAGCATTACTTCCGTGACTTCTTCCACCACAGTCGCGGAGTCATCGTCGTCTTCATATTGCCAGTCGAGATCCGATCTTCTGTCGAGTTCGGCAAGCGGACGGGGCATTGTCGCCTCTGTATCCTTATCGATAGCCGCAGTGACGCGTACGGTTTTGCCACCGTTTTCTTCGCGCGTAGAGACTATTATAGCGTCTTCGCCGAGCGTTTCGCGGATCATCTGCATCGCTTCTTTCATCGTGTTGGCCGTGAACGATTTTAGCCGCATGGAAAGGTTTTTACCGAATCATAGAAATTATACGTTTTTCGGAATCAGTGTACCAGAGTGGATGCGGGTTGTGAAGTTATGTCTATCTATGTTCTGTGCAGATCGGGCGAACGAAGATGAGCCGGAAGGCGCGCCGCAGAATACCATAACGGAGAGGTCATGAGTTTCCTGAGTGATTGCAGACATTGCTGGTGTTCTTGCATGAAGGGTATATCCGCGGGCGGCATCCCGCTTGGGGTCTTGTTGAATAATGCAAGTTCCTGCTCAATAAGCCTGATTTTTCCGGGCTGATAAAATCTCAGCAGTTCCATTCGCAACTTGGCCTGCGCAGGTGTTATTTCATCCGGGCCTAAGAAGGTGCGCACTGTCATTGCCAGGTGCGGCAGCCATTGATAACGTTCTGTCGGAAACATGCCAAATTTATTTGTGGCCACAATAAACAACCTATTACCAATTTCGGCCGGCGTTAGATGCATGGTATGCCCAACCAAAATCCCGTTTTTTTCCGGTAGAGCAAAAGGAAGGTAGGTATTTCCTGTCTTTCCATGTTCCTCTTCAAATACACGCAGCATGCTAAGAGCAATGGCGTTGTGCCTTAGAAATGTCAGGCTTTCCGTTTCAATCGGGTTGGATTTTCGTTGTCTGCACCGTTCATTAATATGTTCCATGTGCCACTTGACGGGAAAATCTCTGGCGGTAAAAAACATGCCTTCCTGCCGCACTATGGACGAATATGTATTCATTGCCCAAAGATTTTTCCCATTATGGTCCTGTGGACAGACCGCCCAGTCTTCGCTCGCTGCTACGGAATCCGGCGTTAATATCCCTTGTTCGAATTTAATGTCTACTATCCCGCGATTATGGGTGAGGCCTGCTGCTGCCCTGAAAGCTTTATTCATCTCAAGAAAAAACGCCATGTGGCTTTCTCTAAGGCCGTCAGACTGCGCCAGATCCTGAATGGCGGAGGCGATAGTGGCTGATCGAGCGCCCCCGAAAAAGAGCCTTTCTTCGGCGGTTGCTCTCTGGATCAGGTTGCCTCTGATATGGTTCTCAATATCCATCGTTACAAAGTACTAAAAACCTATAAAAGAGTGCAAATTTGCGAAGGGCGCGCGTTTACAATCAGGCAAAAACACCGCAAAATAATGCGGAGTAACATGTTAAGGAAAAAATATGGGTGCTGGTCTGGCCTTATCACTCGTGGCGCTGATTGTGGCCTATGCCATTCTATTGGCCGTTTCGTGGATCATCGTGATCATTCGCGTGGCCATTCATGATGAAATGAGCGGGTTCCAAAAAGTTTTGTGGATTTTGGGTTGCCTGATACTGCCGATCGTATCGATGTTTTATTTCATCTTTGTGGAGCGTAATGGATTTTTAAAATTCTGCGGCTGGCTGATGATGCTTTGTACGATCGTAGCGATCGTATTTTTGATACGCAGTGGCGTTAGCCTGGATGATGTTATATTGGAGGCAAGAAAGCAAAGAGGGAGAGTCTCTTCTACAATGCTTTTGCCGTCAGGTCAGATGCAGGCCGCTATTGATTCCGCTCCCAAAATAGCTCCTGTAAAATTCAAATGGAATGTAAATCCCGATGAAGATGCGGCTGTTGCAAATGGCGGAGTAATTTTGCTTTCGCTGGTTAATGAAAAGAACTTCTTTGAGCGCAAAAAACTCTATGAGAAAGGGATGGCCATATATGGCGAAGTGCTGACGGCCAACCCACGCAATGCGGAAGCATTGGTAGGGCGAGGGGTGTTGCAAAACGCTTATAAGGCAGACAGCGGCCATGCGGATTTACAAGCGGCAAACGCCCTTATCACGCAGGCGGTCACGCTTTATCCGGCATATGGGGATCTTTACGCGCTTCGTTCACGGGCGTTGCGCGGCCTTCGTAAAAACAAGGGGGCACGGGACGATTTGCAGAAAGCCATTTCCACTGATCCTGAAAATATTAGTTATCAAAATGCGCTGAAGATTTTTGATATGGACGTAAAAATAGACAATAATCCTTAAGGTGCCGTATAGGGATTCAGGTTTAACGTTTCTATGATGTCGTCATATAAATTCAGTTCCTGTATGAGAAGGGCGATGTCGCTTTGTCTTAACGGGCGGAAAAGGTGGCCTATCTGGAACAGGTCTTTTTTATATCGCGCGTGAATTAGAAGCTTGTCTCCCAAAAAGCTTGCTTCCACATGTTTTGTGTTCAGGTGCGTTGCAATATCCATAAATTTTTCTATAAAGGCGGGATGAAATGCCATGCGCGCTTCAATTTGATCCGTGCTGAGGACAATAAAGCGGTCTGCAAAGCGCGGACTGACGAGCCCCACATCGCGGTAACTTTCACGGTGTCTTCTTATAAATATCTTTAAGTAGGAGTGCATACCCCGCGATATCAAGATCGTGTGGGCAGACAATCGCCGTTTCAATTCGACATCGATGTACAAGCCGGATCCCATTGATGTTTCATACCATTCGCGGACTGAATCGACATGACCGCTCCGCACGGCGTCAATTTCCTGAAACCTGACGGAATAGCCGTGAATGTTTAGGATGTAGCCCTCTTCGCGGTAAACCCGGCAATGGTCGGGAATAATCCCATGGCTTTGCAATTCTTCCACTTCAATAATTCCCCAGGCGCGATAGGCGGGCCCGAGAATGCGTTTTGCGATTAAGTGGGAGAGCGGTTTATAGGCGAGCCATACGCCCCGTTTTAATAGACGATAGACAAAAAAGGCGAACGCAATGGAAAGAAGAAATTGTATTTCGATATAATATCCAATCGTGCGCGGCGTAAAGGGATCGAACATATTTTTGGCGCATACTGTAAGGAGTATGAATATGATCCATGCGGAAAAGAAAGAGCCGACGACAGTCAGAAGGGCCGCTTTGCGCTTGGCTTCGACTTTGGCTATATGATTTTCGAAGTAGTGCCAGGTATCAGAAACTGTTTCAGAAATATTGTCGGTGATCGGCATCTTATTTCTTGTCGGATAGAAACAGATATTTCAAAATGCCATTCACAAGGCTAAGCACTATCGCGCCTATGAAGGCGGGGACAAAACCCATCACGATAAAACCGGGAACGAATTGTGAGGCCAGCAATAGCATCAGCCCGTTGATAATCAGCCAGAACAGGCCCAGCGTTAAAACCGTCAAAGGTAAGGTTACGATTTTAAGGACGAGGCCTATGGTTGCGTTTACGAGGCCGATCACCACAGCGGCGACCAACGCAGACCCAAGGCTTGCGACATGAAAACCCGGGACAATTTGAGAAACCAGCCAGACGGCGATAGCGCATAGAAACCAGTGAACGAGGATTTTCATGAATATTTCCCTTTCCTAAACCTGCCCCAGGGTCCGGATTTTTGCCTTTGGGTGGATTTCGTTTTGAGACATGACGATGGTCGCGGGGCGGAAGCGTTCGATCACGGAACGCACGAAGGGGCGAATGGCCGGTGAGGTAAGCAGCACCGGCGTTTCCCCGATCGACATGAATTTTTCGTACGCTTCGCGTACAGCGCCGATGAAGTTCTGCAATTGCGTCGGTGCCATTGCGAGCTGACGGTCTTCACCATCGCCGAGCAGGCTCTCGCTGAACGCCTGTTCCCATTCGGGGGAAAGCGTAAGCAGAGGTACGAAGCCCTGTGAATTGGTGTTCATGTCACAGATCTGGCGTGAAAGGCGGGAGCGCACATGCTCGGTAATATAGGCAATGTTTTTTGTATAAACGGTGGCTTCGGCAATGCCTTCAAGAATGGTGGGCAGATCGCGCACAGACACGCGTTCGGAAACAAGATTTTGCAGGATGCGTTGCAGGCCGCCGACTGTCATATGGCCTGGTATGACATCTGCGACGAGTTTTTGATATTCCTTGGGCAATTCATCGAGCAGCTTTTGCGTTTCGGCATACGAAAGCAGATCTGCCATATTGTCTTTAACAAGCTCTGTAATATGCGTTGTGATAACGGTCGGCGCATCGACAACGGTATAACCCTTGAAGTGTGCTTCTTCTCTATATTGCTCATCGATCCACATGGCGGGCAGGCCGAAGGTCGGTTCCACCGTATTTTCGCCAGGCAAAGTGATCGGCGCGCCGGTTGGGTCCATGGCCATCAACATGCCTGCGCGCACATCGCCGCGGCCGGCCTCTATTTCCTTGATCTTTACTATGTAGGAATTGGCGGCCAATTGAAGATTGTCCTGAATGCGCACGGCGGGGAGAACATAACCCATGTCTTCGGCAAGCTGTCTTCGCAGTCCCTTGATTTGATCCGTAAGCTTGTTGCCGCCTTCGCCCTGCACAAGTGACAGCAGGCCATACCCTAATTCAAGGCGAATAATATCCATGGCAAGCGCTTTGGATATAGGTTCTTCCGCGGCGCGCGCGCCGGGAGCGCCCGGTTTGGGAAGGGCCGCCTGCTGTTTTGCGGCTTTTTCGGCTTCCTGCCGTTGCCAGGACACATAAGATAGCCCGCCGAATATGGCAGCCATGAAGGCGAAGGGCGCGAAAGGAACAGCAGGGACAAGGGCTATAACCATCATCAATCCCGCTGTCATGCCCATCGCTTTTGGATGCCGGGAAAATTGATCGAGCAGCGCTTGATCTGCGGTGCCTTCAATACCCGCCTTCGAAACCAGAAGACCTGCGGAAATGGAAACGATCAGCGCCGGGACCTGTGAGACCAGTCCTTCACCGATAGTGAGGATGGTGTATGTTCCAGCGGCTTCGGAAAGGGAAAGTCCTTCCTGTACCGTGCCGATGATGATGCCGCCGATGATATTGATGAAAACAATCAGCAATGCGGCGATGGCGTCACCGCGCACGAATTTCGCCGCGCCGTCCATGGCTCCGAAAAACCCGGATTCCTGTTCCAGTTCTTTTCGTCTTATTTTTGCTTCTTCTTCGGTGATCAGGCCGGACGATAAATCGGAATCGATCGCCATCTGCTTTCCCGGCATGGCGTCCAAGCTGAAACGCGCGGCGACTTCGGCAATCCGTCCTGAACCCTTGGTTATAACGACGAAGTTCACGATGATCAAAATGGCAAAGACGATACCGCCGACAACATAACTTCCCGAAATAATCAGGCCGCCGAAGGCTTGAATAATTGAACCGGCGGAATCTGTGCCTTCATGTCCGTGACTTAAAATCAAACGCGTCGCCGCAATGTTCAGGCCAAGGCGCAGCGCCGTGGAAATCAGCAGCACGGTGGGGAAGGTTGAAAATTCCAGCGGCTTTCGAATGGCCAGCACGAGCATCAGAATGAAAATCGAAAACATGATCGAAACCGCCAGCCCCATATCCAAAAGGAAAGTGGGGATGGGGATGAGCATGAATGTGAGGATCGTCACGAGGCCGATCGCCAGAATCATATCTCCGCGCATTAAGCTTCCCAGGCCGCCTTTGGCTTGAGATGGTCCGGTGGGGGCTGGAATATTCGGTGCGGGGACGGCCATTTACTCTTATTTATATATATGAATGGGCAGGTAGGTTCGGACGCGCTTTTCGACATTATTTTAATGTGTAAGCCATGGAATTGTATAGGGAATTCATTGCCATTCAAGCAGGGTGTTTGATCCATAAAAACCCTTGGTTATCAACAGCTTCTCCGGATTGCTCTTTGAAAGTTTGACGAAAGGGCATATCATTATCACGAAAGAAAGCTTGCTGTTTTCTATAATATTGTTTAGTTATAGAAAATATTTTCCAAGAGGATAAAAATGAAAAGCATTTCCAAAACTTGCGTTTTAACCGCCGCGCTGATTTTAGGCGCCTGCAGCCACTACAGCGATGATCTTGCGTCTTTAGACAAAAGCATGAAGGCAAAACCGGGTATCCCGACCATGACGGCGGCCGCGCCGCAAGATATTGCGCCAGCCGCAGGACCAGGGGCCGGAAGCTCTATGGAAGTTCCGCTTGATGAATATCTCGCGCGGGAATATTACGCGCTCGCCAAATCGGAAAATGATCAGGCCTATGACTACAAGGCCGCCAAACAATACACGCAAAAGGCCGTGATGGCATCCAAGGGCGAGGCGGTTCCTCCGTTTCGGGTGGAATCCTATGACGTGCCGGAAAAAATGGTGCCGGAATTGAACACGGCGCGCGGGCAGCTAATCTCCGCTCTGCAGCAAGGCATAAACACAGAAGCGCTGGCAAAAGCCCAGACGAGTTTCGATTGCTGGGTTGAGCGGGCGGAAGAAGCTTCCGATGAAACGCACTACGCCGAATGCAAAGGCGCGTTCGAGCAGGCCATGGCGACCCTGACGGCTCCCGCGGCCGGTGAGGCCAGCACGGTTTATCAATTATCCTTTTTGCAAACCAGTTCCGTTCCGGATGAAGCCAGCAAGAAACGTATTCAATATATTGCCGAATATCTGAAGGCGCCACAAAATACGGCGTTGACGGTCGCTTTAAGCGCGCCCGCGGATCAGGTTGGCGCGGCCCGTCTGAACGCCGT
>CAUJHN010000079.1 GCA_963204825.1 Pseudomonadota bacterium
CCATGATTGTGGTCGATTAATCGCAAGAAAACATGTGCGGGAGGCTTGCGTTCCGCCGCATTCCCTGTTTTCATACGCATCGAACTCAATCATCACATATCTGGATTTCCGATGCGCTTTTTATCCTTCCTTGCCCTGTCGTTTCTGCTGATTTCTCCCGCCATGGCGCAAAGCACCGCCATGGACACCGTCGCGAAACAGGCTTACATCGTCGACTTTGAAACGGGGCAGGTGCTGTTCGCCAAAAACGAAAATGAACGCATGCCCACATCCTCGATGAGCAAGACCCTAACCGGATACGTGGTGTTTCAGGCGTTAAAGGACGGCAAGATCACGCTGGATCAGGAATTCCCCGTCAGCGAAAAGGCATGGCGCATGCAGGGCTCCAAAATGTTCGTCCCTCTTGGCGGCATGGTGAAAGTGGAAGACCTCATCCGCGGCATGCTCATTCAATCCGGAAATGACGCCACTATCGTCCTTGCAGAAGGAATCGGCGGCACAGAAGATCAATTCGTCGAAGCGATGAACAGAAAGGCGCAGGAGCTGGGCATGAAGGACTCGCATTTCATGAACGCTTCCGGCTGGCCCGACCCGAACCATTATTCGACGGCGCATGACCTTGCCATCCTCGGCCGCGCGCTGATCCATGATTTCCCGGATCAGTACCGCTATGACTCGGAAAAGGATTTCACCTACAACAACATCAAGCAGGGCAACCGCAACCCGCTGCTCTACGTCAACATCGGCGCGGACGGCATTAAAACCGGCCACACGGATGACGGTGGCTATGGTCTGATGGGCTCCGCGGTCCGCGATGGCCGCCGCGTCATCATGGTGCTGAACGGTATGGCCTCGATGGAAGAACGCACACAGGAATCCGTGCGCTTGATGGAATGGGCGCTGGCCAGCTTTAAAAACACCGCCATCTTTACGGCCGGAACAAAGGTCGCTGATGCGCCTGTGGTTATGGGTATGGAACGCAGCGTGCCGCTTGTCGTTGACCAGGATTTGAAAATCACCATGCCGAAGATGGCGGACGCCAGTGTAAAAGCGCAGGCAATATTCAAAGGCCCTCTTGAAGCGCCCGTAAAAGCAGGCACCCAGGTTGGTGTCGTCCGCGTGGAATTGCCGAATATGCAGCCGATCGAACTGCCTGTAAAAACGGCCAAGGATATACCTGCGCTTGGTTTCTTCCCCGCGCTGATGGAAAAGGCAAGCCGCCTGATCTTCGGTGAAAACATCACACCAGCCCCTGCAGCGGCCACAACGCCATAACATGACATCTGGCCTGTTCATCACGTTCGAAGGGGGGGAAGGGGCCGGAAAGACAACCCAGATCAAACGCCTTGCCGCCGCGCTCGGCAATTGCGTCGTTACCCGTGAACCCGGTGGCACTCCCGAAGCCGAAGCGCTGCGCAACGCCTTCATCGAAAACAATGGGCAGAACTGGCCGCCAGAAGCGCTCGTCATGCTGATGTTTTCCGCGCGCATTCTGCACACGCAAAATTTAATTATGCCCGCCCGCATGAATGGCCAAACCGTTCTCTGTGACCGCTACACGGATTCCACACGGGTTTATCAAGGTTACGCAGGCGGACTGTCCTTGGAAAAAATCGAAGCAATCAAGGAGCTCGCAATAGGCGGATTTGAACCGGACATAACCTTCGTCCTCGACATCGACGTTGAAACGGGCCTCAAACGCGCGGACAAACGCGGCCCCGGTGAAAGCACGTTCGAAGCCAAAGACATGGCATTTCACGAACGCATTCGGCAAGGTTTCCTTACAATTGCCCGTGAAAACCCGAAGCGCTGCGTAGTCATTAACGCATCGGAAGACGAAAACACAATCGCAGAAAAAATTTTGAACGTCGTGAAACTACATTGGCATAACAGAGGAGATGGCCATCACCGGCAACTTGACGGTTAATATATTCCCCGTAGGAATCTCCACTGCATATTTGAGCAAAAGACTTTTCATCTCTGGATTCCCCAATGTCCTCTTAATGGCCAGCATTGTTTCATATCGGTCTATTTCGACGCTGCCATTGCCCGGGGCATAAGAGCCATCTGACATTAAGAATCGTACATTCTGCCGCTCAGGAATATCTATAGATCCCTCGCCATTCAGCTTTAAAAGCAGAATACGAAGCTGCCAACCCATAGCACCTTCTTCCTTAATCAATACAGGCAGAATTGTGTTTGTTTCAAAAAATTGGTTTTCACCTAGTTTTGCAGCTAGCATGTGATCCGTCTTGCGGTAAAGGCCACTGATATAATTTTGAACTGAGTTCCTTATTAATTCGTGTATTTTCTCTCTATCCTTTTTGGGAAGCACTTGTGGCACGTGCGTGTATAAAATAGGGGCGTCTGTATCTGCTAGCTTTGCCGCCTTATTGAAGTAGGAAACAAATCTTCCGGATACATCCTTAGGAAAGAGATCGCCTAAAGTTATGGGCAATTCTTCTGTACGAATTTTTTGATCACGAAAAATTTTTCCAGTCTGGGGATTGATTAAAACTTCAAGCGTCCCATCCGGATTCGTCACATAGGCCGGGTCATAGGAAGTTGTTTGTATAACCGCAGACGGACCATGAAACTTCCCCGAATGGAATATTCTGGCTGTATTGTAGGCGTGGTACGCAAGCACGCTTGCAGCGGCGGCGGCCCCAAAAATCCACTCTCCAAGATGGTAAATTACCATCTCTTTAAGGACATGCTGCCCAAAACCTATAACTGTAAACTCATCACTCATATTAAACTCTCAGAACACATTAAATCATTATTATGTATAGTCAATATTATTTTTCGTCATTCCCTTGTGGGGTTTGAAATAGGGCAGTAGGCTTGTCGCATGTTCGATGATTTTATGGATGATGAAGAGCAGGAACTGTTCGAAAATGACGCGCCGGAAACACCGTACGTCTCCGCGCCCGGCCTCCTTCCGCCGCGTGAAAATCCGGACCTCTTCGGCCATGAAGCGCATGAAAAAATGCTGCTTTCTCTTTTCAACGAAAACAAACTGCCGCACGCGCTGATCTTCGCGGGGCCGATGGGCGTGGGAAAAACCACCATGGCCTTTCGCCTTGCGCGTTTTTTGCTGAAAGAAGGCGGGACTGACACCGGTATGGACAGCATGTTCGGCGATGTGCCCGCTGTCGCCGCCTCCATGCAGGTCGCGCCCGACGATCCGGTTTTCCGCAAAGTTGTCAGCGGGGGGCATCCGGATTTGAAATACATCGAACGTCCTTTCGATGAAAAACGCGGCGTCTACAAAAGCGGCGTCGATATCGAAAGCATCCGACAGATCCCCGCTTTCCTGCGCATGACCTCGGCGGACGGCGGCTGGCGCATCGTCATCGTCGATGAAGCCGACACAATGACCCGCCAGGCCCAGAACGGTATCCTGAAAATACTGGAAGAACCGCCGGCAAAAGCGCTGCTCATCCTCATCTGCAACCGCCTCGGCGCGATGATCCCAACCATTCGTTCCCGCTGCCGTACGCTGAATTTTTCGCCGCTCGATGCCGCCACCCTGACGACGCTCCTGAAGCGCGCCGCGCCGGATGCCACCAGCGGCGAAATCTCCACCATCTCCATGCTTGCCGACGGCAGCGTTGGCCGCGCCCTGTCGCTTCATGAAGAAAAGGGGATCAACACCCTCAATTCCATCCTGAGCTTCCTCGAAGGCTGGCCGGAATGGGACTGGGCCAGAATTCATCCCTGGGCCGACAATCTTTCGAAAGGCGAAGAAAAAGCCTATCAGAGCTTCGCAACCCTTTTTGAATGGACGGCGCAGTCTTTCCTGCGCGCAAAGGCCATTGGCCCGCAAACCCTGGCTGAAATTCTTAAAAACGACCGCTTATCGGCGCTTCAAACCCATTATTCCCTTGAACAATGGATCGACATTTGCGAAAAATTGAAAAACCATTTTATCGCAATAGAAAACAGCAATCTCGATAAGCGCCAGGGCGTGATAGGGGCCTTTGCTATTCTGGGCGGTCAGATTGCCTAGAGGGAATACATGAACAAGACATTCTACATCACGACACCCATCTACTATGTGAATGACAAACCGCACCTGGGTCATGCCTACACGACCATTGCCTGCGATGTTCTGGCGCGCTTTAAACGTCTTGATGGATACGATGTCTACTTTTTGACCGGCACGGACGAACACGGGCAGAAAGTCCATCAGGCCGCCGAAGCCAAAGGCATGGACCCGCAGAAATTCACAGACGAAGTTTCCCAGAATTTCCGCGACCTTCTGCCGCCGATGAACATTTCGAACAATGATTTCATCCGCACCACCGAAGAACGCCACAAGAAAGCCTGTCAGGCGCTCTGGAAGAAACTGGTGGCGTCCGGTGATATCTACCTTTCCAAATACGCCGGCTGGTACGCCGTACGCGACGAAGCCTATTACGGCGAAGATGAACTCAAAGACGGCCCGAATGGGACGAAAATAGCCCCCTCCGGCGCGCCGTGCGAATGGGTGGAAGAAGAAAGCTATTTCTTCAAACTCTCCGCCTGGGGCGACAGGCTGCTCGAACTCTACGAAAAAAATCCGGACTTTATTCAACCCGACACCCGCCGCAACGAAGTCATCAGCTTCGTCAAATCAGGCCTGCGCGACCTTTCCGTTTCCCGCACGCGCTTAACATGGGGCGTGCCCGTGCCGGATGCGCCGGGTCACGTCATGTACGTCTGGATCGATGCGCTGACAAATTACATCAGCGCTTTGGGCTATCCGGATGAAAATGCTGATCTTTACAAAAAATTCTGGCCCGCCAACATCCACATGGTCGGCAAAGACATTCTGCGCTTCCACGCCGTGTACTGGCCGGCCTTTCTGATGGCCGCAAATATACCCGTGCAAAAACAGGTTTTCGCCCACGGGTGGTGGACGATCGAAGGACAGAAAATGTCCAAATCGCTCGGCAACGTCATATCCCCGTATGACCTCATCGAAAACTACGGGCTGGACCAGTCGCGCTACTTCCTTCTGCGCGAAGTCCCGTTCGGCAGCGACGGCGATTTCTCCCGCGCACAGGCCATCACCCGGATCAATGCGGATCTCGCCAACGGCTTTGGTAACCTCGCGCAACGCACTCTTTCCATGATCGCAAAAAATTGCGACGGCAAAATACCATCGCATGCCGATTTCACGGCAGAAGACAAGGCGCTTCTCAAAGAAGCCCATGAACTTCTGATCCCTGGCATGCGCAGGGAATTTGACAAATGCGCCTTCAACCGTGGCCTCGAACATTTCACGAAGCTGGTTTACGCCGCCAACGCATACATCGACGTACAGGCGCCGTGGGCATTGAAGAAGACAGACGAAAAACGCATGCAGACCGTGCTTTACGTCCTCGCCGAAACCGTGCGCTGCCTCGCCATCGCGATACAGCCGGTAACTCCGGACTCCGCCGCGAAAATGCTCGATCAGGTGGCCGCGCCGCCAGACCAGCGCGCTTACGCCCATATCAACGCCGCCCACGCGTTGAAACCGGGCACGCCGCTTCCGACACCCGAAGGCGTTTTCCCCCGCATCCAGACCGAAGAAAAGGCGGCGTGATACCGATCCCATTCACTGTCATCCCAGAAAAGGCGAAGCCTTTATCCGGGATCTTGCTGTCATCATCGAAAAAGATCCCAGATAATTTGCTATCGCAAATTTCCGGGATGACAGTATATTTCTGACATGTGGATCGACTCGCACTGCCATCTAAACCACGAACGTACAGGGGAAGGGGACTCGCCCGCCGCTATCGCCGCACGTGCAAAAGCCGCGGGCGTGGACGGCATGCTCTCCATCTGCTGCGAAATAGTCACAGAATTTTCCACGCTTTTATCCACCGTTAAACCGCTAGAGAATGTCTGGTGCTCCATCGGCACACACCCGCATGAAGCGGGCCTTCCGGCCGAAAAGGCCGTCACGCTGGACAGGCTCGTACAGCTTGCGAATTCGGACGATAAAGTGATCGGCATAGGCGAAAGCGGCCTCGACTTTTTCTACAACAAATCAAGCCCCCCGGATCAGGAAGAATCTTTTCGAAAACACATCCGCGCCTGCATCGAAACGAACCTTCCGCTCATCATCCACGCGCGCGATGCGGACGCCGATATCATCCGTATAATCCGCGATGAAAACGGCGGAAAAAAGCGGGTCAGGGGGATCATGCACTGTTTTTCTTCAAGCCCCCTGCTGGCCGAAAAAATGCTGGAAGAGGGCTTTTATATTTCCCTCGCGGGCATGGTCACTTTCAAGAAATCAACCGAGCTTCAGGATATCGCCAAAACGGTGCCTTTGGACCGCCTTCTCGTGGAAACCGACGCGCCGTTCCTCGCGCCCGAACCATACCGCGGCAAAACGAACGAGCCTGCCTATGTCGCGCACACCGGCGCATTCTTATCGAAACTTCTGGATGTGGACGCGCGTACGCTTGCAGACCACACAAAAGACAATTTTTTCACGCTGTTTGATAAAGCGAGGAAGACATGGAAGGCAAATTGATCATTCTGGGTTGCGGTTCGTCCGCAGGCGTCCCGACCATCGGCAACTGGTGGGGCGCATGCGACCCTGCGGAACCGCGAAATCTCCGCACACGGCCATCCATAGCTTTGCAAACGCAAACCACGCTTGCCATCGTGGAC
>CAUJHN010000080.1 GCA_963204825.1 Pseudomonadota bacterium
AGCCCTGCGATCATCAATGTACCGCCGCTCGGCAATTCCACCGTCGTGTCGGCGCGGCGAACGTTGAACGTTGGAACCGTTATGCCCTGCAGCTGCAGATTGTCGTCATAGGATGCCGAAGATACTTCCGTCGTCAATTCCATGCTGATACGGTTTTCGGACATAACGGTTGGACGGAAGTTCAAGCTCACGCCGAATGGGCGGAATTCGTAAATCAGGTTGCCGTTACGGTCGATTTCCGTCGGGATCGGCACTTCGCCCCCGGCCAGGAATCCTGCCTGCTCGCCCGATATGGCGGTCAGGTTCGGTTCAGCCAGCGTGTTGACGATGCCTTCTTCTTCCAGGGCGCGGGCCAGGAAGCTTAAAGGACCAAAGCTGCCGGAGTTGTAGCTCAATGCCAGAACGCCAAGCTGCGCCGGCGCCGTTAGGCCCAGCCCCGTAGCGGCTGAAAGCGTTGCACCCACAGCGCCGATTCCGGAATCCGTCATACGGGATTCAAGGCCAAGGTCTTTAAGCGCCGTGCGGGACGCTTCCAGAACGCGGACCTTCAGCATAACCTGCTGCTCGCCGCCCACCACCATCATATTGGTGACGACCTGGTCGATGGAATCCACGCTGACATTCTGTATCTCAGCCGCATATTGCGCGACAAGATTGGCAATGCTGTTGGAAACCGCAGGCGTCGAAACATTCCCTGTCAGGATCAGCTGATCCGTCAAAGCCCGGATTTGAACACCTTCGCTTGGGTATAAATCTTTGATCATGCCGGAGAGCTTGTCCGTATCCATCTGCACATGGATATTGATGCGCTTCATGACATTACCGTCTTCATCGAGGATCATGACGTTTGTATCGCCCAATGCGCTACCGACAAGGTAAAGCTGGTTTGCGCGCACAGCCATAACATCGACTATGCCCGGATTTGCAACCAGAACGTCGGAAACCGGCGTTTTCAGCGTAATCATATCCGCTTTGCCAAGCATGATATTCACGATCGGCTCTTCGATCGTGCTTTGTAAAATATCGGCTTTTTCAGCCATCGCCTTTGCGGCAGGCAGCAAAAATGCCATCGCGACCATCGCGAGCAGCAAGCCCTTTTTAAAATTATTGTGTCCTGTTTTCATCACTGACTACCTTCCGGCGCTTCTTCTACCGGCGCTTCGCTTTGTTCACCGGACGTTGCATCCGGCTCTGTAAATCCTATGGCGCCGCCGTGCGGACGCACTTCCTGAACGGCATTGCCGTTATATATGCGCACAGGGCCGCCGCTCGTGCCGCCACCCGTGATACGCATGATATTCTGCATCGTGCGGCTGACTTCCACGTCGGTGGTCAGGGCCGCAGTGTTCTTATCTTCTTCATCGCCGATACCGCGTAGCGAAAGCGTCAGCTCGCCCATTTCAGAAGCCAGCGCGACTTTCTCCGCGCCTTTGGTGTCAACGGCAAGCGTTACGGTACGGGCAATCTTCGCCTTGTCTTCCGCACGCGCCGCTTCCTGATCGACGGCAAGAACTTTCACATTCTTCAAAATGGTTTCGGATGCGTGGCTGCGGACGAAGGAATCCGTCTCCGCCGATTTTTGTTCGCGATCGACGGTAACTTGGTATGTCAGGATGACATCGACATAATCGCCCGGCGAAACGAACCCCCCCGCCATGGCTTCTGCCTTTACAGGGATAGCGACGGCGCGCATGCCCTTATCAAGCATGGCGGCAACCACGTTGCCTTTCCCTTCTTTGAATGTATAGCTCATAAGAACCGGCTGCCCCGCGGAAACGCGTTGTACCAGACGGCCTTTCAGGGCATCTTCGGCTTTTTCTGTTTCTTCTTTGCGTATGATCGCACCCGTAAAAGTTCCACTGGGCCAGACTTGCCATTTCAAGTCTCCCGCGGACAGCTCCGTTCCCACGGGAAGATCTTTGGCTGCGACCAGAATTTGTGTTTTCGGCGCCGTATCTTCTTTTTTACCGCCCAAAGACGCCTGCACGAGCACGGCCACCAAAATGGCGACCACGAAACCTCCGGCCAATACGATCAAAACATTTTTATTCATCGTTCAGGACTCCGTTGTTCAAAAGGCACGGCGCGTTCAAGCGAAATGACCTTTCAGGCAGGATTGAAAAAAGCGAGAAGACACAGAAATTGATAGACTACACACCTCAAACCTAATGCGTTTTGGTTAAGAAAACCTAAAGCGCACAACCCCCGTCATTTTTATTATTCCAGCCTATTGCGGCTGGTTTTCCGTATAACTTGCAAGAAGGGCAAGTTTTTCCGGTGAGAAATACCCAAGCTGATAGAATGCAACGATCGCGCCAAAACAAATGGCAATTCCATAAGGCACACCCATATTTCCGGCCTGGGATTTGGCTATCCAGCTTCCCTCAGGCGGATTTTCCATCAGCTTGCGCTTATTCATCACTTTTGTAGCAAATCCCAGCAAAGCCCCTACCACGGCCATGTAAAAGAGAAAGGAGGCCAGGCCAGACATACCCACCCACAGGGCAAAGGCGCTGCATAATTTCGAATCACCCGCCCCGATGACGCGGAAGGAAAAAAGGGCAAAAGTCAGGCCAAAAACCAGAGCTCCGGCGGCTAGGTGGGCCTTCCAGGAGGCAAAAAACTCCATCCCCGCTCCGCTAAAGGCGTCGGCTGCAAAAGCCGGGATGAAAGCCAGAATAATACAGCCTGCATAAATATTCGGAATGGTCATGGATTTAAAATCAGAAACGGCGGAAATGACACCAAAGCCAATCGCCACCAGCATGCAAAATACCACCAGAAATAAAATCATGGTCCGTGCGCCTTGTTGTGGGAGAAATGAGAAAAGGAATTTTAGAGAAGAAGGCCCGCCAGCGCTTGTCTGGCGGGCCTTCCGAATTACTTAGGTAGCCCGTTATGTATTAGGCTGTACCATCAAGAGCGTTCGTCAGACCGTCGAACAGAACTTCCAACTGGTCCCCGAATGCGAAAACCGCGGCCACAACAGCCAGCGAAATACCAGCGGCGATCAGGGCGTATTCGATAGCCGTCGCGCCGTCTTCGTTTTTCACATAAGCATTTTTCAAAGCGATCAATTTAATAAGCATAGAAACAGTCTCCTTCGTTTTGGTTTCCAACTAGTTTAAATGTCTGGTTTTTATATGGGCCGCGACAGAACGCCGAAGCACCACCCGTTATCTATAGAATATACCATAACCTTTTAAAGGATGGTTAAAAAAAATGAGTTTTACTGGCGAAACCAAAACAATAGTCATAAAATATTACTTTTTTATAATGTAAAATTTTAGATAAATTTTTATATAAATGAATTCCATCAATCTATACTTACAAATACTGAATATAATTCGATTATATACTTAAATAATAGCAACAATTACTTGAATAGATACAGAATCTGATTCTAAAACTTTCCTAAAACCAACAAACAAAAACGGGGATTACTTTCGCAATCCCCGTCTTATTTGGCTTATGCCATGCCTTATTATTTGGAAAGGTGCAGATTGGCCAGCTCTTTGGCAATGGTCAGATAAACTTCCTTCAGCTTCGTGCCGTCAGGCGCGTCATAATACATATTAGGTTGCGTCGCGCATTTCTCGAACAGTTTCTTCGTAGCCGTGCTGACGCCGTTATCGAAGGTAATCGTGTAAACGAGAACCTTTTTATCCCTTAGCTCATCACAAACATCCAGCATACGGTCGTTCAAAACTGAGCTGTTTGCCTCAATCTGAGTGACGCTTAAAGAAGACTCCGCGGAACTGATTTGCCCATCGTGATTGGTATCCTTGGAAAGACCTAGGCCAGAGTAATGAGTATGTGCCTCATTCACTCCATCTGTCATGACGATCACGGCCTTCTTCCAGTCGGTATCACTCCATGGCTCCGCTTCCTGAAGCGGAAACTCCGGTGAAATCATGCGGAGTCCCCAGACCAGTCCGACATTGATATAGGTACTACCCTCGGCTTTCATCGCTCCGATGCGAGTCAGAAGCTCCGTCTTGTTGTTGGTCAGCGGCAATATCGATGATTTTGTACAGTTATAGTTCTGTGCCTGGCCCACGGTATAAACGTAGTTAGGAGCAGATCCGCTTTTCGTCGTATTGCAGTTTGGAATCGCGGCGCCGGTCGACGTACGGCAATAACGATACATGTTCCATGGCCCCACATGGTCCAGCGTATCCTTAGGGTAATAATCCTCGATGATACATCCGCCCCATTTGTTGGAATCCGTTGTGCTATAGGCGAGATTGCTGGGATTATTCACGAACGGTGTGTCATAGGTCAGCCCCGTTGGGGTTTTTCCCAGCCCATAGGTTCCAACATTCACCGATGTGCTGAACGGCACAAGACCGATCTTCAAATCATTGATGTCGCCTACGCGCTCAAACATTGTGTTGACGAAAAGCTTTGCCGCCTCGATCAAAAGCTGTATCCTTGTTTTGCTTCCGACCATCGTGCTCATGGATCCTGTGATGTCCATTACAAGCGCAACCTCGATAGCCTTTACCTCCTTGGTCACTTCCGCCTCGGCGAACACATCGATATAATCTTTGCCGACCACTTTCAAAAACGCCGTGTCCAGACGCGCGGTCGCGTTGACATAGAGCGTATCCGCGTGGTTTTCAACATGCGTATCGATCGTGAATCCGACCTTGTCAGGCGGGTAGTTGGCTTCGATAAAGTCATTGACCTTCTGCTCCACGACATCCGCATCCTCTGATGCCAAAGCCGCAGCCGCAAGGGCAGCAGCGTCCAGCGCGTGCGAAAGCCTCTCGCGAACAAGATATGTCTGCCCAAGATCAAGCGACACGCCGACGGCGCTCACCACCATCGGCACGGTCATGCCGAACCATATGGCAGCAACCCCCATATTGCATCTGATATATTTCATCCATAATTCAAAGGCTTTCATGGCACACCCCTTTTCTCCGGCCCCTATGACGGGCAATCCGCGCAAGTAACGGTTGAACTTTTGCGTCCCCTTAAAAAAGCAATCTCTTTCATTTTAATTTCGTCGACGATGAAATGTGAAAAATACGGCACGTAATTATACGCAGACGTGACGACAACAACGCCGTCTCCTTCGCTTCCCAGACCTTTCGTGCTCGCAATTGCATCATCATTGGCGGGCATGTTTGCCGTTACCCGCCACAAAACGACAGGATTACCCGTCGCATCGAACTGCACGCTGGCGATATCATATCCGAAAGATGCCGTATCAAAAGGCTCCAACGCCAGCTCACCCGCGATAATGATATCGCCAAGAGAAGACATGGTTACACTGCGGTCGCGTGTTATCAGGTCGCCAATAATCTGGGAGGCGCCGATCGTCTTCTGGTTGGCGTTGATACCCTGCCCCAAATCGAACGTCCCCATTAAAAGACTGATAAGCACGGGAAAAAGAATAACAGTCTCCATGAACGCTGTGGCCTGCTGCTCCTGCGCCCAGCGGACTATCTGTAAACGGATGGCAATTCTATAAAAGAGCGATTTCATTTTGCGCCTTCAATCCGTCTTATATGGTTCTGTCTGCAAAACGATAGTCGAAATCATTCTGCGTTTAGAAGCGCCAGTGTTAGACAAAATAGGAGCCATCATCGGCGTTAAAATCGGGTAGTTATAAACGACGCGTACCAGAACCACATCGTTCTCTTCGCCAGGATCGAAGCCCGTATCCTGCAAATTCCCGTTTGCATCGTAGGTAGGCGGAATATCATCCGCATCGGCAAAACTGGGAACATTCTTTACCTGAAACTGTATATCGGCACACGGGATCAGCAATTCGGCAAAATCGCAAACAGCGTCGCGAAACATCTGCTGCTTATCACCGCCGGACTGTTGCAATTGGCCGGTGCGTATAAGACGCGCCGCCGTAAAAGTCGATTCCTGCAACAGGCTTTGCGCCGTAAACATCATCGCCATCTCTATGATGCCAATAATCATCAAAATGAAAGGAATGCCGACCATGCTGAATTCGACGGCCGTCGATCCATGGTTTTGTCTGGCCCATTCCCTAAAAAACGATTTCATCTATCCAATCGCATTTGATTATAATTTTAGCGATCCCCCAAACAGCCGAAAAGCACGCCGACCTTCACCAATCGGGCATGCTTTCATTTATTCTAAGTATAGAAGATCCAGTCTTAAAGAATCTTTAATTGCAGGCTATTCCAGCTCTTTGGACGCATAATTATCTCTGGCGAAGCCAAATTCATCCAGCTGAATGGTACCCGTAACTTCGACGCCCCACCGCTCGGATAGCATTTTCTGTTGCTTTTCAATTTCTTTCAATCTGGCTTTGCCTTTTTGAACCATGATCGACGATACGATGCCCGTCATCGCCCAGTCGATCATATATCCCATGGCCGCCGCCATATACATGATCACGATTGTGCGGGGCTGCGTGATGAAACCTACGGCCGTTCCTATATCGTTGCCTTTTTTAAAGATCTCCAGGAGGAAGGGCATGCATCCGGCAAGATTCAACGCACCGACCGTCAGCATTTTCAACCTGTCTTCAGACCTGTCAACAATCGTCGCCACAATGGTGGGAATCATCCCTATGACCAGCACGATGGAGATAGCCGAAAACATAACGGAAATGAAAAACGCGATAATCAGCAGTATCTGCGCGCGCCAACCAAATCCTTTGCTCTTTCGTCTTCTTTTTGCCATGGTCACATATTCTTAAAAGGGCTTTGTATTGCCGAAACTCATAAACACCATAACCAGTATAATGATCGCCGCGAGCACACCGGAAACAGCGGCCGCGGCCTGTTTTCCTGCATCCAGTCCAAACGTTTCCTGATTTTGCAATTGACGGTTTAACGTCATGCTTTCTTGTTCCAGATCGTGATATTGCCGCATAGCGCGACGGAAATTCATATTGTCTTCGGAATATACGGCAGGGTCGTCGAACAGCATGACGATCTTGACCAGATCCCCGCTATCCTTCAGCCTCTCCGCTTTCTTCTTCAAATCGGCGCGCAGGTCTTTATCGTGGAATCGCTCGTAAACGGGCTCCAGGTTGGAAACGAACCATGCTGAAAGCCCCGGAAACCGCTCCATTTGCGAACGTTTCTGAATGCTGGCCAATGTCTTCATTTCGGCCAGGATACGGCGATAGGCTTCTGATGCATTTAGATCGTGCAAATATGGATCGATCGTCTTTCTGTCTTTTACGGATAAAAACGCGACAACGTGTCGGTCGAAGAAAAGCGCCGGCCTGCTCTGCTGCTTTGAAATTTTTTCATATGCATGAAGAAGCTCTTCGGGCGAACGCACGGCGTACTTCTGCAGCTTCTCCGAAAAACACGGCGCTTCCTGATTTAAAAAATAAAGGCATTTTTCAATACCGCCGCCCATAGTCTTCAGCCTTAAAAACGCGCGTGCGCCGTCGAACCGGCTGATAAGCGCACTGACGTCAGGCACATGCGTATCCTGCATATCCACCCACTGGGTGATGAAATAGTTCATGAAGAAATCGACATATGTCTGAATATCGCGTTTTAATACAAAGGCTTCCGTCAATGCGACACCGACACCCTCGGGTGTGACTGATATGTTTTTGTATCTCATCGGCCCTTCCGGATGAAGCGCCATGGAAACCCGGGTTAGAAGGCGTTCCACATACCCGGTTCCCTTTCCCCCTTCCGCCGCTTGATTGATTGCGGTTTCAAGCCTGGCCGTTGCCATCTTGTCTTCCAGGGCGCGGGAAAGCCACTGCTCCAGCTCTCCGCCTTCTATTAATATCCGGGCCTCGTTTACATTCTTGGGAAGGTCGCGCGCCAGCAATTCGGGGCGAATATATTTTTCGTTGTTGAATACAATGGGACGACTGGCCTTAAGGTGCCGTCCGGCCTGCTTTCCGCTCAATCTGCGCCCATCGATCCATTGCAGGAAATCATCTATAGTCCAGCGCTGCGCCTCGTCGTCCTGCAAGAGCCCGCGCAAAAGCTCAAGTGCCGCGCCCGACAAGCGGTCTTTTCCCAGCAGACAGTTAAAGCTGCCCTCTTCTATCTTCTTTTCGATGATTTCATCGTCGCTTAAGCCCTCCATGGGATCCATATGCCGAAGCATGATCGCCAGGCTGACGCCCAGCGCATAGAGGTCGTTTTGCAACAGGCCTATGCCGCGTCCGATCGGGCTGATTAAGGCACGGTCGACCGTCTCGTATAAAACGGGTTGGTTATAGGAACCGGGCAGGGAAAGGCATTCGCCTAAAACCGCGCGCTCCAATGCGACTTTGCCTCCATTAAATATATTGGAAGGGCGGATATTCCCATGCACCAGGTCCTTATCCCGAAAATCCGCAAGAACAGTTGCAATCGGGCGTATCACGCTGCTTAAAACATGATCGTATCGCATGCCAAGCCCGCCGCGAATGTCATCCTTCATAATAGGATCACCCAGCGTATTCTCATAAATGAAGCAGTATTTCTGCCTGCCCGCAGCCGGCCACATCACGGGGCCCGATGCAATCAACCGCACCAGGGAAGGGTTGATAATCGCGGCGTAATTCCCCGCCTTCAATACTCTGGGCGTTAAGTGGTCTTCGCATATCATGGCGAGGAGATTGGCAGGCGCTTCGCCCTGCCCCCGGGCACCAAACGCCTGCACCGGCCCTTTATCGTATTGGGATAAATGATTGCCGGGATGAATGACTATATTGTCGTTGAATTGCACCTCTGCCGTGGAGAGAGGCGCGGAATTTTTCGCGCTCGCCGCCGCACCCGAAGCAGGCGTCCCTGCTCCGGCGGTATTATCCGGCTCTTTCTGAACCGCTGGGTCCGCCATGGAAAGTCTACTTTTCGATCAAGGTTAAACGACTAGAATGCCCGAATAGGCTTAAGCCATTCTAAACGGATTAAACGAAAAATCCAATAAGCTGCGATTATTACCCAAAAAATGGGTCATGCATCAGGATCGTGTCATCTCTATCAGGGCTGGTGGAGAGGAGCGTCACCGGCGCCTCGATCAGTTCTTCGACCAGACGGATATACTTCACCGCGCGGGACGGCAGGTCCGCCCAGCTTCTGGCGCCGAACGTCGTCTTCTCCCACCCCGGCACGGTCTTGTAAATCGGCTTCACATTCGCTTGGTGAATCTGGGACGCGGGGTAGTAATCGATCTGCTTGCCATCCAGCTCATACCCCACGCAAATCTTCAGCTCCTCAAAACCATCCAATACGTCCAGTTTCGTAAGCGCAATCCCGTCAATTCCGCCGGTTTTCACGGCCTGCCGGACCAAAACCGCATCGAACCAACCGCAGCGGCGCTTGCGCCCCGTCACGGTGCCAAATTCGCGCCCCTTCTCGCCGATCTTCTCCCCGATATCGTCGAACAGCTCTGTCGGAAACGGCCCGGAACCAACCCGCGTCGTATAGGCTTTCGTAATGCCAAGCACATAACCGACCGATTTCGGTCCGACACCGGACCCGACAGCCGCCTGCGCGGCGACGATATTGCTTGATGTAACATAAGGATACGTCCCGTGGTCAACATCCAGCATGTGCCCCTGCGCCCCTTCGAACAGGACGCGCTCGCCTTTATACTTGGCCTCTTCCAACCGTTTCCAGACGACACCTTTATACGCCAGAACCTGATCCGCGATCCCCATAAGGGAATCGTAAATCTCCGTAGGGTTAATCTCCGCCCAGCCAAACCCGCGCATGAGCGCGTTGTTATAAGCCACTAATGTTTCTATCTTTTCCTTCACAACGGCTGCATGCTCCAGGTCACAAACCCGAAGCCCCCGCCGCGCGACTTTGTCTTGATAGGCCGGGCCAATTCCCCGTCCCGTCGTGCCGATTTTCTTATCGCCCCGCGCCTCTTCCATTGCCCGGTCTATCTGCCCGTGAACGGGCAGGATCAGCGAAGCATTCTCCGCGATCATCAGATTTTGCGGCGTGATTTCAACACCCTGCGCGCGGACTTTATCAACCTCTGTTAAAAACGCCCACGGGTCGATGACCACGCCATTGCCCAGAATGGACAATTTACCTTTACGCACGATGCCGGATGGAAGAAGGGAAAGTTTATAGGTGACCCCGTCGATCACCAGCGTGTGGCCCGCATTGTGCCCGCCCTGAAACCGGACGACGACATCGGCGCGGCTTGAGAGCCAATCGACAATCTTCCCCTTGCCCTCATCGCCCCACTGCGACCCGACCACCGCGACATTTGCCATAGAAACCCTCCCTAAGAATGCTGTTTTTCCTTTGATTGTTTAGGGCATGTTAGGGGAGATGTCGAGTCGCTCACCGGATAAAATGTAAAGCATGATACAGGGGTCTTTGGCGAGGCCTAAACTACCGGCGAGCCACCTGAACGCCCTTATCCTGCAAAGCTTTGACATTCTTCCAGTCGGCATTCGCCGCTACCGTTTCCTTCTTCGGCTCTACCATCGGCGGCGCGACGCGTAGAACGGTATCCATATATAATGTAAACCCCGTCGCCGTTTCGCGGGTCTTTCCGGCCACGACGTCATACCGCCCGCCCCGGCCCAGTTCCCCGCGCGCGCCCAGCGCGAAGATTGTAAAGCTCACGCCCGTCTGATACTCAAATCCACGCCGTTCCAGAGGATCGATCGTAATCTGCACATCAGACAACCCGTAAACATCCAGCGCCGCCCGCAATTCCCTGGCGACGCGCAACAATTTATCCATATCCGCTTGCGCATTCGGCGGCAGCTTAATCTTCTCGAACCCGTCCCGGTCCATCAGCGCGGCAATCATCCCGGCAGCAGGCCCGCCAAACGCCATAACGCCGCCCCTGTCACGCTTTTCCATCAGGTCGTAAAGATCCGCGCGCGCATCGTCATCCACCGACAATTCATCGAAAATATGCGAAACCAGCGTCGGCACGGTCAGATCCACCGACAACTTGCCAACCCCAGCCGTCGATAAAGCCTTGATCGCGACCAGCGGCGTTTCCACATCCGCCATGATGGAATCCACGCCGATCATCTCACATCCCACCTGACAGAACTGGCGTTCCGGGCGAAGCTGCGTGCCGTTCACACGCAGAACATCGGCGGCATAAGATAAACGAAGCGGCCTTGGCTCATCCGCAAGACGCGATGTCGCAATCCGCGCGATCTGCGCCGTAACATCCGCGCGCACGCCCATCATGCGGCGGGATACAGGGTCCATCATCCGGAACGTCTGCCGCGCAAGGCTGCTCCCCGGTCCGGCTCCCAAAAGGCTTTCTTCGAACTCCACGAGCGGCGGCTTCACCCGCGCATATCCGAACGCGGAAAAATCTTTCATAAACGACGCGATAACCTGCGCCTCCATCTCCGCCTGCGCCGGCAGCAGGTCTAAAAGACCGTTGGGTAATAACATCGAACTCTCAGAGAATGTATTCATGCGCCTTGTACTTTACGGAATTTTTGAAAGAATCTTGTATCGGGCAGATCGCCTATCTGCGCCATATACCGCATTTCCTTGGCAGCCATCAGCGTTTTGAGTGCGTCCATCTGCTTATACTGCGTGGCGATATTGATCGCCGTGCGCCCCTGTGGATCGCGGGCGTTCAGGTCCGCGCCATCCATCACGAGAGCCCGTATCTTGCGGCAGTCGCCCGCACGGGCCGCCGCCCATAACATCGCCTCTTTCATTTTGTTTTCAGCCGGTTTCACAACCATCCGGACCTGAACAACAGGCTCCTGTTCTATCGGAAAAATCACATCCACGGCGCGATCCGTAAATCCAAGGCCAAGAGCCTCCGCGCTCGGCGCCAGACAAAAACTGTCCATATCTATGGTCGTTTGAATGACCGCTTTGTTCTGCTGCATGATCGGATTCTCCTTCTCTGCATTTTTGACCGGCGTCTTCGCTGCCGGGCGGCGATAAAACCGCACACCGAAACCGACCCCCTGGACTTTTCTCATCCCGCGGCCTTTTCTATCGCGGCGCATAAATCGCCGACGATCTTGTTTATTTTCTTTTCATCATCGCCTTCCGCCATTACGCGGATCAAAGGCTCCGTCCCGGACTTGCGTATCAACAACCGCCCGTCATTCGCCAGCTTCCCTTCGGCGTCCGCTATCGCGCTTTTTACAGCCGCGTCGTCGAGCGGTTTTGATTCCTTGGCATAACGCACATTTTTTAAAATCTGCGGCATAGGATTGAACAGATTGCAAACCTCGCTCGTTTTCTTGCCCGATTTGCGTATGATCGCCAGAACCTGCATCGCCGCCATCAACCCATCGCCCGTCGTGCCGAAATCCGACATCACGACATGGCCGGACTGTTCGCCGCCAAGGTTAAAACCGCCGCTCTGCATTTTTTCAACGACGTACCGGTCGCCCACCTGCGCGCGCTCCAATGTAATGCCGCGCCCCTGCAGGAACTTTTCAAAACCTAAATTCGACATCACGGTCGCGACAATCGTGTTCTTGGCGAGCGTCCCGCGCTCCTTCATCGAAACGGCCAGCAGCGCCATGATCTGGTCGCCGTCGATCTTCTGGCCCTTTTCGTCGACGATGATCAGCCTGTCCGCATCGCCATCCAGGGCCAGCCCCAGATCCGCCTTTTCTTCCAAAACTTTCGCCTGCAAAGCCGCGATGTCCGTCGCCCCGTATCCATCATTGATGTTGCGTCCGTTCGGGCGATCGCCAATGGAAATCACTTCGGCTTCCAGCTCCCACAACAGCTGCGGCGCAATCTTATAGGCCGCCCCGTTCGCCGAATCGACGACGATCTTAAGACCCGTAAGGCTTTCACCCTTGGGCATGCCGCCCTTCAGAAACTCTATATACCGCCCGCCCGCGTCATCGATTCTGTATGCCTTGCCGATCATATCCGGCGCAGGCAGCAATTCATTCTGGTCCATATCGAGCGCCGCCTCGATCTCCAGCTCCAGCGAATCGGACAATTTATACCCGTCCGCGCCGAACAATTTGATCCCGTTATCTTCATACGGGTTATGCGACGCCGAAATCATCACGCCGACATCGGCGCGAAGGGATCTGGTCAACATGGCCACCGCCGGGGTCGGGACCGGGCCGGTAAAGATAACTTCCATCCCCATGGCCACGAATCCGGACGCCATCGCCTGCTCCAGCATATACCCCGAAAGCCGCGTATCCTTGCCGATCACGGCCCGGTTCATAACGGCCTCCCGCCGCTTGGTGCGCAGAACATAGGCTGTCGCCATAGCGACGCGCAGCGCCATATCCGCCGTCATGGGGGGCGTGTTCGCCGTTCCGCGAATGCCGTCCGTGCCAAAGTATTTACGTTTATTGCCAGAGCTCATAGTCTTGTTTTTAAACTAAAATTACCCAAAAAACCACAAATCATTCATGGCCAAATTTTGACATAACCTTAATGCACCCTCTCCATGTAACGTCACCCCCGCGAAGGCGGGGATGACAACTACAAATAAAATACATACCCAAAAATTCTTTGACTTTAACCAACCAATGTTGTATTCCTTAATGAATAAATAAAAAACAAAGTGAACAGGGAACCAGCAATGACGACAGATCAAACAGGCACGTAACGCCTATCTCCTTCATAACAGATTTGGACATGCCGAACGCTTCTTCGCGATGCGCCGCCGTGACTGAACTCATCTTGTCGTCATGCTGCTTCTTGCAAAGGGAGGCCGAAATGAAATTCTATCTCAAAGACAAACGTACAAAATTCCGAAAAATCAGATGCACGCTGCAAGGCAGGCAGGTTATTCGCTTGCCGTAACCGCGGCACAGCGTCATGAGAGATGCCGGTGTTCCCTGTGTGCGCCGGTTAGCGGGATATTCCTTGCGAATATCCGCGCGGGAGAAGGTACGGTTCCCTCACCGTGCCTTCTTCTCTACGTCAGATGGAAGCTTTTAAATCAATGACAACGATTTCCGGCCGCCGCCCGAACCGCACAGGCAGGATGCTCGTGCCAATTCCCCCCGACACAATCATGTCCCAGCCCTCTTCCTGAATATGCCCATACGCATATTTCATCGGCGCGCGCCCCGGAATAACAATCGGCGTTATAAACGGAATCGTCACCTGCCCGCCATGCGTATGCCCGCACAACGTCAAAACCGGGCGCTCACGAATATCCATGAAACTCGCCGGATCGTGCGCCAGCATAATCACGGGCGCATCATCGGTAACGGCTGCCATCGTCTTGTTGTAATCTGGTGCGCGCGTCGTATCGTCCGCCATCCCCGCGACCCATAATGCGTGTCCGTCCTTTTGAACTTTCATGGCCGAATTTTCCAGCACATGAATCCCGACCTTTTCCAAAGCTTCCCAGACAATATGCCCGCCGCCCCACCAGTCATGATTCCCGAGAACGGAATAAACGCCCAGCGGCGCGCTTAGGGATGAAAGCGATTCCGCAATCGACGCCGGCGCGACATGCTTCCCCAAAACCACATCCTGAATAAGATAATCCCCGCCCAGCAAAATGATATCCGCATTCAACGCATTGATCTTCGCCGCCAGTATCTTCACTTTCTCCAGATCGACAGACGGACACCCGACATGAAAATCCGACGCATAAGCGATGCGGAGCGGCTTTGCGTCTTTCGGCCATTTGGGGCTGGACAAGGAATAAGAACGCAAACGAAGCCATAAAGGCTCCGCTGCAAAAGAATAGCTTCCGGATAAAACCGCCGCCGCCGAAAGACCAAAAAATCCTCGCCGCGTCAGTTTCACTTCGTTTACGCGCCCTGCGTGCCCATGGTTCCCGTGGAACCGCCGCTGCTGGGCACGGAAGAACGCGGACCGGAATTGACAGGTTCGCTGGACACATCGCGGATGATCGGCTCACCGCGCAACAGGCCTTTGATCTCATCGCCGGACAGCATTTCATACTCCAGCAAGGCTTTCGCCACAGCATGCAGCTCGTCGATGTGATGGGTCAGAACATTCGTCGCCCTTGTATACGCGCCCTGCACGATCTCCTTGATCTCCGCATCGATAATCGCCGCCGTGTCGTCGGACAGGTTTTTGGATTGCGCGACGGAATGGCCCAGGAACACTTCTTCCTGATTGGACGAATACAGAATAGGGCCGAGCTTGTCGGACATGCCCCACTCCGTCACCATGCGTCGCGCAATGTCCGTCGCCATGCGAATATCGGAGCTTGCGCCCGTCGTCACCTTTTCATGGCCGAAGATAATTTCTTCCGCAATCCGCCCGCCCATCGCCACGGCCAAATCGGCCTTCAGCTTTGCTTTCGAAATCGAAATCCTATCGCCTTCGGGAAGACGCATCACCATGCCGAGCGCACGGCCCCGCGGAATAATCGTCGCCTTGTGAATAGGATCGCTTTCTTCTTCATGCAGCGCCACGACCGCATGCCCCGCTTCGTGATACGCGGTGAGTTTCTTTTCATTTTCCGTCATCACCATGGATTTGCGTTCCGCGCCCATCATGACTTTGTCTTTGGCGTCTTCAAATTCCTGCATGCCGACGACGCGCTTGCCGCGGCGTGCCGCCAGAAGCGCGGCTTCGTTGACGAGGTTCGCAAGATCCGCCCCGGAAAATCCTGGCGTTCCACGCGCCAGCGTGTGCGCCACAACATTCTGCGCCAGCGGCACCTTCTTCATATGCACGCCCAGAATACGCTCCCGTCCCTTGACGTCTGGCAACGGCACGACGATCTGGCGATCAAAACGGCCGGGGCGCAACAACGCAGGGTCCAGAACATCCGGGCGGTTCGTCGCCGCAATCAAAATAACGCCTTCCGTCGCCTCGAATCCGTCCATCTCCACCAGCAACTGGTTCAATGTCTGCTCGCGCTCGTCATTCCCGCCGCCAAGCCCCGCGCCGCGATGACGTCCAACGGCGTCGATCTCGTCGATAAAGATAATGCAGGGCGCGGATTTTTTCGCCTGCTCGAACATATCGCGCACGCGGCTCGCGCCGACGCCCACAAACATTTCCACGAAATCAGAACCCGAAATCGTAAAGAACGGCACATTGGCTTCACCTGCCACTGCACGGGCTGTCAAAGTTTTACCCGTCCCCGGAGGGCCGACCAGCAACGCGCCTTTCGGAATTTTTCCACCCAGCCGCTGAAACTTCTGCGGATCTTTCAAAAATTCGACAATCTCCTGAAGCTCTACCTTCGCCTCATCGATGCCCGCGACATCGTCAAATGTCACGCGTCCGTGCTTTTCGGTCAGAAGCCGCGCGCGGGATTTGCCGAATCCCATCGCCCCGCCGCCGCCTTTGCCCTGCATCTGGCGCATGAAGAAAATCCACACGCCGATCAAAAGCAGCATCGGGAACCAGGAAACCAGAATGCTCATCGCGGAAATCTTCTGCGGATCTTCCGCTTCCGCGGTGATTTTCACGCCCGTCCCATTCAGGCGGTCGACGACATTCTCATTCGCAGGGATACGGGCGCGAAAAGCCTCCCCGCCCGTCGTGTAATGCCCCGTCAGCTCTTCGCCCTTGATGGTGACATCGGAAATCCGGCCCGCTTTCGCTTCGGCCATGAAATCGCTATAGGCGACAAGATCAGGGCGGCCGCCGCCATTGGGGGCCTGCGCGCTTTGGAAAATATTGAATAAAAACAGCATCGCCAGACCAATGGCGAGCCAGAACATAAGATTGCGACCGAAACCGTTCACTGTTGCGTAATCCTCTCTATGAAATCTGCCTGCATCTTAGTGGGAAATAGCACGCATGTCCAAATAAACAAGCCATTTCCCTTACCATATTCTACGATAAAAGAGGCCGAATTAAGACCCGTCTTAAGGCAGTTTCAGGATGTTTCGGCTTTTATCCTTACCGCCCGCATCCACTTTTTCCGCCGTATAATAGAGCTGGAAAAACAAATCTCCGTGGAAACATTCCAGAATTACCCTTGTGCTTCCAAAAACCCATTCCGTATGAAATTTTAAGTCGCCGCTCAGAAGCGACCTTGCCCAGAACTGCGGATAATCCCGGTACAGCCTGTTGCCCCAGATCATCTGCTCCTTTGTGGGCTTGCCATATTGTTTTTCCAGGGAGGCCTGAAAATCAGCGAGTTTGTCGAGCACGGCGGCAGAATCAGGAATGTTGAATTCGACGAATTCATACCGCGCGCGCCATAACTTCCCGTCCGCGAAATCATACCGGATCAGACGGCGGAATTCATCGGGCTGCTCCAAAAAGAACAGCGACCCGTTTTCTTCCTTGTAAAATACGGCGCTCTCGAATTGCCGCACATCCTGCGGGCTGGCGCCCCAGATAAAATTGCGGAAATCGGCGCGCGGCGCGGTTTGCGCCATCGCCGGAATCGCCATCATCATGGCCATGAAAAAAAGAAACACGGATCGCAAGAAAATCATTCCTTTCCAATCCACAATGTCCCATTTTTACGATCGAGCGCAAAGAGGCAACCGCCCAGGGTTGCGCTTTTGAACAGGGAATCTTTCAACACGCGTTGCAGCAGCGTTTCAAGCCTTTCCATGCGCGGCCCATAATCCGCTTCCTGCCGGATTTCATCCATGGCTTTCAGGCACACGCGCAAAACCAGTTCTTCATGCGCGGCATGCAGCGCCCTGTAATCAAAAAGAAAACCATCGTCGCGCCGCTCTTTCAACGCCATAACGAACAGATCCTGCGCCAGATCGTCCAGCGCCTCTTTCGCCCGTGCCAGCCGCCGCGCCGTGGTGGCGAGCCGTTTTGCCGACAACCCTTCCTCTTCCAGCGCTTCTTTCAGCGCGCGCAGGCGCGGGCGCAGGTAATGTTCGTTTTTATTTGTGGGATCATTCACATACGGAATATTGTTCGCATCGCACATCTGCAGAATTTCTTCCTTGGAAACATCCAGAAGCGGGCGCACCAGCACGCCATGCCCTTCCAAAGACTGCAAGGGCCGCATACCGGACAATCCATCCAGCCCGCTCCCCTTGGCAAGACGAATTAAAAACGTCTCCGCCTGGTCGTCCCGGTGATGCGCGATGAACAGCGAATGACACCCCGCTTCTTTCATCGCCTCGGCCAGCAATTTATACCGCGCCGCCCGCGCCTCTTCCAGAACGCGGCTTTCCGGCTTTTCGCCCTCCCATCTCAGGACGCGGTGCGTAACATGCGGCCAGCCTTGAACCCACGCGCCGACGCCTTTCGCCTCATCCGCGCTTTCGGCGCGCAGCCCGTGATCGACTGAAAAGGCATGCACGGCCAAACCATTTTTCTCCGCCCAGCGCGAAAGCAGCCAGCAAAGCGCCATGGAATCCGGCCCGCCGGACACCGCAACCGCCACGGATTTCTCCGCCGCAAAATCCCGCATGACGGCCAGCTTTTCGCTGAATTCCTGTTCAGATAAGGTCATAAACTTATATACCGCGCATATGGTCTTTTGTCATCCTTCACCACCCACCATCCTCATCCCGGCGAAGGCCGGGATCCATAGAGCGTTGAAGCACTACGATTTCTAAAAAAGCAAGAATTGGGAAAAAACGAGAGCCAAAGAACAGGACAACGATCTTACAAACCATGGATCCCGGCCTTTGCCGGGATGACAACTAAGGGGTTTTCTCAGTCTCCACCAGTGCACCATCTTCAATCCCGTGCCGCTTCGCATATTCGATGGCGCACACGAACAGGATGTACACGATCACCATGTACAGCGCGATCCACTTCCATTGTTTGGGAATCACTGGCAGCCCAGCGTGGTCATTTCCTGTTCGCCCTTGGCGAGAACCGGCGCAGGACCGTCCGGATATTGCGTCTTGATCTGCTTCAGCGCGATGCAGGCATTGTCCTTTTCGCCCTTGCCGGCCAGCGACATGCCGAGCTTCAAGAGATTGTCGGCGGCCTTCGGCCCTTTGCGAAATTTCTGATAGGCCTCGGCGAACACGCGGGAGGCTTTGTCATACTGCTTTCGCACATAATGCGTCTCGCCCAGCCAGTAATAGGCGTTCGGGGCGAGCGCATGGTCCGGATATTGTTTTATGAACGCCGCGAAGCTTTTCTCGGCGCTGTCATATTTCTGCGCCTTGATATCGGCGAACCCCTGCTCATACAGCGCAGCGGCATCCAGCTGTCCCGTCTCATTGCCCGTCACATCGGCATTGGGGTCCGGCACGGCGGGTGTGGGCGGCGTGGGCGCTGGTGGCGGCGCTTCCGGCGTTGTCGCGGGATCTGTCGTCGGCTCTACAATACCCTGTTGCGGCGTTTGTGTGACCGGGGGCTGCTGCTGCGCGGCGGCAGGCGCGGCGCGCAGCTGCGCTTCAATCGCATCGAGCCGCATGCGGGAGTCCTGCTGCAAGGCATCCAGCTTCTGTTGCAATTGCTGGGAGTCATAAGACTGCTGCTCCAGCTTGCCGGTTAAATCCCGAATTTCGGATTCAATGCGACCAAGACGCACTTCCAGGTCAGCGGTCGCCTGCTTGTCGGCGGCGGAAATCGCGGGCTTTTCGCCTTTGTATACGGCGCGATTCAGCGTATCGATGTCGTTTTGCATGCGCTGCAATCTGCTCTGCACATCGTTCGATTGCGCAAAAACCTGCGGCGAGATCGTTAGAAAACCGATCCCGACAAAGCCGCAAAGGCACAAAGGAAGAATCCTTTGTGCCCATGCTTTATTACGTTGAGTGGCAACCCCCATCAAACGCCCAACCTTTCAGATTACTGAACGGTCGTTACGCCGCGGCGGTTTTGCGCCCAGGAAGCAGCATCGGAGCCGACAACGGCAGGACGCTCTTTACCATAGCTGATCGTGTTGACGCGGGAAGAAGGAATACCCATGGATACCAGGTAGTTCTTCACGGCTGTCGCACGACGATCACCCAGCGCGATGTTGTATTCACGCGTACCGCGCTCATCGGAGTGACCTTCAATCGTGATCTGCAGGTTCGGATAGCGGTTCAGCCATTCAACCTGACGGTTCAGCGTGTCGCGCGCTTCCGGCGCAAGGTCAGAAGAATCATACGCGAAGAAAACGCGGTCGCCGACATTCGTGGCAAGATCCTGTTGAGATCCAGGCATTACGGAACCATTGGTTCCATCACCGTAAACACCTGTTCCATCGAGGCCTTGGCCGTCAGGACGTTCACCAACAGTTACAGCGCCATCCGTTGCTTCATCCTTGGTCGAAGAACAGGCGGCGACCGATACGGTCAGAAGGGCAATAGCAAGCAAGCGGACGAGCATTGGGAAAAACTCCTTAAATGAAAATTGTGCTTTGAAAAGAATACGTTCAGAAAACGATTCGGTTCCGTTCGTGACTCTTTTATTATCTATGGCAAGCGCATGCAAGGGGGCACATCATATTACCTTAAAGAATTCACAATTTGTCCACTTTTGGAAAGGGCTCACTCTTCCAACTCGCCGAGCAGCTGTTCCGCATCGCGCCGCTCCCGCGCATCGAGCGGCACGCGCAGATATGTTTCCAGAACATTGATGGCGGCCTTTTTCTGCCCTGTCCGCGCATAGAGAACGCCCGCATCGAACAATAATCTGTACTCAGCGGGGTCCAGAACGCGCATCATCTCCACACATTTCAGCGCGCCCGCATAATCCTCCGCCTCGATCAATCGCAACTTCACGTTATTCTGCAGCCGGATCAGCGTATCGCGGTTTGTGCAGGGTTTATAATAATCGGCGGAAAGCTCTGCGCCGGGTCCGCGTACCTTCTTCAAAAGCTGGCGCAGGTCAGGCGCCTCCATGATGGCGCACCCGGAAAACGGATCGAAAATCAAACGCTCCCCGCGATAATCGATTCGCGCGAGAAAATGGCCCGGAAAATTCAGACCGTCCACCTGCCACCCGCACCCGCGCCCGACATGGATGTAAAGAAGGCAGAGAGAGATCGGCATCCCTTTTCGCCGGTCGATCACGCGTACCAGATAGGCATTCTGCAAATCGTCATATCGCTCCGTGTCGCCGATATATCCTTCCCGGTTGCACAGAACATCTTTCAGGGACGCAAGCTGCGTTCCCGCGTCATCCTTCGCGCCCGCCGTTAAATATTCCTGATGTTTTTCACTTACATCGCGGATCATTTTGGCAACATGGTTGAAATACCGATCCATGCTCAAACCCTGATGCGCCGGCGCGGAAAACGCCAGGGCAACGGCCAATAAATCAATTTCGGAATCGTTCTTGCCGCCGCTGGCGGTCAGGATGGCGTTGGCGTCGAAACTCACTGCGTAACGGTGGTGGCCTGCACAGGCTCACCCACCATTTTCACATAATTGACGACCTGTTTGACATTGGGAATAGTCCGCGCCAGCTCCAAAACCTTGTTCAGTTCCTGCTGGTTCATGGCGACACCCATCAGATAAACGACGCCCTGCACCGTGTCGATGGAATAGTTGAGCGACTGCACGTTCTTTTCAAAGGTCAGAGCCGTGCGAAGCCTTGTCGTAATCCAGTTATCGCGTACAAAGCCGGGCAAACCTTCGCTGTCTGCCACACGTATCTCATTAATGACCTGCTTCACGCCCTCAACCTGCCAGACGAGCCGCACGGCCTCTACCCGGTCTTCCGGATTTTGCACCACGCCGGTTAGAAGAACGCGGCCCTGATTGACCGTCGTGGAAAGCTTGGAAAATGTTTCTATGTTATATTGGAACCACAGCTCGTTAATCTTGCCCTTGATCGACGCATCCGTCACCGCGCCGGAAAGTCCGCCCTCCTTGGACGCCGCCGTGCCAACCCCGGCCGCCGCCCCTGTTGCCATACCGAGCGGCGTGCACGCATTCAAAATAAGAGCGGAAGACAAAAGCAGAAGCGAAATCTTTTTCATATGCGAATCCTTTGTGAACCAGTCCAGTTTACCCGCAACCCCTAACCCCTGTAAACCGCATCTAATATCGCAACTGCGGCGTCATTATGGCTCTCATCGCCCTTACGTTTGCACATCATCTTGTACATTTCGCCGAACGCGTCCGGAAATTCATCTTCGTATGCATCCCAATACTCGAAATCCACCCGCTCAGGATGCGGTCCCGGCGCCTGCCGCAACCGCACAAGCTCTAACCCCAGCGTCTCAAATATCACCTTTAACTCCGTCATGGTATACGTCGTCTCCTGGATGTGAAACGCAAGGTCACGCAACTCCGACATCGCATAAAAATCCCGCGAATGTAAAAGGTCCTTAAGCGGCCCGTCCGCACCGTCCATCACGGCGGCGCGCAGCCTTCTGATATCTTTCGGGACGGGCCTGTATCCCTTCTCTTCTATATAGGACCGCGCCGCGCGAACATCCGCTCGCGCCTTCGTGCTGTAAAGACACACCAGCATCCGCCCGCCGGGCCGCAAAACCTCAATCAGCTTTTTCCATCCCGCCATGGGGTCTTTCATGTGATGCAGAACGCCCGAACATTCTATGAAATCGAACGTCTTGCCCATCGCGCCCGCATCCATGATATCGCCGTGATAAAAATCGATGTTGCCAACGCCGCATTCTTCCGCTTTGCGCATCGCGTAACACAAAGACCGCCGCGATATATCCATCGCCGTAATATCAACATGCGGAATGGATGACGCCACCTGCACCGCCGCGCGCCCTGTCCCGCATCCGGCTATCAGCATATCGCCTGCAATATCTTCCATCGGCATTGCATGAATATCCGCGCTGATCCATCTGGGATAAGGGTTTTCCTCATACATCGCCTGCACGTCTTTATCACGGATGACGCCGAGCGTGCGCAGGCCGCCCATCAACGCTTCTTCCATCAGCGGCGCAGAAACTTGTGTTTCCATCATCTGCCGGAACCCCTTCACCGCCGACAGCTTCGGATTGATCCCTTCGCCCCGCAGCGGCGCATAACACCCCAAAATCGCCACCGCCACGACATCGGCCCGCGGCAACGTCGCAACCGCTGCACTCTCCTCATCGCTCACATTGTAAACATATTCATTGAAATGGCATTGTTCCGCCAGCGCACATAAAAACGGCAGATGCTTCGTTTTCAATAGGCCGCCCGGCCACAAATGCAGCAGCGCAAA
>CAUJHN010000081.1 GCA_963204825.1 Pseudomonadota bacterium
TGGAAACCGTATGGTCCGGCATCATGACAAAGCCATTAGAACAGATTCGCAACTTCGCCATTATCGCCCATATCGACCATGGGAAATCGACCCTCGCCGACCGCCTGATCCAGACCTGCGGCGGGCTTGAGGCGCGGGAGATGACCGAACAGGTGCTCGACAACATGGACATCGAAAAAGAGCGCGGCATCACGATCAAGGCGCAGACCGTCCGCCTCGCCTACAAAGCCAAAGACGGCATCGAATATCAATTGAACCTGATGGACACGCCGGGCCACGTCGACTTCGCGTATGAAGTCTCCCGCTCTCTCGCTTCCTGCGAAGGCTCCATCCTCGTCGTCGATGCGTCGCAGGGCGTCGAGGCGCAGACGCTTGCGAACGTCTATCAGGCGCTCGACAACAACCATGAAATCATTCCGACGATCAACAAGATCGACCTTCCGGCGGCGGACCCGGAGCGCGCGAAGCAGCAGATCGAAGACGTTATCGGTTTGGACGCCTCCGACGCCGTTCTGGTTTCGGGTAAAAGCGGCATAGGCATTCCCGATCTTTTAGAAGCAATCGTCACGCGCCTGCCCGCCCCGAAGGGCGATTACAACGCGCCGACCAAAGCGCTTCTGGTCGATAGTTGGTATGACGCCTATCTTGGCGTCGTCATCCTCGTCCGTGTGATCGACGGTTACTTGAAAAAAGGCCAGAAGATACGCTTCATGCAGACAGGCGCGACGCGGGAGATTGACCGCGTCGGTATGTTCACCCCGAAAAAAGTCGCGCTCGATGCGCTCGGCCCCGGAGAGATGGGCTTCATCACCGCGGCCATCAAGGACATCAGCGACACGCAGGTTGGCGATACGATCACGGATGAAAGAAACCCGGCGGCGCAGGCCCTGCCCGGATTCAAGCCATCCGTGCCGATGGTGTTCTGCTCCCTCTTCCCCGCGGATTCATCCGAATTCGAAAAACTGCGGGAATCCATCGGCAAACTGAAACTCAACGACGCATCGCTCCATTACGAACCGGAGAACAGCCAGGCGCTCGGCATGGGTTTCCGCTGCGGCTTTTTGGGCCTGCTCCACATGGAAATCATTCAGGAACGCTTGGACCGCGAATTCAACCTGGACCTCATCCCCACCGCGCCATCCGTTGTGTACAAGGTGCACATGACGGACGGCACGCATATGGAACTTTACAACCCCGCCGACATGCCGGACGTATCGCGCATAGCAAAGATCGAAGAACCCTTCATCAAGGCGACGATCATGACGCCCGATGAATATCTCGGCTCCCTGCTGCAGCTGTGCCAGGAACGCCGCGGGCAGCAGGTGGAACTCACTTACGTGGGCAGCCGCGCGATGCTTGTTTACAAACTGCCGCTCAACGAAGTGGTGTTCGATTTTTACGACCGTTTAAAATCCATCTCCCGCGGGTATGCGAGCTTTGATTACGCGCTCGATTCCTACGCCGAAGGCGACCTTGTGAAGATGGACATCCTCGTGAACCAGGAGCCGGTGGACGCGCTGTCCATGATGGTGCACAGGTCACAGGCGGAACGCCGGGGCCGCGCCATGTGCGAAAGACTGAAAGAATTGATCCCGCGCCAGATGTTCAAAATCGCCATTCAGGCCGCCATCGGGGCAAAGGTCATCGCGCGCGAAGATATCAGCGCGATGCGCAAAGACGTCACGGCAAAATGTTACGGCGGCGACGCGACAAGAAAACGCAAACTTCTGGAGAAACAGAAGGAAGGCAAGAAAAAGATGCGCCAGTACGGGAACGTAGAGATTCCCCAAAGCGCATTTATCGCGGCATTGAAGATGGGGGATGATAAGTGACAGTTTGCTTGGCGCGTCGCGCTTAGCCAAACTGTCATCCCGGCGAAAGCCGGGATCCATGGGGTCAAAGATATAATTTAGATCTTCCAAAGACCAAGAAATTTTTCGATGTGGCCATCATCCGACCATCCATCCTGGATCTCTTGTTGCAAAACTTTCTTAATATATTCTGCGCGTTTAGGATCTTGTCCTAAACGTGAAAGTTGACTTTCTGTAGGACCAATTTCAGTAGCAGACCATGATAATGCGATGACAATATCCTGAATTGTTTCACTGCTAGAAGACAGTGGCTCGACCAAAACACGATCTATTGCCGCCTTTGAAATTTTCTTCTTCTGATCGATAGAGGCTTTTTCGATTAAATTCCCCATAAACCTAAAATAATGTGAGATTCTTTTATCTTCAATACATCTTATGAGCAAAACCACATCACTTTGCTTTACCCTCGTATCCACCCCACCTACAACAAAACCCGTAACATATTGATCGAATAGCTCTTCCAATTCAGACGAGGTCGCCTCAGAATCGAAAAGCCTGTCTAACAAAATAGCATCAACACTTTTATTAAGAGTGGGTGATTTAATGGAAACCCCAAATATTTGATCTAATTCCTCTTTATAATCATCAAGACCATAATATCGCACTTCATGATTTAACTTTTGTTCATATTGAAAGAAACCCAACCTTGAAGACCAGCTTGAACCGGCAGTAATAATCCACCCGCCGGAAAGAGGTATTATATAGGGATTTGCTTCATATATATTATGCCTTAATAAAATTGCATAATCAGAGCCATTCCATCTCAACAGCTCAATTCGTTCTTTATCACGTTCTACACTATGATAAAAAATCACATCGGCTTCGCTTAGCGAAGATGATGTTTTTACCAAACATTCCCCCATTGCCATTCTTGCACTTACTTCTTTAAGAGCAAAATCGTCCATTTCATTAGCGACATATCCTAATTTCTTACAATGATCTTTACGTTCTATACTATAAGAAACCAAATCGTAGTTTCTCTCAGTTGGCGGATATCCTCGACCGACTATCACCTTTTGAACTGCACCGTTGTATAAGAGTTTTTGGCATAGCTCATTACACAAGGGGTCGACCTCTTCATGACCATATGCATCAAACCTGTAAAAAGACCCCCCCTGAAAAATCGCAAATGTTTTTGGCAATGATACTTTATCGACAAGGCTTATCTGACTATTTTTTACATCAATATATTTTTTCCATATCGGAATATTCAACAGAGCCGCTGCTGTGGAACCTATCAATAAGCAAAAAACAAAAGCCATAAGGCGTGGTCTTTTATAATCTGCCTTTTTAAGTACTGGTTCCAAAATAGAAACGAGCAGTAAATATACAAAAACACTGGGAGCAATAAACAAAACAATTCCTGGGACCATAGCCAGAAAAAGCCCCAGTATGATACTAGCAGGAAAAAGAAGCGATATTGTCGCAAAGATTCCCCATACAACTAACCACGAGCGCATATCAATCCCCTGTTTAGCTCCCCTCTTTTATAATGCAATAATTTGACGAGAAGTACATTATTATATTCCTCTAGCTCCGCGCTATGATCGAATGGAAGAAAAAATACCCCCAAACCACCCATCATCCCGGCGCCCATCTTGATGCAGGGAGCGGCACGACAACCCGTCCTTCCAGCCTGTGCCTTTCCCCGGCGTCGAGGGCGATCTGTTCGTTGATCCTTTTGCACACATCCGCGGTTATTTCCAGGGCGTCCTGAATATGCGGCATGGCGGGTTTGGCCGTTATGTCCGCGTATAACGCGGCGCCGATAACGGATTCCACATCCCGCAACGGGGCGGAAACGTCCTGCACATAATCGAACAGCCAGTTATGCGCCGCGCCGGCCCGCGCCGCGATGATCATCAGGGCGTGATACGCATCAAGATTTGTGTGGAGCATGGCCCGCCGCGCGGCGTTCAAAACCCCGTCCCTGCCCATCATTTCAAATTTTTCCGGCGCGGGCGTGCTGATACGCAGCATATGGTTCACAAGATACCGATCCAGTTGCGGACGCGGTTCCGCGGCCCGGTCGATGGCCCGGTGCAATTCGCGCGAACAACGGTCGATAAACCGTTCTTTCGCGGCAAATCTAGTGAATGGGCCCTTCAAAATAGATGAACTCATACTCCCCCCTTTTGGCCGCGCATTATATGCCGATTATAGCGGGCCAGGCATTTTATGGCCTGCCCCCATCAAATATATGCCCGCATGATTTGCCCGCGCCCGTACACCGAAGGCTTCACCTCTCATCCGCGCGGTGGCGGCAGAGTGCTTCACTATGCTTTCCCACATGTCCGCGCTCAGTGTCATCGCCGCCTGAACGGCCCTGGGGTATTCCTTCCCCACGATGTCCGCATAAACCGTCTTTCCGATTGCGTATTCAACATCCGGCAATGCCGCGGGCTTTCGCGCTTCGGCCGTTTTACACCATGCATCACCCGCCTTTAACCGTTCGGCGATCACAACCACGGCGCGCGCTGTATGGAGATTGGCCAGCGCTGAAGGGTTCGATTTCAGCACTTCGCATTCTTCATCAATTAACTGAAATTTTTGCGCAGGAGGCATATCCTGGCTAAGAAGAGCGTGCACCAGCCCTTCATCCAACCATTGATGGGCCCACACATAGTCAAGAACGGCCCGCATTTCATCGCGGCAACGGCGGATGATCAACCGTTGCGCGGCCTCCCCGCCGAACTGAACGTCCAAACGCACTGTAGCCATCTGTTCACCTTCTATTATGACGAATATAGATTTAGGGGCCGCCCCATGCAAGCTTTTTAACATAATATTTTATTGTCCCATCCAGCATGAACCAGATAAATTCTGGTGCGTTCGCCTTATATGATCGAAGCCTCCAAACCCGTTCGTAACTGGGATAAAGCTTTTACGTCGAAGGAAATCATGATTATCGCCGCGGCGTTACTGGCCCTGTTGCTGCTCGTGGCGATCGTGCTTTTTGCCCTTTCGCACGCAGCGCCGGCCCCCGGAAGCAACGGCGATCCTTATGCCATAGTGGAAAAGCATGTCTTCGATGCGTTTAGCGGCCGCGAAGCGCGCTGAAAATAGCGGCCATGACCATGGAACCATCACCCCGCCCCGGGCGTAGGTAGCGGTATGCAAATATCCATCACACCCTCGTCTACCATACCGCGGTACCTCTGTACGGCCCCCGCTCTTCCGCGCAGGCTGCTCACGGACCGCACCTATCTGAAATCCCCCCGCCCCGAGCTTGCGCCGGGACGCGGAAAATCTCTGGTCCCCCGCCCTGAGCTTTATCTGCAGTCGGACACGATTACGGAAGCGTCGCTTATAGAGAATGCAGCGACGCTCAATTCGTGAAGATGCTCAGGCGAAGAAAGAACGTAAAAAAACCGCCCCTGATACAGGAGCGGTTTTTTCTGAATAAACAGCTATTAAAGAACAGCGGCTTTCAGGTCTTTGGAAACGCGGAAAGCAACTTTTTTCTTCGCTGGGATTTTGATTGTTTCGCCCGTTGCTGGGTTACGGCCCATACGTGCGGAGGTTTTCTTGACCATCAGGATACCGAAACCAGGAACGCGCACTTTCGCGCCGCGCTTGATGTGTTTCGTCATGTGGCTGATCAGATCGCCCAGCATGGTTTCCGTTTGCTTCTTGGCCACGCCATGAAGAGCAGACAGGTCCGTCGCCAGTTGTTTCAGCGTTACAACATCGCCTGTTGCAACAGATACGAATTTAGCAGGTTTTGCAGGAGCCGCCGCTTTCTTTGCAGGGGCCTTTTTTGCTTTAGCCGGTGCCTTTTTGGCAGGGGCCTTTTTTGCTTTAGCTTTAGCTTTTGCAGCCATTGTTTAGTTCCTTCTCAAAAGTTTCAAAGTACCGCCATCTTAGGACTGATTTTAAAAAACGCAATCGGCAAAATGCATAAAAAGGCAATAAATGCAGTGAAAAACGCATTTTTTTGCCTTGCGTGCTGACAAAAACTCCTGCAAACGCTGTGTTTTCAATAGTTTTCGTGTTACAAGAGCCATATGAAGCATCATCCAATTTCATCCCTGGGCACATCAGACCAAGTCGATATCGCGGCACAGGAACTCCATACCGTCTGCGATTTTGTCCGTTATGCGGTAACGCAGTTTTCCGAATCAGAGATCTATTACGGCCACGGCACGGACAGCGCTTTGGACGAGGCCGTTTTTATAGTGCTCGAAAGCCTGCACCTGCCTGTGAATTCGATTGACCCTTACTGGAACGCGCGGCTTTTGCCTTCCGAACGCCGAAAGATTGCGGACTTGATCCATAAGCGCGTTACCACGAATCTGCCCGCCCCCTATCTATTGAACAAAGCTTATATACAAGGCTTTCCGTTTTATGTTGACGAGCGCGTGCTGATTCCCCGCTCCTTTATCGCGGAAATACTTTGCAAGCCGGATGGGTTTTCGCAGATAGACGACTATGACAGAATCGAATCTGTTCTGGATCTTTGCACAGGCTCAGGCTGCCTTGGCATTATCGCCGCGCAAATATTCCCCAATGCTCGCGTAGATTGCGCAGACTTATCGAAGGACGCCCTGGAAGTCGCCCGCCGTAACATTGCGGATTATGGCCTGGAGGATCGCGTCACCCTCTATGACGGGGATCTATTCTCGCCATTCAAAGGTAAGAAATACGATCTTATCATCACCAACCCCCCTTACGTCGACAAGGCCGGCATGGATAGCTTGCCGCCCGAATTCCGGCACGAACCCGCCATGGCGCTGGCCGCCGGTGACGACGGTCTGGATATTGTCCGTAAAATAGTAAAAGAAGCGAAGACCTATCTAAATGAAGACGGTGGAATGCTTTGCGAACTCGGACGATGCGGGCCAGATTTGGAGACTGCATTTCCCGACAAACCGTTCTTATGGATCGATACGGAGAATTCAAGCGGCGAAGTTTTCTGGATAGAAAAGAAAAACCTCTAACGAAGCAGCTGCACCCGCAGGACAATCTTATCCTGCGCCAACTCCAGTGTTTTATTAGATCCCTTTGGCAAGGGTATCCCCGCCGTGCGGCAGGCAGACATTAATGCCGCGATCACAAAATCCTTGGTGTATTTAATGCTGTCTACACCACCTGAGCGGCCATTTTCGAGCGTTAAAATGATTTCCATTTGATTCTCGCGATTAGGTTCAGCGAGCGTCAAAATGCCCAGAGGCGTCTTCGTAAGCCCCTTTTCTACCGAAAGCGTGTAGATGGCCTTATAGGCTTCGTCGTAATTAAAATATATGTGTCTGTCTTCATGCGGCATAGCTTATTGGCCTTAAATGATCTCTTCCCCCATATCATGCCAATAAAAAATTTATAAAGTATGAACATGGTTAAGACTTTATGAAGATTGTCGTACAAAGACTTTTAACCATTTTTACCTATGATGAAGGCTGGAGAATTTTTGCAAAGGCCATCAGTGGACAAATCTGCGACTATTTCACAGCACGCTCATGTGGCGGATGATCATATTTCATCCGTCGCGCATAATGTCGCGTCCTTGCTTAGCCAGCTTTCGACAATGGAAACCTTCATAAAGCGCCGCTTTGATGAAATATCCATGGAAATCAATGCAACATCCCAGCAGATAGACATGTCTGAAGACGGCATGGCCAAGCGTTTTGGGGAAATCCTCGGCGTTATGAACGCCATATCCTTCAGTGGCGATGGCACGACCCCTGCCAACACGGGTGTGGAGCTGGAAGCCGTTATTGCGGAAACATCAAAGGCCGCCAATACAATTTTGGATAACTGTGATAAAATGAACGATATTTTATCGCCGGAAAATGCAGCCAGAGCAAAATCGCCGGAAGAACGGGAAAAGCTGCTCAATGAACTACGGGATTGCGTCCAAAATATAATGTTGGCCTGTTCTTTCCAGGACATCGCCGGGCAGCGCATTCGAAAAACCCTGGAAAACATTCACGATATCGAAGACCGCATCAATGGCGCGCTGGAGGACATGGGCATAGGCCCTGAAACTGTCAAGGCCGCAGGCCAGGCAAACGAATCCAAGACTAAGAGCGGCAGCACACAGGACGAAATCGACGCCTTGTTCGACAATTAAATCCTTCCGGAATTATCTGCAATTTTATGCAAAATTAAAGGCCCCTTCATGCTCTTTCGCTAATGTGGTGACAGGAGTAAGGGACCATGAATCGCGCCAACAAAACCTCTGTCACAACCAGCCCCAGCGATAGCTTTTTCGGCGTGGCTCTGGCACAGGCGTTTCTTGGCGCTGCTTTTGGCCCTGCTATCGATCACATCTGGGATGCGGGTGAAATGTGCTCTGCCGTTTATGAAGAACGCGTAGCGTCGAAACGGACAAACGGCCGGAGTGTGTATGAATTGGGTGTCAGGGGAACACTGGCAGGCACATTCACCCGCAATACCAGAGAAAAGAACCCTCTTTTGCAATTCTTCACGGCAGAGTCCTTTTTAAGACCTTCTGGTACGCCTGCTCTGGCGTTCTAGAAAATCAAAAAAAATTCAACCACTTGCAGGCTTGTGATACACTAACTGCATGACTTTGGAATTCAGGTCCACATTGCTGCGCGAAAAATTCACTCTGCGGGATCTGGCCGGAGAAGACTCCGACATTCCGCCTGTCATCGCGCTCAGCAACCGAATGGTCCTGACCCTGGCCAGCGAATTGGGAGAACCGACGGAAACCTTCGTTGTCAGGGCGCAGAATATGCACAGCTGCACACGGCTTTGCGCGGCTATCGCAAAGGAATATCTGGACCGTGGCGCCATTATGGCGAGAGTAACCCCTTTCAGATGGGATAATCTCTGGAGCGACGTGACCAAAGGATATGAAAAGGATTGGAACCCGGATAAGTGGGCCGCGATCTATTATAAAGGCCGGGCCATATTTGAAGACGGGGAGCGCCACCCTTTTCTGGATATCATAGAAAAATGCGACGTCGCCAGCCGTGACAGTTACACGCAATCCGTTATCTTTGCGGAAAAGGCTTTTCAGCAGGCGGGCAAAACCGTCAAGATCGATCATGACTCCAACGTTGCCCTGATCATTTCCGTTAAGCCCGAAGAAGCAAAATGCGGCGTCATTCTTCGCGGCGCGAACAAGAAGACGACCTTTAATTATACGGTAAAGCAAAAGAAAGACGGAGAAGCCGTGCGCGTGCCCACCATCCTCACCGTCTCCGCCGCGTTTCTGGAAGGGGTTCAACTGGCCTTTAATGTCGGCATGACAAACCGAAAACGCGCGGCGGAACTGCTTGAAAAATATTCGGATGAAGACCGCAAAGGTAAACGCGGAGCGGAACGCCTATCCAATCTCTCCCGCGCCATTGAAGGCATAGAACGAAAATATAACATCAACTATCGCCCGGACCGCCCGGACTTTCAGTCCATGGTCCGTGAAGCAGAAGAATACGCCCTCCACATCCTGAAACCCCAGATACAAGCCAAAATCGACAGCGGGGAGTTAAGCCCGAAAGACTGGTTTTTTTAAGCCGCCGCAGACTTTGCCGAAACGAGGTCACGCAGAACGTAGTGCAGAATGCCTCCGTTCTTCATGTAATCTATTTCGTCCGCGGTATCGATACGGCAGAGAAGCTTGTGCTCTTCTTTCTTGCCATCGGCACGCGTGATCGTCAGCGTGACATCCGACAACGGTTTCAGATCGCCTTCAAGACCCGTGATCTCGAACGTCTCCTCTCCTATCAGGTTCAGATCCGCGCGCGTCATACCGTTTTTGAACACCAGCGGAACAACGCCCATACCAACGAGGTTAGATCTGTGGATACGCTCAAAGCTCTCCGCGATCACGGCCTTCACGCCGAGCAGCGTCGTGCCCTTCGCGGCCCAGTCGCGGGATGAACCCGTGCCGTATTCCTTACCGGCGATAACCACCAACGGCGTGCCATCGGCCTGATATTTCATGCAGGCGTCATAGATCGGCATTTCTTCACCCTTATATTTCGTGAAGCCGCCTTCCTTGCCGCCGAGTAGTTCGTTTTTGATACGAATGTTCGCGAACGTACCGCGCATCATGACTTCATGGTTCCCGCGGCGTGCGCCGTAAGAGTTGAAGTCGATCGGCGCAACGCCGTTCGCTATCAAATATTTACCGGCCGGAGAGTCTTTCTTGATCGAACCCGCAGGTGAAATATGGTCCGTCGTGATAGAGTCACCGAACAGCGCCATCAGTTTCGCACCCTTGATGTTCGAAATTTTACCACCGGCCTTTGCTGTCATGCCTTCGAAGTACGGCGGATTCTGAACATAGGTGGATTTTTTATCCCATGTGTAGGTTTCCGAAGAAGCCGCACCTTTTATGTCCTGCCATTCTTTTGGCCCCAGGAACACGTTGGAATAACGGCTCTTGAACATTTCAGGCGTCAGGCATTTCGCCACTGTCTCTTCGACTTCTTTGTTGGATGGCCAGATGTCTTTCAGGAACACATCCTTGCCGTTTTTGTCTTTACCGATTGGGTCCGTCATCAAATTGATCTTCATCGAACCCGCAATCGCGTACGCCACAACCAGCGGCGGAGAAGCCAGGTAGTTCGCCTTCACATGCGGGTTGATACGGCCTTCGAAGTTACGGTTACCGGACAGAACGCCGGCGACCGTCAAATCACCCGCGACAACCGCATTCGCAATGTTTTCAGGCAGAGGACCGGAGTTACCGATACAGGTCGTGCATCCGTAACCGACGAGGTTAAATCCAATCGCATCGAGATGTTTGGACAGATCAGCCTTGTTCAGGTAATCCGTTACGACCTGAGATCCTGGCGCGAGCGATGTTTTTACCCAAGGCTTGCGCGTTAAGCCCAATTCATGTGCTTTCTTGGCAACCAATCCAGCCGCCACCATAACGGATGGGTTCGATGTGTTCGTGCAGGATGTAATCGCCGCAATCGTCACGTGACCATCTTCAAGGTTATAACCAGCGCCTTCCACAGGAATGGATTTGCCGGTGACTTCGAGCTTCGCGAAATCAGGTGCAGCGTCTTTCAAAAGGATTCTATCCTGCGGACGTTTTGGTCCGGCAATAGATGGTTCAACATCACCAAGGTCAAGGCTCAGCGTGTCTGTAAACACAGGCTCATGCCCTTTCGTACGCCACATACCCTGCTCTTTCGCGTAGGCTTCCACCAGCTTCACGCGCGCTTCATCGCGGCCAGTGAATCTCAAGAAGTTGATCGTTTCATCGTCTATCGGGAAGAATCCGCATGTCGCGCCATATTCCGGCGCCATGTTGGCGATCGTCGCGCGGTCGGCCAGAGACATATGATCCAGACCGTCGCCGTAGAATTCAACGAATTTGTTCACGACGCCTTTTTTACGCAGCATCTGCGTGACCATCAGAACGAGGTCGGTCGCCGTCGTGCCTTCTTTCATTTTGCCCGTGATCTTGAATCCGATGACTTCGGGGATCAGCATGGAAACAGGTTGGCCGAGCATCGCGGCTTCGGCTTCGATACCGCCCACGCCCCAGCCGAGAACGGCGAGGCCGTTGATCATTGTCGTATGTGAATCCGTGCCCACCAGCGTATCGGGGAACGCGACGTCTTTGCCCAGTTGGTCTTTCTCCACCCAGACCGTCTGGCCAAGATATTCGAGGTTCACCTGGTGGCAGATCCCCGTCCCCGGCGGCACGACGCGGAAATTGTTGAAGGCTTTCTGACCCCAGCGCAGGAACTGATAACGTTCGATATTCTGTTTGAATTCCTCGATCACGTTGTTCTGAAACGCAACGGGAGAACCGAATTCATTGACCATTACGGAGTGATCGATCACGAGATCGACCGCGCACAACGGATTAATTTTTTGCGGATCGCCACCAAGAGCGGCGGTCGCCTCTCTCATCGCGGCCAGATCGACAACGGCAGGAACACCTGTAAAGTCCTGCATCAGCACGCGGGCCGGACGATACGCGATCTCCGCGTCGGATTTTTTATTCTTCTGCCAGTCAACGACAGCCTGAATGTCTTTTACCGTGACGGAACGGTCATCTTCAAAACGAAGCATGTTCTCTAAAAGCACTTTCAGCGTAAAGGGAAGTTTGGATATATCGCCAAACTTGTCCGCTGCCGCTTTCAGCGAGAAATAATCGTAAGCTTTCCCGTCTACTGTAAGCGTTTTGCGGGCTTTCAATGTGTCGTGACCTGTGCGTGCCATGGGTGATGCCTTTACTGAGAATCGTTCTTATCTGGTTGAGTTTATTCAAGAAAACGCGAACGCGAATATGCGTTCAAAGTGTATCATGCATCGTAATTCTATAAAAAGCAGTTAATGCCATTTGTATAAAAGTAAATAAATTCAAACGCTTATATTTTCATATTTTTTACCTATATTTGCGGCGATGCCCCAAATTTTCGCCACATTTGACCGCCACCATATAATTATAACCGGATTTCCTCCTTCTCCCGTCAGTTTCCACCGGTTAAACGAAGCCGTTACAATTAGCCGCTGCCCTTACCAGGCAGCGGTCTTTGTATGTCTAAACGGATTGTTATTTTTTGCCTTCGCAGGCCTTGTTCACGCGTTCATATTCTTCAAGACTATCAACCCGCTGCTGAAGCATTTGACGTTCTGAATTCATCATATCGGCATATTGTTTGATTATGCCCCTGGAA
>CAUJHN010000082.1 GCA_963204825.1 Pseudomonadota bacterium
GCCTCGCAGGACTAATGCGGACGTATCATTGACACATAAATTCATCATATGCGGCGCTTCCAGATCCGGAAAATCCACCCTATCGAAACGCTTGCGCGACCGTTTTGACATTAGCTGGATTATCGGCGATGCCATTGTAAGCAGCCTGGAAGACGCTTTTCCTCAGCTACAGGTTACGCATGACGGCGATCTACGCGCTATAGGTGATCGATTCGAAGAATACATCAAATATCTTCTATGGAATTATGACTACGAAAAATCGGGATATGTGTTCGATTCAACCCATCTTTATCCACGCAACATTATTAACATGCGGAAGAAGATAGGTGACATACCATCTATATTTCTTGGATACGCCGACGCAGATCCGGAACAAAAGTTTCAGGACATACGCCGCTTTGATCCTGCACTGAACTGGTGGACAGCTAAACTCACCGACGGTGAACTGATGCAGCACGTCCGCAACCATATCAACAAAAGCAAAGAGCAAAAGCAGGAATGCCAAGACTGCGGCATTCCTTATGTAGATACCAGCCGGGACTTTGAAAAGGCGCTCATTGAAGCGGAAAAAATTTTAATAGGATAGTTATATTTCCCCATTCAACGTCATCCCGGCGAAAGCCGGGATCCATACGATTTATCCGAAGCATCGATTTAGAAAACCGAACCTATATAAATATCCCATGGATCCCGGATAGTAAGTTTTGCCAGGCCTAAAGACCAGGCTCAACGTAACTTCCGGGATGACAACATGGTACAACTTCGCTTCTTCGGGCCTTCGCTTAAAAATCACTCCCACGGCCTGTCCATCTCTCCACCAACACGCCGCACATCAACACCCCGTCCCAAAAACACCGCATGCGCCCCATATCGCCGCGCATCGTATAGATCCACCACCGCGCCCTCCATGCACCGTACGGGAATTTCAGCGACCATCGCCTCCGCCCACCCGCAATCTTCGCGCCCCGCGCGATCCTTGAACACAATTGAAATCTTCCGGCCCTTGATCTCCGCCCGACACCCCACGTCATCGCATTTTACCGGCGCGGTCTCATCCTTGAACGTCCGCACCTTCTCCCCGTCGCGTCCGGACAGCCGGAGCCAGTTCTCCGCCGCGAATTTATCCCGTCGCCCAGACGAAAAATATAAATCGCCATCCCCCCCGCGCACCGCGATTAACTTTCCGCTCTCCGCGATCATAATATCCGGCATCTTTGCAAAAGGCGCGAACGAAAGCCCCACCAGCATCAACGCCGCCGCCACACCCTTCCCGCGCCATCCAGACCACAACAAAAACAAAACCATCCCGCACACGAACAGTCCGAACGTCACTTCCGGCCACTGCCGCACATGCACAACCGCCCCCTCCAGCCCTGCCGCCCAATGCGCAACGGCCAGCATCCACATCGTCCCCCATTCCATGACGGCGAGCGCAGGCCCCTCCAGCCCGAACGGCATCAGCATCAACGCGATAATCGCCGCCGGCATAATGACAAACCCCGTCAGCGGCACCGCAAGCATGTTGGAAAGCACGCCGTACCACGCAAAAGACTGGAAATGATACAGGCTGAAAAACCCCGTCACGCTCCCCGCAATCAACGACGTTAAAATCAACGCCGTCATATTCAACGCGGCTTTTCGCAAAAATCCCGCCCGGCTATACCACTTCGTCCACCACGGCCGGATATATTCGAAAAAGCAGATCATGGCGGCCACGGCCGCGAACGACATCTGAAAACTCACGCCGATCAAACTGTATGGCGCGATAATCAAAACCATCAACGCCGCAAACGCTATCAACCGCAATGAAAACGGCGAACGGTCGAGGATAATCGCGACCATCACAAGCCCCGTCATAATAAGCGATCTTTGCGCCGGAACCTCCGCTCCCGCCAGAAACACGTAAAACGCCGCGCCCAATAACGCAATCACCGCCGCAATCTTCTTGATCGGCCAATGCAGCGCCACCCACGGAAAACACGCCATAAAAAAGCGGGAGAAGAAAAACAGAACCCCCGCCACCATTGTCACATGCGTACCAGAGATGGAAAGAAGGTGATACAAACCTGAATTACGCATCGCATCGTCGTCTTCTTCGGCGATCGCGCCGCGCTCCCCGGTGATCAGCGCCTCCATAATCCCCGCGCTGACGGCACCCGCCTGCGCCGTGATCTTCTGGCCGATAGCCACGCGCAACCGCTCAAAAAAAAGCGAAACGCCGCCCGCCTGCGACGGCTCAATAATCGTCGCCGCCTTAAACGAAAACCCGACCCCGCCAATCCCTTCAAAAAACAGATGCCGCCGGAAATCATAAGCCCCAGGCAACACCGCACGACTCGCCGGATCAATTTTCGCTAGCGTCGCAATCACCTGCCCCGCCTCGATCCCCGCATCCTTTTTAAACCGCAGCCGCACTTTTTTCGGCGTTTCCTCTGGCGCAATCCCTTCAATCACCAGATGCGACAAAACAACCCGGCTCCCATCCTTCCCGCCAAGATTCTCTATACTCTCAACGGTCCCAACGATATCGACGGGCCCCACGCCCTTTTCCAAAACGGGCGTTCCCGCCGTGATAGTCCCCGACGTCGCCGCCAAAAATCCACAGGCGGCCAAAAACAAAAATGCCGCGCCCAGATAAACGCAGAATTTCTCCACGCTGTCGTGCTGGCGCGGATACGCATAAAAAAGGAAAAGAAACGCGGCGATGACGCCACCCGCCGCCGCCCAGATCGAAGGCTCCACGGGCCAGGCAAAATACGCGGCAATGCCGCCGCCAAAAGCCACCGGCGCCCATAAAAACAGCCGGTCCTTCTGCGCCGTGATTTCGTCCAGCAGCCCCTGCAAGCGGCAAAACCCCTTGTTTTCCTTGCTCTTTACCTTATAACTAAGGCGTGATTTTACAATAAGAGCAAACCATGACCGTCGTAACCCGCTTTCCGCCCTCACCCACAGGTTTCATGCATATCGGCAACGCGCGCACCGCCTTGTTCAACTGGCTCTACGCCAAACACACGGGCGGCAAGATGGTCTTCCGCATCGAAGACACGGACCGTGCGCGCCATTCCGAAGCCGCCGTGCAGGCCATCATCAACGGCCTGACATGGCTCGGGTTGGATTGGGACGGCGACATCGTCTCGCAATTCGCGCGCAAAGACCGCCACGCCGAAGTCGCGCATGAACTCCTGAAAGCCGGCAAAGCCTATTACTGCTACTGCTCCCCCGAAGAACTCGAAGAAATGCGCGAAAAGGCAAAAGCCGAAGGCCGCGCAACTTTCTATGATCGCCGCTGGAGAGATTCAAAAGCCACACCGCCCGAAGGCGTCCAGCCCGTCATCCGCATCAAAGCGCCATTGGAAGGCTCAAGCACAATACACGACCACGTGCAGGGCGAAGTGACGGTGCAGAATGAACAACTGGACGATATGATCATCCTGCGCTCTGACGGAACGCCCGTGTACCAACTCGCCGTTGTGGTGGACGATCATGATATGGGCGTCACGCATGTATTGCGCGGCGACGACCACCTCAACAACACATTCCGCCAAAATGTGATCATAGAAGCGATGGGCTGGAAACAGCCGCAATACGGCCACATGCCGATGATCCTCTCCGACGACGGATCGAAAATGTCGAAACGCAAGGGCGGCGCGACGCTGGAAGAATTCCAGGCCATGGGATACCTGCCCGAAGCCATGTGCAATTATCTGCTCCGCCTCGGCTGGTCCCACGGCGATGATGAAATCATCTCGCGGCAGCAGGCGATTGAATGGTTCGATCTGGACGGCATCGTCAAATCACCCGCCCGCTGGGACTACGACAAACTAAACCATCTCAACGCGCACTATATAAAAGAAGCCGACGACGCACGCCTTGTCGAACTCCTCACGCCTTTCTTCGACCCGTCATTGCGAGGAGCCGCAGGCGACGCGGCAATCCAGACAAGATTGAAATCCATGATGCCGGAACTGAAATCCCGTTCGGTGACACTGGTGCAAATGGCCGAAGAAGCCGCCTTCCTTGTGAAATCCGTGCCATTGGACATGAACGAAGCCGCAGCCAAACTTCTCGATGCAGACGGCAAAGCGATGCTCTCTCAACTCTCCGAACGCTTTTCCGCGCTCGATGTATTCACCCACGATAAAATCGAAGAAACCTGCCGTGCATTGGCCACGGACACCGGCGCCAAACTCGGCAAAATCATGATGCCGCTGCGCGCTGCCCTGACAGGCCGCGACAAATCGCCATCGCTGTTCCACGCCATTGAAATACTTGGCAAAGAAGAAACATTAGCGCGTATCTCTTACGCCATAAGATAGCCGCGCGCCCGTCATTGCGAGGAGGCCTTTAGGCCGACGCGGCAATCCATTCAGCGATGTATAAGCGCGACCGCAGGATGGATTGCTTCGTCACTGCGTTCCTCGCAATGACAACAGAGAGATAATTTTTCTTGACAATAATAGGATTATAAGCCTATACTCCTCAATGAAAGATATAGAAAACAACGGCGACTGGATCGCCGCGCAGAAACTGGAGCTTGCGGCCCGCAACCTCCAGCATCTCATTAAAATACAGGACGAACAGCTCCACCTCGGCAACGTGGTGGCGTCCATTCAACAAACCATGCTCGAAGCCCACGCCAACAACCCCGCGGACCTGTGCGATATGATGGTGGTGCAGGCGCGGATCATGGACGGCCTCTTCCACCACTACCTCGATAAATCAAGGGAATGCGGATACACCGAAGACGATAAAATCGGCGCGGCCATGAAGGCGCAGGCGCAATCCTTACGCACCGTGCACGCATGGAAGAAATTAAAAACGGAAAACTACATCAAACACAAAATCATTCGATATTCCGTCCCTGAAGAAAAAATCACGCGGAACGAACTAGACAAACATGCCGAGATGGACGCCTGAAGCCCGCCTAAAACAGGCGGAAATACAAAAAGCCCGTCAATCGTGGAAAAAATCGACCGGCCCGAAAACCGCGGAAGGCAAAGCGCGGTCGAAATGGAACGCTTATAAACACGGCTGCCACTCCGCCGCATATTTAAAACTCCGCCATATAATGAGACTCCAAAGCCTTTGGCTTAATGAATGCTTAAGAATCCACCGCGCCCCAACCGCCGTTGTCATCCTGAAGGAGCCAAAGGCGACTGAAGGATCTCATGGGATTCTTCGCTTCGCTCAGGATGACAACGCTGAGGACAATACGGAAATTCAAACAAAATCAAACTCTTGTAAATTGAACCTTAACCATTTTCGGCCTATCTTTATCAGGCGGCATACTGCCGTGCACAAAACACCAGCCAATGGGACAGAACATGAGCGAAGCCAAAAAAGCCGCGGACTCCATCGCAACGGACAAAACATTCACCCTGACGGACAATTCGACGGGGCAATCCTCGGAACTGCCCGTTCTGCACGGGACAACGGGTCCGGATGTTATCGACGTGCGCAAGTTATATGCCCAGACAGGCCTCTTCACGTTCGATCCGTCCTACACGTCGACGGCGTCCTGCAAATCCCGCATCACCTTCATCGACGGCGACGAAGGCATCCTGATGCACCGCGGCTACAACATCAAGGAACTGGCCCGCAAATCCACCTACATGGAAACATGCTACCTGCTGCTGAACGGCGACCTGCCGACGGCGGAACAACTCGAAGAATTCACGAACTCCATCACGCGCCACACCATGGTGCACGATCAGATGAACTACTTCTTCCGTGGCTTCCGCCGCGACGCGCACCCGATGGCCGTTATGGTCGGCGTGGTTGGCGCGATGGCCGCGTTCTATCACGACTCTCTGGACATCTACGATCCGAAACAGCGCGAAATCTCCGCGCACCGTCTGATCGCAAAGCTGCCGACACTGGCCGCGATGACCTACAAATACTCGATCGGCCAGCCGTTCATGTATCCCCGCAACGACCTGTCGTATGCGGAAAACTTCCTCTACCAGTGCTTCGCCGTACCGGCGGAACCGTACAAGGTGAACCCTGTTCTGGCGAAAGCCATGGACAGGATCTTGATCCTGCACGCAGACCACGAACAGAACGCATCGACCTCCACGGTGCGCCTGGCCGGGTCGTCGCAGGCAAACCCGTTCGCTTGTATCGCCGCCGGTATCGCGTGCCTGTGGGGACCTGCGCACGGCGGTGCAAACCAGGAAGTGCTCGAAATGCTCGCTGAAATCGGCAGCGTGGACCGCATCCCTGAATACATCAAGAAGGCCAAGGACAAAGATGACCCCTTCCGCCTCATGGGCTTCGGTCACCGCGTCTATAAGAACTTCGACCCGCGCGCGGAAATCATGCGTGAATCCTGCCACGAAGTGCTCGATGAACTCGGCGTGCGCAACGACCCGACGCTGAAGCTGGCGATGGAACTGGAACGTATAGCGCTGGAAGATGAATACTTCATCTCCCGCAAGCTGTTCCCGAACGTCGACTTCTACTCCGGCATCATCTTAAAGGCCATGGGATTCCCGACATCCATGTTCACGGTGCTCTTCGCCGTATCCAGAACGGTGGGATGGATCAGCCAGTGGAAAGAAATGATCGAAGAACCGGAACTCCGCATCGGCCGCCCGCGTCAGCTCTACACCGGCCCCGCCGCGCGCGACTACGTGGACATCAAGAAACGCAAGTAATACTTGCCTTCTGCCATACATTAGAGCACATTACCAGAAGCCGCAGCACTCCTGCGGCTTCTTCAGCTCTATAATGACAAAAGAAAATCGGCCGCCTTCTGGGAAGGAGTCTTCTCCTGCCCCGCGCCCAGCCGGAATGCGATGCCGGCCATATCGGCCTTCTGCGCGGCAGGGTCGATAAACAATTGAAATGCCTTATCTGCTATAAGATCCGGACGGCAGTTATCCTGAATGAATTCCGGCACGATCTCACGGTCCGCCATGATGTTGGCCAGATGCGCATACCGCACCTTGACGAGCCTTTTAACCAGCATGGCTGTAATGGGATTCATCTTATATCCGATAACATGCGGCAATTGGAGCGCAGCAAGCTCAAGTCCCACCGTGCCGGACGTCGCCATCGCGACGTCGAACGACTTGAACGCATCCCATTTATGCTCGGCGTCGGTAAAGACATGGATCGGCCCTGGATAATCGCGGAGTAAATCCATCACCATAGGGTATACATGCGGCAGCGTAGGCGCGACGATGTGCGGTGGAATGGACATCCTGCCGGCAAGTGCTGTTATCGCTTCACGCAACACAGGCCCGGTGCGCTTCAACTCACCCCTGCGGCTGCCGAACAGAACGCCCACAATAGTTTCGCCGCTGGTGATGCCAAACTCTTCGCGGAACCGCGCGCCATCGGCCTTAAGCGCGTCGCCTTCCACAAGCGGATGCCCGACGGCAACGGACTTCAGCCCGTACTTCTCGAAATACGGCGGTTCAAAATCGAACAGGCAGATCAGCCCGTCGAGGAAGCGGGAGATCTTCTCCGCTCGCCCTTCGCGCCATGCCCACACGGTCGGCGCGACGTAATGCACGAACTTGGGCGGCTGCATCATCCGCTTCTTCGCCGCCCTGATCACGCGGAAACAGAAGTCGGGAGAATCGATGGTGACAACAATATCGGGTTTGGTCGCCACAATGTGCTCCGCCGCCTGCTGGATACGTGCGAGCAGTTGCGGCAGCCTGGGCAGAATCTCCGCCACACCCATGACGGATAATTCCTCATATGGGAACAAGGATGACAGCCCAGCCGCATTCATCTGTGGCCCGCCAATACCGGTGAACGTACAACCCGGCATGGCCTGCATCAGCTTACTGCCCAGAAAGTCGCCGGATGCCTCGCCCGCTATGATGCAGACATGCCTCCTCATACGCCCACCACGAACAACCCGGCGGCATTGGCAAGCGATACCATCTCGTCGCGGTCTGCGATCAGCACGCCCCCCGCTTCCGCCGCAATCCCGGCATAGCCGAGCGAAGCGCAGAGCTTAACGGTGTCGCTGCCCAGCGTTGGCATATCGAGCTTGCGGTCCTGCTGCGGCTTGCTGCTCTTAACAAGGATGGCGCCCTTCACCGCCGCGCGTTTGATAAGGGCATCCGTGCCGTGCTCATCTTCGGTGCTGATCACATCATCGCCGAGCACGACGACGGACTGCCCGATATCCTGCTTGCCGATATGACGGGACGCCATCAGCCCCGTATGGATATGTTCATACATGGTTTCCGTTGGGGCAGTGTTTGTAAGAACACCCGCTGGCATCAGAAGATCCGGCAGGAGTTCATGAATGCCATGTATGGTAAAACCTTCGCCTTCCAATTCGGCACGGATGGCTTTCAGTAAGCCGTCATCTCCGAGTGCGCGCAGGCCCAGCTTGGCAAAGAACGCCGCGGTGCGAAGATCGGGCCGCAGCTCCGATAACGAAGGGCGCTTGACGGAACCGATCAGGACCAGGTCTTTACACCCACGTTCGCGCAAAGCGGCAATAATATTCCCCGCTTCGCCAAGCCGCATGAACCGATCCGCGGAATCGGCATGCCCTTCAAAGCCTATAGTGAAACTATCGATATCATTGGCCGCACAAAAGGCGCGAAGCTTTGCGGGCAAAATGCCTCCGCCCGCCACTATGCCCAGTTTGGATGGAAGCACGGTCATGCCGCCTTACGGGTGTCAGGTGCGCAAAGGCCGAACCGCTCCTTGCCACGCGCGAAGGCCACCATATCCATGACCGTCTGTACGCCAGAATAATCAGAGGCAAGCCGTTCGATGCGTTCATCCATCGTGCCTTCGCCTTCAAACAACTGCTTCATGGCTTTTTGCAACGTGCGCACCGTGTCTTTATCAAACCCGCCGCGCTCAAGCCCCACGAGGTTAAGACCTGCAAGATGCGCGCGTTCGCCTTTTACGCGACCATAAGGAATGACATCGCTCTCAACGCCGGACATCCCGCCGATAACGGCAAAGGAACCGATACGGATAAATTGATGCACGGCAGCCAGCCCGCCGATCAGGACATGATCGCCGACATGTACATGCCCGCCGAGCGTTGCATTGTTCGCCATGATAACACGGTTGCCGATGACGCAGTCATGCGCGACATGCACGCCGACCATGAACAAACCATTATCGCCGACAACGGTTTTCATGCCACCGCCCTCGGTACCGGGATTCATGGTCACATGTTCGCGGATTGTATTGTTCTTGCCGATGATAAGCCCGGACGGTTCATCGTGGTATTTCAGGTCCTGCGGCGCATGGCCAAGGCTTGCAAACGGAAACACGCGCGTGCCCTCGCCAACGGTCGTATGGCC
>CAUJHN010000083.1 GCA_963204825.1 Pseudomonadota bacterium
CTGCCCTGGTGTGTAGGGAGGTCCGCCAATAGTGCCTGTGGATATTTGAATATTTTGCCCCCGGACGGCACTGATGACTTCGGAAGCCGTCATATTGCGTTCGGAAATTTTTTCAGGATTCAGCCATATGCGCATGGCGTAATCGCCCTGACCGAATACCTGAACCTGGCCTATGCCGGGCAAGCGGGCAAGGCGGTCTTTAACGTTCAAGGTGGCGTAGTTGCCGAGATATAAAGAGTCGTAAGAATTGTCGGGCGAAAGAATATGCACAACCAGGGTGAGGTCCGTTGAGCTTTTCACCGTCGTTACGCCCAATTGGCGGACGATGTCGGGAAGGCGCGGCGTGGCTTGAGAAACCCGGTTTTGAACGAGTTGTTGCGCTAGGTCTGGGTCGGTGCCGATTTTGAAAGTGATCGTAAGCTGAATGTTTCCGTCCGTCGTTGCGAGTGACGACATATAGAGCATCCCCTCGACGCCGTTGATTTGTTCCTCCAGAGGCGTGGCTACCGTTTCGGCGATCACGGCGGGGGACGCGCCCGGGTAACTTGCAGAAACGACAACGGATGGCGGTGCAACTTCGGGATATTCCGAAATTGGCAGGCGGAACATGGACACAAGCCCTGCCAGGAAAATCAGAATGGAAACAACGGCCGCGAAGATAGGCCGGTCGATAAAAAATATTGAAAAATTCATGGTGGATTATTCCTGGGCAGGTTTTTGTTCTTGTGTTTTTTCTTTTTCCGGTTCGTCAAAGGGGATTTCCTTTGGCTTGTCTTTGGCTGAATTTTCTTCTGGTGCGGCCTCTCCTGCCGCGGGTTCCTGCTGCTGCTTCGCCATTTGCGCGGTCATGGCCTCCATTTCCTGTTCGGACATGGGCTGAACTTTTGCGCCGGGATGAATTTTATACACAAGGTTCCCTGTGATGACTTTGTCGCCCGGGTTTAATCCGGAGAGAACGACGCGCTCGTTGTTTACCGTGTCGCCTAATTTCACTTCGCGATAGGCAACGACGTTGTTTTCGGAAACATAAACGAATTTGCGGCTTTGGTCCGTAAGGATGGCCTTTTCAGGCACAGTGATCATGTTTTCTTCGCCGACGGAGCCTATTTGCACACGGGCGAACATGCCTGGAAGCAGGGCGTTATCGGCGTTTGCAAAAATGGCGCGCGCGCGAATTGTTCCTGTCGATGGGTTTATTTTATTGTCGAAACTTTTGATCGCGCCCTCGTAATGTTTATCATCGTCGGGCAGGGAAAGGCGTACGGGGATGGATTTTTCCGCCTCAACATTCTGTCCTGTCTTTACGCGTATGAAATTGAGATAGGTCTGTTCGTCTACCTCGAAATCGGCGTAAATATCCTTATCGGAAACAATCGTTGTCAGAAGCGGAGCACTTTCAGCTTTTACAAGATTGCCGACGGTGATTTCCGGGCGGGAAATGCGGCCCGAAATAGGCGCTCTGATTGTTGCGTGGTCTAAATCAATCTGCGCGCTTTTTAAATGAGCGCTGGCGCCGGCGATCAGGCTGTCGTTCAGTTTCTGCGAATTGACGCGTTCATCATACCCTTGCTTTGAAATTGCGCCGCTCTTCAGCAGCTCTTCTGCGCGGGCAAGTTCCTTTTTTGCAAGGTTGGCGGAGTCTTGGGCACCCGCGACTTCTGCCCGCGCTAACGCAACGGCGGCTTCATATGGGCGCGGATCAATTTTGAAAAGCACGTCTCCTTTATTGACGATCTGGCCGTCTTCGAACGTGACATCCTGGATAATGCCAGATACCTGCGGTTTGATTTCCACATAATCGACGGCCATAAGGCGTCCGGAAAATTCCTTCCATATTTGAACGGGTTTTTCAGCGATGGAGACGACAGGAACGGGCATTGGCGGCATTTCCGCGCCTGCGCCCTGGGCTACGGCGTTGCCGATTGATGTAAATTGCAGTATGGCGCCGCCACTCGCGATAATAGCAAGGGCCATAACGCTTAGCATCAGCTTCTTCCTGGTTTGACGTGACATAAATTCTCTCCTGATAAGCAATGTCAGATACGGTTCTGTGAAATTTCAAACTTGTCGTCTATACCCAATATACGCCGCATGCCGGGTTTAAGGTCACGCTCCAGGCCGTCCAGACTGTTATGGATGCGGGCCATGATCATAAGGCCGGTTATGAAATCATGTACTTCCTGCGCCTTTTCTTCGGCATTTGCGACAGGAATGGATTTGTCTTCCACTGCGCGGCGGATGGCATTAATCAAAAATTCGCGGCAGCGGCCAAATATTTCTTCCACTTTTGCACGAATTATTTTCTCTTCGCCGATTAGTTCAGAGCCAAGCGCGGCGAGTGGACATCCGCACACGCAGCCGTGTTCTTCCAGATTTGCACGGTTATCGCGCAGTATGGCGTCCGTTAAATCTTCGATCTGGCTTTGAAAGGATTTATTTGCGGCAAAAACCGGCTTCATCACGGCTTCGATTTTATATTCATAGTATTCTTCCATCACGGCGATGGCGAGATCCTGCTTGGATGGGAAATAGTGATAAAAGCTCCCCTTTTTTACGCCTGCCTCCTTGCAAATGTCGTCAACGCTGACGGCGCCGTAACTGGATGTCCAGATAAGCGTTTTGGCTGTGTCTATCAGCTTTTGTTTTGTTCCTTTGTCGGGACGGGGCATGCGCAGCTTTCTTCCTAAGGCGGCTGCAACAGATTTAGTGTATTTTACCGGATAGTCAACTATGATAAATTTGCATGTTTTTTCAAATGGTTATCATGTTTTTGGTCATTCTCGGCCTGTTGCAGAATCATGACGCTTGAGGGGCTGGGCTGTGCCACGAAATCGCTTTGCCGGTCCAAAGGTACGGAAGGGCGGCGCATGGTTCTGTAGATGCCAAACAGGGCGATGGAGCAGTAAACGCAGGCCATCATTATAAAAATGATCGCGGGCGCCGTAACGTTCATAAGCACCGATGACAGGACCGGCCCGATGATTGAGCCTATGCCGTTGACAAAAATCATGGAGGCGCTTGCCGCGACATTTTGTCCCGGCGCCAGGTGATCGTTGGTGTGGGCCGTGGACAGGCCGTAAATGGTAAGGGCCGTGCCGCCGATCATGAACATGGCAAGAAAGAGCGCATGATGA
>CAUJHN010000084.1 GCA_963204825.1 Pseudomonadota bacterium
TAAAACCGTGGTTGCGGCCTCCGCCGGAAACCATGCGCAGGGCGTGGCGCTTGCCGCAAAACAGCTTGGCCTAACCGCAAAAATCTTCATGCCGCTTTCCACGCCAATGATGAAACAGACCTCCGTGCGCCGTCATGGCGGCGACCATGTCGATATCGTCCTGCACGGCGATGCCTATAACGAATCCGCGGACGCCGCGAAAATCCACGTCGAAAAAAACAACTCCACCTATATCCACCCGTTCGATGATCTTTACACGATGGCGGGACAGGCGACGATCGCGGATGAAATCATGCTCTCCGGGCAAGGCCCGTTCGATTATGCGTTTTTACAAATCGGCGGCGGCGGCATGGCAGGCGCGGTGGCCAGCTGGCTGAAAATCCACAACCCCGACATCAAAATCATCGGCGTTGAAGGCATCGATCAGGCCTCCATGAAAGCCTCCGTCGAAACCGGCCATCCCGTCACGCTCAACAACGTGGACACTTTCTGCGATGGCACCGCCGTCACGCGCCCCGGCGATCTCGCCTTCGAAATCTGCCGCAAATACATCGATGCGTACATCACGGTGACGAACGAAGAAGTCTCTGCCGCCATCCAGAAAATGTGGGATGCCTCCCGCGTCATTCCGGAACCCTCGGGCGCCATGGGTCTTGCGGGACTCACCCAGTACGCGGAAAATTATCCCAAAGAAGTACAGGGCAAAAAACTTTTATGCGTGCTGACGGGCGCGAACATGGACTTTTCCAAACTCTCCCAAATCGCGCAGAGATCCGCCATCGGCGGGCACAGACGGCGATACATACGCTTCCATATCGGCGAAGAAAAAGGCGGCATGCTGGCCTTGCTCGACAAACATTTTAAAGATGTGAACGTTTCTGAATTCCTCTATGGAAAAATCAGCGAAACAGACGCCTGGCCGATCATCGGTCTGGAAGCCGCGCCCGACACAATCGAAAAACTCGACGCGACATTAACAAAAGCAGGCGTACAGTTCGAAGACGTGACGATGGACCCGGATGTCCGTTACCGCATCATCAACTACAACCCGGCGCTGTTCAAAGACCCCGTGCTCATGCACATACAATTTCCAGAACGCAAAGGGGCTTTGCGCGATTTCATGCGCAAAATCTCCGGCGTCGCCAATGTCTGCTATTTCAACTATGCGTACACGGGCGAAAGCATAGGCCGCGCCATCATGGGCTTCGAATTCGACAGCCCTGCGCAAAAAACCGAATTTTATCAATTAATTAAAGATACTATCGTCACCTGCAGCCCGGTCGACGAACAGGCCGCAAAACGGATTTTGCAATACTGAATGCCAAAACTTTTAATACAACCCTATAAGCGTATTTCCGTGATTGGTATCAGCGGATCAGGAAAATCTACATTTGCACGCAAACTCGGCCTGAAAACCGGCCTGCCCGTTTATCACATGGACTCTCTTTACTGGGGACCGGGCTGGCAGGAAATCCCCGAAGAAATTTGGACAGCTAAGGAACAGGATATTCTGGCTGAAAAAGAATGGATCCTTGAAGGCTATCTCGATGAAAAACATTCGGATCGCCTATCAAAAGCTGAACTGCTCCTTTATCTCGATCTGTCGGGTTGGCGGTGTGCCCTAAACGGCCTGAAACGATGGGTATCTCATCGCCATAAACCACGCCCCGAACTTCCCGCTACCTGCCTAGAAAGATTTGACCTGTCTTTTCTCTGGGCTATTTTTACACGCAAAGAACGCGCAGAAATAGAAAGGGCTATAAAACATATTGGACCTACAAAATTAATACGTTTAAATAATCAAAGCGACATTAACGCCTTTTGTGAACAATTATGATCCGCTTCGCCGTCTTCATATTCTTCTTTATCCATCTGGCGATCCTGCTAAAGGCCCGCCATTTGCGCTGGCTCGGCCATCTCACCGGCTGGGGCACCTGCGCCCTCTTTATCGGCCTGTATGTGTTCCAAGTGGAAGAAAACAGCGATCTCGTCTTCCTGATCATGGCCACCCTCACCGGCCTCTCCATGCTCGCCGCCGAATTCGTGGCTGCCGCGCTTAAAAAACCCGAAAATTCCTCGTGACCTTCGCGCCCGGCATGCTAAAAGAACCCCATGAGTGACGCCGCCATTCCGGAAACGATCGAAGCCACGGTGAAGGACTACATCGCCCTTCTAAAACCAAAGGTGATGAGTCTTGTCGTCTTCACCGGATTCGCCGGTATGTGGGTCGCCCCCGGCTTTTCAAACCTTCACCCGGTCATCGCCGCCACGGCCGTCCTTTGCATCGCCATCGGCGCAGGAGCAGCGGGCGCGATCAACATGTGGTACGACCGCGATATCGACGCCGTCATGAAACGCACGAAAAACCGCCCCATTCCGCTCGGCCGCGTCAACGCCGACGAAGCCTTGCAATTCGGAATCATCCTCTCGCTGCTCTCCGTCATGACCATGGGCGTAGCCGTCAACTGGACGGCGGGCGCGCTGCTCGGCTTTGCCAATCTTTTCTATGTCTTCGTGTACACCATGTGGCTAAAACGCCGCACACCACAGAATATCGTCATCGGCGGCGCGGCGGGCGCATTCCCGCCCATGATTGGCTGGGCCGCCGTAACAGGCGATATTTCCATGGCCTCCATCGTTCTCTTCGCCATTATATTCTTCTGGACCCCGCCGCATTTCTGGGCACTTTCATTGTTCGCCAACGCGGATTACAAGGCGGCTAATATACCCATGCTCCCCGTTGTCAGCGGTGAACGCGCCACCAAACTTCAGATGCTGGCCTATACGCTTTTGATGATACCGCTGTCCGTTGCCCCCTACATCCTCGGCATCGCCGGAATCTGGTATGGCATCATCGCTTTCGCTTTGAGCGTTTTTTTCCTCTTCACGAATTTCCGCGTGCTGGTGGACAAAACGGATAAAAGCGCAAGATTAATGTTCGGCTATTCCGTCTTCTACCTCTTCGCGCTCTTCACGGCGCTCATGATTGACAAGGTGTAACATGCCACTCTCAGAAATTCACAAACGCAAGCGTTCCAAGAATTTTATGATCCTCGCCGCCATCGCCGCGTGGATCGCGCTCATATGGGTTATCACGATGGTGAAGATCGCCCATGGGTCATGATTATCCGCGCCACAAACCGGCCATCGTTTTAATCACCGGCGCAACGGGTGATTTCGGCAAGGCCTTTGCGCAAAGATTTTCCGCCATTGGCTCCAAGCTCGTTCTGCACGGCCGTGACAAGGCAAAAGTGGATGCGCTATGCCAACTATATCCCGGCTCCATCGGCCTCGTCTTCGACATCACCGATAAAAACGCGATGAAGTCGGCGATAGAATCCCTGCCCGCCTCGCACAAAAACATAGACCTTCTTATCAACAACGCTGGCTTGGCCCTCGGCCTCGATAAAGCCTATGAGGCCAATCCAGACGACTGGGAAACCATGATCGACGTCGACGTAAAGGGCCTGACCCTGATGACCCGCCTGGTCGTCGAAGGCATGGCTTCCCGCAAATCGGGCCACATCGTCAATATCGGCTCGACGGCAGGCAATTATCCCTATGCCGGTGGCAACGTCTATGGCGCGGCCAAAGCCTTCGTCAAGCAATTTTCCCTAAACCTCCGCGCCGATTTAACGGGCACAAACATCCGCGTGACAAACGTGGAACCCGGACAGGTGGAAACGCAATTCTCCACCGTACGCTTCAAAGGCGATAAAGACCGCGCGGCCAAAGTGTACGCGAACACCAAATCTCTCACCGCCGATGACGTAGCCGAAAGCGTGTTTTGGGCCGCAACCCTGCCTGCCCACATGAACATCAACCGCCTTGAAATCATGCCAACCACCCAATCCTTCGCGGGTTTAAGTGTGGAGCGCTCAAATGGATAAAAACCGGAAAACCATCTCGCTCGTCTTCCTCATCGTCTTCGCGATGGTCGGCCTCGCCTTTGCGTCCGTCCCGCTTTATCGCCTGTTCTGTCAGGCAACCGGCTTCGGCGGTACGACGATGCGGGCGGAAAAATTGCCGGGCCGCACCGTGGACCGGGACATCACCATCCGCTTCGATTCCAACGTCTCCCCCAACATCAACTGGTCTTTTAAACCTGAAAAGACATCCGAAACCATTAAACTCGGCCAACAGGGCCTCATTTCCTTTATTGCCCGTAATATGGATAACAAACCCACAACCGGCACCGCCCTCTATAACGTTACACCCTCCAAGGCCGGGCAATATTTTCACAAAATCCAGTGCTTTTGCTTCGGGGAACAGCAGCTGGCGGCGGGGCAGGAAATCGACATGCCCGTGGTCTTCTATGTGGACCCATCCATGAACGACGACCCGCAGATGCAAGACGTGCAGTCCATCACCCTTTCCTACACGTTTTTTCCAGCAGCATCGGAAGAGCTTGATAAGGCTCAGGAAGCCTTTTACAATTCCCCATAACGCTGATAAAACACCCCGCTAAGAAACCACCTTCAAGGACCATAACATGGCAGAGAATATAGAATACGGCACAACCGGAAAACCGCATCCCTATCACCTTGTCCGGCCCAGTATCTGGCCGTTGGCGGGCGCACTGGCGGCAGGGATTGCCGCTATGGGCATGGTCCTGTTCATGCATGACGTTAAACTGGGCGATTTCGCAGTCGGATTCAAAGGCCCACTTCTCGGCCTTCTTTGTATTCTCTCCGTCATGTTCTTCTGGTGGAAAGACATCATCTTTGAAACTACGAAAGAACAAGTGCATAACGGCATTACCGAAGTCGGCCTGCGTTTCGGCATGGCGCTCTTCATCGCTTCCGAAGTCATGTTCTTCGTTGCATTCTTCTGGGCGTTCTTCGACGCCAGCCTTTACCCCGGCGAAATACACCAATATCTGCGCACGGAATTCACGGGCGGGCACTGGCCGCCAAAAGGCATCCATCCGATTGACGCATTCGACCTGCCTTTCATGATGACGATGATCCTGCTGCTCTCCGGATGCACGGTCACATGGGCGCACCACGCCATTCTGGACGGCAAAAACAAGGAAGTCATATTGGGCGTCGGCTTATCGGCTCTGCTCGGCTTCTTCTTCCTCTGCTTCCAGATGTTCGAATACCACCACGCAACATTCGCTTTCAAAGACAACATTTTCGCATCGACCTTCTACATGGCGACAGGCTTTCACGGCTTCCATGTTTTTGTCGGGACGGTGTTCCTGTTCGTCTGCTGGCTGCGCGCTCGGGCCAATCACTTTACCCCGAAACGCCATTTCGGTTTTGAAGCCGCCGCCTGGTACTGGCATTTCGTTGACGTTGTCTGGCTGTTCCTGTTCGTCGCCGTTTACTGGTGGGGCGGGGCCGGGGCCGGAGCCGCTGGCGCCGCGCACTAACCATGATCGACAAGGCTCTTATCCATACGGCCTTGTCGTGCAAGTGCCCGCGATGCGGTAAGGGAGACCTGTTTCCCACCCGCTTTTCCTTGACCTTTAAGGATAAATGCGATGCCTGTAACCTCGATATAGGCAGGAATGATACGGCGGACGGCCCTGCCGTGTTCCTCATCTTCATCCTGGGCTTCACTATCGTCCCCCTCGCCCTGATCACAGAATTGAAATTTGAACCGCCTGTGTGGGTGCACATCGTTCTCTGGCTGCCACTTACCATTTTTGCCATCATCGCGATGCTGCGCCCTGCTAAGGCCTACGTGCTCGCCCTGCAACTCAAACATCGGCCAAAGGATCTGGAATGAAATTCCCGCTGCTGGAAACGCTGACGACCATCTGCTGTGTTGCCATTCTTTGCGGCCTCGGCACATGGCAGCTGTATCGCCTTCATTGGAAAGAAGGCATTATTGCAAAACTCGAAAACGAATATAACGCGCCCACGCCGCGGGCGCTGGAAACGGCGCAGCTCGATGCTCTTTCCGGCGAAGAAATGCCGCTGGCATATGGGCAGGCATATGGCTATCTTCTGCGCGAAAAATCCATCCTGCTGGGCCCGCGCGCAGAAAACGGCCGCATGGGCTACCATCTGCTGATCCCCCTGGAACTTAAGGACGGCAGAGTCCTTATTGTTAACACTGGCTGGGTCAGCGATCTCTGGAAAGACAACACCGAAGAAAGGCTTGCGGTCCTGCCTGTTGAATCCGTGACAGTGCGCGGCATTCTTCATAAACCTGACTGGAACAGTTTTACTTCTAAAAACAGTCCGGATAACGACCTTTGGTTTCGCGCGGATATCAATGAAATTTCAGCGACAAAAGGCCTTAAAAAATCATATCCGTTCATCCTTTATGCGGACCGCGTTGCGCCTTCTTTAAACGACGTTACGCCTCACGAAGAAAAATGGCTGCCCCGCAACAAACATCTCCAATACGCGCTCTTCTGGTACGCGCTGGCGATTGTAATGGCAGGCGTTTATGGAGTTTACACTTATCAGCGCAATCAAAAGCTCACTGCTTGACGACTTCACCTGGTTTTGCGGGAAGCCGCAGACGACATATTAAAAAAGCCCGGCACACTGGCCGGGCTTTTTTAATTTTTAAAATCCTAGTTTATATCGTCGTCTTCTTGGGCCTGACGCTGCGCCACTTTAACCGCACCGCCGGAGATCGAGGCATATTGATTGTCTACATCACTGACGAAGGATTTGAATTTCTTCAGATCACGCCCGGCCAGTGCCTGTCCGATCGGCAGATTTACGCCGCGTGGGTTTACCTGTCTGCCGGCGACAAGAACTTCATAGTGAAGGTGCGGACCTGTAGAACGACCTGTTGTTCCGACATAGCCGATAATCTGCCCCTGCCTGACGCGGGAACCGGGCTTGATGCCGGATGCTATCTTGCTCATATGGCCATAGGCCGTGTCGAGATCGCCGCGGTGGCGAATGCGCACATAATTTCCAAAGGAACTGAAACGGCCCGCCTTTTTGACGACCCCGTCACCCGATGCATAGATGGGCGTTCCTGTCGGCGCCGCAAAGTCGACGCCTTTATGCATTTTTGAATATCCAAGCACCGGATGGCGCCGCATACCGAATCCGGATGACATGCGAGCACCGTCGATAGGTGTTTTCATCAGTGTTTTCTTCGTGCTCTGACCGTCGCGGCCATAGTAATCGACCGAGCCATCGGCTGTTTCATAACGATACAGCGGGATCTTGCGGCCTGACAGGGTCAGCTGGGCAAAGAGCAGATGACCTGTTTTCGCGATATAACCGTCATCCGTCTGATGCGTTTCGTACATGACTTCCAGAGAGTCGCCCGATTGGACGTCACGTTGGAAGTCGACGTTCTGAGAGTAGATTTTGATGGCGTCTGAAACGATGGCTTTGGGGATGCCTGCCTTGGCGGCCGAACCGTAGAGAGAGTTTCTGATGACGGCTTTTTGTGCGGTTATAACTTCTTTGACTTCTTTCTCTTCGAGGGCGGATTCAAATTCTTCGCCCTTGCGCGTCACGGTGAGTTTCTTGAGCGGGTTTAGCTGGATTGTCATGTCGGTCAGCTTATAACCGCCCTTGTCCGCACCGGGCTCAAAATGCATATGAATGTCTTGCCCGACCTTTAAATCGCGCGGATTGAAATGTTCGTCCATGGCTTCGATGATTTCATGGGCTTCGTCGCTGCCGATGCCTTCTTTTTGCATCACGGAACCAAGAGCGTCTCCGGATGAAATGGTTACGATGCGGTCAGACGGGCCTGCTGGTTCCTCGAACTGCGGGATAGAGGCCAAGGTGATGCCGCCGATCAGGCTGCCTTCTTCCATGGCACCGTTATCTTCTGCGGATGGACCTTCTACGCCGGCGGATGGCTCCATGCGGTTATAGGCCTGTGCAGCCGAAGCTATTTCAAACTTCATCGGCACATTCGACAATGGTGAAAAAGCGATCGCGGTCGGAAGACCTGCGGCCATGGCGGCTGTCAAACCGGCGACATAGCGGATGCGGAGACGATTATTTTTCGTGAAGACATAACGGTGGCGTAAGCCTAACTGCCTTGCCACGAACGCACAGGAATAACCCAGAACATTCTTTAGCGGCATTTCACACCCGTGTAAGACTGTTTTTCCATTTTTTTGTCATGCATCCCGGACAATGCAAAAATCCTCTTAAAAGTCATATCGACTCTTGTTTAGGTTCATCCAAATATTGATTTTGTTTTTTGATCGATATTCAGTTCTCGTAAGTGAGCTCCGGTAAGTCGGAATAGTTAGCACAGCAAATTTTCTTTTGGAAGCCCCTCTTTGACTTACCAACAAAGATATCGGCATTTGTGTTTTTGTTTTCATAATTTTAAATTATTGAAAAATTAAAGACCGCAAGCCTTTGTTATTGCTTCATAAGCCTTAGTGGAACCCGTCAGACTGAACGTATCCTTGGTTTTCGTCCCGCGGCCGGATTCACCCTTAACGATCATTTTGGAGCCTTTTTGAATGGCGTCTGCAAGGCTGTTATCGGCGCTCGCATCCGCAGCCCAGGCCATATCATTTTGGGTAAAGAGGCTGAATTTCTTGCCATCTACCGTCAGCTCGACATCGCTGCCCTTTTTATAGCCGTAACCCGCCATATAGCTGAACACATTCTTGGTGCCTTCCGCCGGACGATGGGTTATCAGGGCGACGACATCGCCGCGCTTGGAATATTTCCCAACGGATTCATCAGGCTTTGCCGCCATATAGCAAACCTTTCCGCCGTTTTCCTCGAACACATACGCGGACCACTTGCCAAATTCGCCGATATTGGTCGGCTCCGTCGCCTGCGCGGAAAGCGGGGCAAGGAAGAGGAAAACCAGAGTGGGAAAAAGATATTTGAATGTTCTCATTGTCTTAGGTCCAGATGGAATACGCTATTGCAGCGCGATAATGTGCAAGCCTAAACAATTTGCCCGCATCCCGCAATCCCGCCGCCGAAAACAACCCCCATATTATCAGATGATCCAATCCGCCCCTATTGTCGTATAACGGATAGATGCATGCGCGAAAAAGAGAGAACAGGGGACTTGTCCCTGTTGGCTGGAACGGCTTTAATAAGGGGATGAAAGCCGTAAAACCAGCAAACGCAACGAATTCAGGGGCTTTGGACGCCGCCTGGGCACGCGATACCTTGCTCGCCGTCGGTCGCAAAAAAGATAAAGAAGCCTTTGCCGCCCTGTTCGACTATTTCGCACCGCGCATCAAATCCTTTTTGATTAAAGGTGGCGCGTCCCCGGACGCGGCGGATGAGCTGGCTCAGGACACAATGGTCACAATCTGGCAGCGGGCGGAGAGCTTTGATCCCGCCAAAGCATCCGCAAGCACCTGGATCTTCACCATCGCGCGGAACAAAAGGATCGATTCCCTGCGCCGCGCACGCCCTGAATTCAGCGCGGACGAAGATTTTGATATAGAGGATGAAACGCCGCTGGCCAGCGATACAATCGTCCAGCAGCAAGAAGAAGACGCCATGGCAAAAGCCATCCAAAACTTGCCAGCGGAACAGGCGGACCTTTTATACAAGTCGTTTTTTGAAAATAAAACACACGCCGATATTGCCAGTGAAACGAAAATCCCGCTGGGCACGGTGAAATCTAGAATCCGCATCGCGCTTGATAAGCTGCGCGGCGAAAAAACAGTGAAGGAACTCTGGACATGATGGATAGAGACGAAACCTATCATGCGCTTTTAATGGAATATGCCTCCGGCTGCCTCGATGAAGCGCACGCGCTTGTTATTGCGGCCCATATGGCTCTTTCGCCGCAGGCCAGAAAGATCGTAGCGGACTATGAGAAAATCGGCGGAGCCATGCTCCATGATTGCTGCGCGCCGGTCGCCATGAAGGCGGACGCTCTGAAATGCGTCATGGCGCGCCTCGACACCTGCGGCCCGGCACCTTCGAAAGGCCCATGCGCCGGCAAGAAAAAACTGGATATGACGAATTATCATGAAGTCCCGGGCTGCCTCGAAAGCTACATAGAAACCGCAAGCTGGAAAGAGGCGCGCGGCGGGTATCAGACAATGCATATCCGCACCGCCTGCTCCGGCAGCCGCGCTGAAATGATAAAGGCGCAGCCCGACTTTTCCATCGAAAACCGGATGATGTCGCACGTCATAGCGCTTGTGCTGCAGGGCGCCTTCGAAGACGAACAAAGAACATATCGCCGCGGCGACCTTCTCATTTCCGATGCTGAACCATCGCACCGCTATCATGTAAATTCCGGCGAAGGCGTCACCTATTTCGTGGTGCGGAGATCATCATCCCCGTTCCAGCGCCTGATAAGATCACTTTTCGCGCATTAAACTTGGCGTCGTACCGTTTGAATATTAAGGCTTCACAACCTTTTCAAGCCGATCGAGCGCGTCGAGCATTCTCTGCTCCGACACGGCAAAGCACATGCGCAGCCATCCTTCGCAACATTTGCCGAATGCGCATCCGGGCGCGAGACTGAGCAGCGCATCGTCAATAAGACGCTTGGATAAGCTCATGCAATCCGGCTCGCCCTCAACCTTGAAAAACGCATAGAACGTAGCCTCGGGGCGCTCCATGATGATCCGTTCATTGGATTTGAATCGATCCATCACCAGATCTAGATTGTTTTTCCAAAGAGAAACCTGCTCCTTGATGAAAGGCTCTCCATGGCGCAGGGCGGCGGCGGCGGCAAATTGCGCGTAAGTCGGCGGACCCATATTATCGTAGAGCGCGATATCGCGGATCGTGTTCTCTGACCCCGCAGGCCCTACCAGCCAGCCAAGCCGCCAGCCCGTCATCGCATAGGCCTTTGAAAAGCTGTTCACGACGAACAGGCGATCTTCCGGCGTCGCGTAATCTAGGAACGATGCGCTGCGCCCGCCTTCGTATACGATCCGGGAATAAACCTCATCCGCGATGATCCAGATCCCGCGCGCGCGCGCGAATTCCAGAACCTCCTTGATTTCATGCGGCTTCATCACCCAGCCGGTCGGGTTGGAAGGCGTCACAAGCAAAATGACTTTTGTGTTGACGGTTACGGCATCGAAGAGCTTGTTGATATCGAATGTCCATCCCTTGCCTTCAATATGGTCGAGCGGCACCTGCACCGTCTTCGCCTGCATGATCTCGATAGCGCCGAGCAAATTCTTCCATATCGGCGTAACGGCGATAACTTCGTCGCCCTCATCCAGAACCGCCGTCATGGCAAGGTGAATGGCGGTCGTGCCCGAAGATGTGCAGAAAATCCGGTTCGTTGGAATCGAAAGTCCGAAGACTTGCGCGTAGTAAGTGGAAAGCTCCTGTCTCAGTTCGGGAATGCCGAGGACGGGCGCATAGAATGTCTTGCCATCCTGCATCGCCTTATAGGCGGCATCCGCGATAAAGTCGGGCGTCTTCATGCTGCCTTCGCCCTGCGCCAGCGAGAGGATGCCTGGCTTCGTCCAGCCATACCGCAGCATATCGGCCCCTGTGTTGGGCGAAAGCTCTGAAAAAATAGACCGGAATGGGCTTTTGGAAGCAGACATGGCTTTATTATCGTCTCTAAAATTTAAAATCGTGTTGTCTGATGTACTCATGATGCAATTTTCCTGCAAGCATTCTTAATGAATTTTAAGGATTTTTGGCTAATTCGCGCCCTGTGCGCTATGTCGGGATATTATATGCGGCTAGGCCGCGGCGCACGCTGCCGCAGCTGCGGCGGAGGCACACATAGCAGCAGCGGCAGCGATGGCTGCGCGCGTCGAAAGGCTGTATGTGTTAACGATCATCATGGGAATGATTAAGCCACACTCCGCCGTCCAAAAGCAAGCCCGAAATAATTAACCGGCAAAGATGAGGAGGGCGGGTGCATTAAAAGTGGGCCGCGCATCACCCTCGAAGCTCCCCAGCATCATATCTGTATGCCCCAGGAATCTTCGAATTTCAGGCAGCTGTGACTCAATCTTTTTCAGGAGCGCATGATTGAAAGTCATTTGGTCATCATATGCCCGTGGGCTTTCTGGCTTATTGTTTATCAGGGCGGCGATTGTCTGCCTGGAAATATCAACATGTTCCAAAAATATGGCGGTTATTTGCGCGGACGTATTCGCATAACCAACTCTTCGGTGAAACAAGCGTTTGAGCGAGCCCGCATCAGAGGGCGTGAAAGAATTTTCCGGCAATGCATCTGTTATCATTCCCGCAGCGCGGCGGGATAATGATATCCAATACTGCCGCGCTTGTTCGTAATTGTTTCGGTCTGCCCGTTGCAAGGGAACGTTCGCATCCACGATCTCGATCATATTTTTGGCGATGGCGGAACGCAGCGTGCGAAAGGTGGATTTATCCTCTTCATATGTATCTTGCAGACAGCTTTCCGCTTTGCGGTCTCCGGCCAAAGCGGTTTGCGCATCGATAATATCGCAGGCGGCATGGAGGCATTGAAGCTGCCGCGTCACGAGCGATATATTTAAACGCCTTACTTCCATTTCCAGAGATGTCGCCAGCTCTTCAGGCTCCCACGATATGAGCGTTTCAATGAAACCGGTGGGTGTTTCTCTCATGAAGGCCGGAAGATCTTTTTCAAACAATGAACATTGTTCGAACAGGTCGGCCAGCCGATCTTGCTGCTCTGCAAGTTTGAGGCTTATCTCGGATATAGTGACAGGTTTACACAGCATGCACGAATAACGGGTTATAAAATCATCTATATAAAATCAAAGTTTAACGGCGCCGGAACGTTTTGCGTTGCTTTGACATTTACGGTATCCATGGCGTCGGGGCACATCGTATAAATTTGGTTCAGGAAACCTACAGTAAAGCGATGCTCTTCTTTCGCCTTTGCAATAATGTCTACTACTTGCGTTATAAAAAGAGAGGCCGTATGGACATAACCTTCCGTCTTAATGATGGCTGCACTGGCCGCTAAAAGCTGGTGTCCATACTGAAGACTGATGTCGGTTGAATGACCACAAAGCCCTGCGTAGGTAATTCTCGCCTGTAGCAAAGACTGTAATGGATTGTCCTCTGACAAAGACCCGGCATTTTTTAATGCGGGTCCTGTTTCACAAAGGCGATTGAACGCGTCGAAGGCCGCTATTTTGCTTTGACGCACGAGATCTAACGGGGGCTCTTCATTCCAGCCGCTAAAGTGACATAAATTCACAACTGTATTGAATTCTCTCTCAAGGGACTGCGCGGCGGGAACAAGATTCCGAATATCATCCTCATTGTCTCGACGTATCGGATCCCCCTCTGGCAAATTCCGATTCATGTCCACCTGCAGATTGATTATTTTGCACGCCAAAGCCAGACGCTCGATCATGTTTTCAACGCGACGTACTTGTGTGCCTACTGCACCTAGATATATGTATTGCCCAGGGGGGCAGTGGGCAGAATCTATCTCTACCGTTGAAAATGAACGTGCAAATTCTATTGGATTGTTATCAAAGGACGCAAGGGCGTCTGAGAGAAGGCGTAGGGTTTCACTCTGCGCGCCAATGGATCTGCTAATATTTTCAATCGTATACCCGGACATGGGGCCGAAAATAATATGACATTTATTATTATGTCAATATTTAATTGATAAGCTGAGCCAGGCCCTTATATAACTCCAGCGCCTCTGGGTTCGCCAGCGCCTCTATATTCTTAATTTTGCGCCCATGAATCACGTCCCTGACCGCCAATTCGGTAATTTTTCCCGATTTTGTGCGGGGAATATCGGTTATCTGGATGATTTTTGCAGGAACATGGCGTGGAGACGCCCCCGTTTTTATCTGTTTCTTGATTTTTTCCGCCAAAACATCATCCAGCTGCGCGCCTGGCTTCAGTTTCACGAATAAAATGATACGCACATCGCCTTCCCAATCCTGTCCCACCGCGATGCTTTCGACCACATCCGGGATCTGCTCTACCTGACGGTAGATTTCCGCTGTCCCTATGCGTACGCCGCCAGGATTGAGCGTTGCATCCGATCTTCCATGAATAATAAGACCGTTATGCCGTGTACGTTCAATCCAGTCGCCATGACACCAGATGTTATCAAAGCGCTCAAAATAGGCCGCCCTGTACTTCACGTTGTCCGGATCGTTCCAGAACATCACAGGCATGCACGGGAAGGGCTTCGTACACACAAGTTCGCCTGATCCTGCGCCCGCCGGAATCGGCTTGCCTTCGTCGTCGAACACATCAACCGCCATGCCAAGGCCGGGGCCCTGTATCTCGCCTCTGTAAACCGGGCTGATAGGGTTGCCCAGAACAAAGCACGATACGATATCCGTCCCCCCCGAAATGGAGGCCAGATGTAGGTCCTTTTTAATATGCGAATACACGAAGTCGAAACTTTCATGCACAAGAGGGGAACCCGTAGAGCTCACAACCTTTAAATGCGATAAGTCATAATCCCGTCCCGGGTTAAGCCCGTTGACTTTCAAGGCATCTATATATTTCGCCGATGTGCCAAACAACATCGCCTTGTGCTTTGATGTGAACTCCCACAACACATTGCCGTCCGGATAAAACGGCGATCCGTCGAACAACAACAATGTCGCTCCCGACGCCAGTCCGCTCACCAGCCAGTTCCACATCATCCATCCGCAGGTGGTGAAATAAAATATGCTGTCCCCTGATTTAGCATTTGTCTGAAGCTGATGTTCTTTCAGGTGCTGGAGCAGCGTACCGCCATGTCCATGGACAATGCATTTTGGAATCCCTGTCGTCCCCGACGAAAACATTATGACCAGTGGATGGTTAAACTCCACCCGCTCAAAAACAACCTCACTCGCACCCGCAAATCCTGCGCAGAGCACTGCATTAGGCAAAAAGGAAAAATCAGGGACATCTTGCGTGAACGGCACGACGATAATGTGCTCCAACCCTCTCAGTTGCGGCGCAACCTCTTTCACCTTCTGCAGGCAATCGAGCGTCTTTCCGTTGTAAAAATATCCATCGACAGTAATCAAAACCTTCGGCTCAATCTGTCCGAACCGGTCGATCAGCCCCTGTACGCCAAAGTCCGGCGACGCAGAAGACCAGATCGCGCCCAGCGATGTAACGGCCAGACACGCGATGATCGTCTCCGGCATGTTCGGCATAAATGCGGCCACGCGGTCGCCCTTGCGTACGCCCCAGTCTTTCAATTGTTTTTGCCAGCGCGCGACTTCCGCGTACAGCTCTGCAAAGGTAATCGTGCGCTCCCGCGCCATCTCGTCCCGGAAAATCATCGCCGGTACATCGTCCCGGCGCTTTAAGAGGTTTTCTGCATAGTTCAGGCGGGCTTTGGGGAAGAATTTAGCGCCCGGCATCCTATCGCCGTCCTGCAAAACCACATCGCCCTTTTCGCCGATCACGCCCGTGAAGTCCCACACCGCGTTCCAGAATTTCTCCGGATGATCGACACTCCAGCGCCAAAAAGCCTGATAATCCAGCCGCTCCTGCCCCAGTCCGCGCATAAACGCGGCCAGCTGTGTGCTTTCCGGAGAAGAAGGCGTCCATAGCGGCGCGTCTGACATGGATTTCCCCTGCGTGGATAAAGAGGATGAAGGACCGGTCATAATGATAATTCCTTTTTAAAGAAGAGCCTAGAGGTAGACTCCGCCATCGAATAAGATAGTTTACTAAGGTAACCAAATAGTGAAGGCGGGCTCTCCTTTGGATAAATTCTTGAAATTCACTCTCTGCACCGGTCTTTTCCTTTGCTTTTTTATAATTATTTCAATCGGTTCGCCTGGAATAGCGGCTGAAAAGGAAACCTATGCCACCATTCGTCTGCTCCCTGAAAAAACCCAGGTAAAAGGCGGCGAAACATTCACCGTCGGCGTGGAGCAAAAGATCCGCCCCGGCTGGCACACCTATTGGTTGAATCCGGGTGATTCAGGCAGCGTCGCCCGGATCTCCTGGGGCGGCGTGGAAGGCATCAGGTCTGCGCCCCTTCAATGGCCCGTACCCAAACGCCTGCCCATGGGACCACTCACCAACTTCGGCTATGAAGGCAACGTTGTCCTTCTTCAGGATATAACCCTTCCCGAAAACCTTCCGGAAGGAGCACAAACGCTCACGGCAAAAATTGACATCCTCGTCTGCCACGAAATCTGCATTCCCGAAAGCCACGAAGCGTCCTTCACCATCAACGGCGATCAGGACCCGATGCCTGCCGCGATAGAATCCGCCCGCGCGCAACTCCCCCTCGATATGGGCTGGGCAACGGCGTTATCCGAAAAAGACGGTGACCTCATTGTTAAAATCGAAACGGATATGCCGTCCGCTTTTGCGAAACTGGATACGATCGAACTCTACCCCGAAGAATGGGGTCTTATCTTGAATCCTGAAAAAACCCGCGCGGAAAAAGACGCGCACTCGCTCACCCTCCGTCATAAACGCGGAGAGCGCGATTTATCGGATGTCCCCGTTTCCAAACTCGTCATCGCCTATGAAGACACATCGGGCGCGCGAAAAGCGGTGCGCGTATCCACCTTAAGCGCATCGCCGGATTCTTCGGAACCATCCTCCAACATCGGGATGGCAAAAGCGATCATATTCGCCCTGATCGGCGGTCTGATTCTTAATCTAATGCCTTGCGTCTTTCCTGTTCTGTCTATGAAGGCATTAAGCCTTGCGGAACTGAGGGACAAAGATATCGCAAAGGCCCGCCTCCATGGCATGGCCTATACGCTCGGCATTCTGCTTTGCTTTATAACCATCGCCGCGATTTTAATCGGCTTGAAAGCCGCGGGCACGCAAGTTGGATGGGGGTTCCAGCTGCAGCATCCCACCGTCATTCTTTTCCTGGCCTATCTGTTCTTCACATTGGGATTGAATCTCACAGGATATTTTGAAATCGATTTCGGCCTTTCGAATGTAGGCCACGCGCTCACGCAAAAAGGCGGCGTCACGGGCTCGTTCTTCACCGGCGTTCTGGCAACGCTGGTGGCTACGCCCTGCACGGCGCCCTTCATGGGCACGGCCATGGGGTACGCGCTCACGCAAAATGCAATGCTTTCTCTGCTTGTCTTTGCGGCGCTGGGTCTGGGTCTGGCGCTTCCATATCTGGCAATATGTTTCATTCCCACCTTACGACATGCTTTGCCAAAACCCGGCCCCTGGATGCAAACGCTGCGGCAGTTTTTATCTTTTCCCATGTTTGCCTCCGCCTGCTGGCTGCTGTGGGTGTTATCGATGCAGATCAATCAAATGGGGCAGTTCGTGGCGATGCTCGGCATGCTCGCCATCGCATTCGGCCTATGGATGCTACGTAAAAAGCCGCGCCACACCCTTGCAACAATACTGGCTATCGTTTCTCTGGCTTTTGTCGCTTTCACTTTCGTCGGCATACGTCAATACGACGGCGCGTCGATACAGCCTAATCCGACAGAAGCGAAAAACTGGGAAGATTTCACCCGCGCTAAACTCGAAACCTATCTGGAAGGCAACGATCCTGTTTTCGTGAATATGACAGCGGCGTGGTGCATTACCTGTAAAGTGAATGAAAAAGTAGCGATCGCCATTGCCTCCACTGAAAAACTTTTCGCGGATCACCACGTAAAATACTTAAAAGGCGATTGGACCAACCAGAACCCCGAAATCACTGCCTTTCTGGAAGAATATGGACGCAGCGGCGTTCCTCTCTATATCTATTACGGCCCGCGCAATGAAAAAAGCGGCGCAAGACCGCAAGCTATCGTCTTGCCGCAAATTTTAACCCCCGGTATCGTTGAAAAGACGATATCCCCAGAAGGAGAATAAATGATGACCAAACGACTTTTTATTTGCACCCTTGCAGCGCTGGCCATGATCATGACAGTTCCCGCGTGGGCCGCTCCTAAAATTGGTGAAATCGCCCCTGACTTCACGGCAACGGACAGCGCGGGCAAAGAACAAAAATTGTCCAATTACAAAGGTAAGATCGTTATTCTGGAATGGACCAACCCGGAATGCCCCTTTGTAAAAAAACAATATGATTCGCACAACATGCAAAAATTGCAGGGCGAATTGACGGCGACGGACATCGTATGGCTTTCCATCAATTCTTCCGCCGAAGGCAAACAGGGCTATGAAACGGCGGAAGCAGCCAATGACTACATGCAAAGAATGGAATCCCGCGCAACCGCGCGGATCGCGGATCCCAAAGGGGAAATCGGCAAACTCTACGATGCAAAAACGACCCCGCATATGTTTGTGATCGATGCGGACGGTAAACTCGTCTACGAAGGCGCCATCGACGACGATGACAGCACGGACCCCGCCAATCTTCCCAAAGCGACAAACTACGTGCGCGCCGCGGTCAATGCGCTCATGCTCGGCGGCACGGTTGAAAAGCCGCAGACCAAACCCCATGGTTGTTCCGTGAAATACGCGGATTAAAAGACAACCATAGTTTGTTTAAACGGGGGGCATAGCCCTTCGTTTTCATTTTATGCTATGAAAAAAAGCCCGATTCGTCGTAGAATATAAGTAAGTCATTTTTCCGACGGTTTTTCCCATGTCACCCACGCGTCCTTTAAAAATGCAAACGTCTGTCCGTGCGGAATCCACCCCGTTTTCCGATGAGGACGTTGCGCGTCTGGTTCTTGCCATGGATGGGGAAATACTGTTCGCGAACGCCGCCTGTCAAACGCTTGCAGGTGGAGACGCCCTCCAGGGTCAGAACCTCTTGAAAATCGCCGAATTCGCAGATCCGGAAGACGCTTTCCGGCACGCACCTCTCCTCTTCGCGCAGGAAAACACCATCTTGAGCGCGCTGCGCAGCGGTTCCCACGAAGTTATATTCACACGCACCGGCGCCCGTATTGCCCTGCAATTCGACAGCATGGCGGCAAAAGACGGCGGCCGCTACATCATAGCATCCGCGCTCGAAGAAGACGAAGGTTTTACCAGCAACGTCGATATGTTGATCAGGCATCAACGCGGCGATGGATCTATGCTGGAGCATTTCCTCGCCCTTTCCAATGACATGCTCTGCATAGCCCGCGGCGACGGCATGTTTGAAAGCATCAATGCCCATTTCACGGCGCTTTTAGGTTTCACGCTCGCCGACCTAAAAGGCAGGGGCTTTCTGGATCTCGTCCACCCCGATGATCGCGATTCCGTGCGCGCCGCTTTTCGCGGGCTCACCAATGAATCCATAATTCATTGCGAATGCCGGCTGATCTCCAACGAAGCGCGCAGCGTCTGGACCGAATGGAAACATAAAAAGGCGGACGGAAAAATCTACAGCCTCGGCCATAACGTCACCGCCATCCGCATGCAGGAGCAAGCGCTTTTGCGCCGGGAACAGCAGCTCTCAGAAGCAGAAGCCATCGGCCATATGGGCCACTGGCACTGGTCATTGGGCCACCAAAACATTCGCTTCTCCGATGAAATCTACCGTATCTTCGGCGTATCGCCCGGAAATTTCACGCCGACGCTCGATTCCGTCAACGCCATGCTCCACCGCCGCGATGCAGGCCGCATGACGCAAGCCTTCCAGCGCGCGATCATTGAACAGAACGATCATGAAATAGATTTCCGCGTGATAACGCCGACAGGCGAAACCCGCCACGTCCGCTGCCAGGGCCGATGCGAATTCGATTCCGAAGGCGATGTCATCGGTCTCTACGGCATCATGCAGGACGTCACCGAAACCATCCAGCACGAACGCGCCCTGATGGAAGCCAAAGAATCCGCCGAACGCGCCTACGCTGCCAAATCCCAGTTCCTTGCCAATATGAGCCATGAGCTGCGCACGCCGCTCAACGCCATCATCGGTTTTTCTGAAATGATGATGCAGCAATTGCTCGGCCCGATCGGCAATGACCGCTATCTGGACTATATCAAGGGCATCAATGAAAGCGGCGAACATCTGCTGGATCTCATCACCGACATTCTAGACATGTCGAAAATCGAAGCCGGAAAGTACGAACTCGACTTAGAAACCATCAATGTCGCCAAGGTCATCCGCCTCGCGGTCCATATGATCGAAGCCAGGGCCGCAGAGCAGGGCATAAAAATCCTCGTCAAAATCCCCGATGAAACCATTCAGATCACCGCGGACCGCAGAGCGGTGATGCAGATCATGCTGAACCTGCTTTCCAATGCTGTAAAATTCAGCCATCCGAAAAGCACCATCGATGTCGAATGCGTCGCGATTTCAGATCACATATCGCTGCGCGTCAAAGATCACGGCATCGGCATCCCCGCGAACAAACTCAAAACCATCACCAATCCCTTCGAACAGGCCGCGAACCAGTATACGCGCAGCCACGAAGGCTCCGGCCTCGGCCTCTCCATCACCAAAGAACTCGCCGAACTCCACGGCGGCTCCATCCACATCGACAGCGTGGTAGACGTTGGCACCACCGTAACCATCCGCCTCCCCCTTACGGCGAAATCCTAAATTTTCCAGCCCGTCATTGCGAGGCGCAGCCGAAGCAATCCAGACAAAGGCTCCTTTTACGGGATTGCCGCGTCGGCCTTCTGGCTCCTCGCAATGACGGGCTGGAAAATTTCTCCCAAATGCGTATAAACACCTCATGAAAACCCCCATCGCCTGCGGCATAGATTTCGGCACCTCCAATTCCACCGTCGCCATCGCCGGGAACGGGACAAAAAAACTCGTTCCGCTGGAAGATAATAAAACAACCCTGCCGAGCGCGATTTTCTTTCGCCCGAAAATGGCCCCCATATTCGGCCGACGCGCCATCGCAGGCTACACGGAAGGCGACGAGGGCCGCTTCATGCGCGGTCTTAAAAAAATCCTCGGCACATCTTTGATGGACGATAAAACCAATATCGGCGGGCGCGCCGTCCCTTTTACCGAAATTCTGCAAACCTTTATTGGCCATTTGAAAACCAGCGCGGAAAATGCGGCAGGAATGCCCATCGACAACCTCGTTCTCGGCCGCCCCGTCCATTTCCACGACGGTAACGAAGCCGCCGATAAAAAGTCGCAGGCGACGCTCGAAAAAATCGCACGTGCGGCGGGCTTTGCCGACATAGAATTTTTATATGAACCGCTCGCCGCCGCCTTCGCCCACGAAGAAACGGTGCAAGACGAAAAACTCTCCCTCGTCGTTGATTTGGGCGGTGGCACATCGGACTTCACCGTCATCCGCATCGCCCGTGACAAAATGGGCAGGGCGGACCGGAAAGACGATATCCTCTCCACTTTTGGCGTGCGCATCGGCGGCACGACCTTCGATTACCGTCTCTCGCTCAAAAACTTCATGCCGGAACTGGGCCTCGGCACGCAATACAGGGATTTATTCGATAAAGACAAAATCCTGCATGCGCCGACAGGCGTGTATTTTCAGCTTTCTGACTGGGCGCATGTCAATTTCGCGCAAACGCCTAAGGCTATTCAGGAAACGCTGGACATCAAACGCCGTTCGCTTGCGCCTGAAAAAATCGCGCGGCTTTTGACGATACAGGAAAACCATCTGGGTCATGCACTGCTAGGCGAAGTCGAAAAAATCAAAATCGATTTAACGGAAGCTGAAGCCGCCAATGCCCAATTCCACAAACTCGGCCTCGATTTCGAATTCCCGGTCACGCGCAGGGAATTTGAGTCCGCAATTCAAGACGATGTTTCCCGCGTCATGAACGCCATAGACGAATCCTTGCGCCGCGCAGGCGTTAAAGAAAAAGACATCGACCTGCTCGTCCTCACCGGCGGCTCAACGGAACTACCGATCATCAATACGCTGATCCAGAAAAAATTTCCCCACGCCGCGATATCCCAGGGCAACAAGCTGGACAGCGTTGGGTTAGGCCTCGCCTATCGCGCCGCAAATATATTTCAAATCAATTAGTTAAATATTTTTTAGCTATTTTAAAATACTGTATATGTTTTAATAAGTGGAATCGCTGTGACACTACTCCGGACCGACGGCAAGGAACTATATTATTCGGAAGCCACGGGCGCGCGCCTTGGCTCTCTTATCCCCCATGTCGCGCAAAACGCGCATATACCCATCGTTATAGTTATTTCCGCAGACGATGTCTTTCCGGACATAAACGCCCAAAGAGAATTCAACTTACAAAATGTCACGAAAGAGCAGCTGACAGAGGCCGCAGTCTTTTTTTTGGATAGCCTTAGAAAAATAAGCCCAAACTTGTCGCAACTTGGGAATATTTGGCGACAGATAATTATCGAAAAAGTATTAGAGGATTCACCGAGCGCCCTTCCCATGGGCAATACGGGTGATCCCTTGCAAGCAGGCTTTATCATACTGGGCACGCATCACGCCACGGGCAGAAACCTTGCTGAAAAAATGACAGGCGTTCCGTTGCCCCAAAACGCCTACATACCCACCCATGCCAGCCTGGAAACACAGGTCTTATTTCATGAATTGGATCATTTGCGACCCGGCATTATAGGAGACAAGCCGCAATCAAAAGCAGAGGGTCTCCATGACGAAACAGCACGCGATAGTTTTTCACTTAAAACAACCCAAGATCTGGTAACGGCGCAAGACAGGCGGGCCTTTATTGATTACCGCGTCCTGAACGGCGTTCATACCAGTGATGAAACGCACAGAACCGCCCTGGGACTTACTCTGCTCGAAAATCCGGAAACCACAGACAGGGAAACATGGGAATCTCTCATGCTGCTCGGCCAGGATATATATGATTCCGTGCGTCCCGATAAATTTAAAGACATGAGAAAGTTGTTTGGGGAAGCAGGAGGCCTGCTTCTAGACCGCCTGCATCCTCTTTCTTACGACGAAGGGTATAACCGTGTTCGTGAAGTCCTTCAGGATTCTCCGCATAACAAAGATGCGCGATTTGTGACGATGATGCAGGCCTACATGGCAGCGCATGATCGAATAAGACAGGGCTATGATCCAGCCTTCCATGCTGCCGCGCGGCTGGAATCAAATTACGCCCCAACGTAATACGTGTTTTAATGACACCGTATCTTCAAAAAACTAAAACTACCCTTCGGACGCTTCGTGCGCGGGCAGATATTGCTCCAACTCCCCGCTCTGCTCCGCCTGAAGGCACGCAAGTATCCCATCGCGATAGGAAGGATATTTCAACATAACGCCAAGCTCCTCCTTTATACGATGATTGGCGACGCGCTTGTTGTCGTTGTAAAAACTCCGCGCGATCGGCGCCATATCAGCCTCGTTGTAAGGAATCAGGGGCGGCGGCGTGAGGCCCAGCAGTTCGCAGGCGTACGTGATAACTTCCCAGCTCGGCACCGGATCGTCATCGGCAAGGTTATAGGCGGCGCCCGGATTGGGCCGCTCCATCGAGGCGATCAGCACCTGCACGATGTCTTCGACATGGATGCGGTTGAACACCTGCCCCGGCTTGTTAATCCGCCGCGCAACGCCCGCCCGCACGGAATCTAGCGCCGAACGCCCAGGCCCGTATATTCCGGCCAGGCGGAAAATATGCAGCGGTAGGTTGTAATGCTGCAGCAGGGAATACCATTCCTCCTCCGCCCGCACGCGCCTGGACCCGCGCTTGGAATTGGGACGGATCTCGGAATATTCATCCACGGTCCCACCCGCGCGATCGCCATAGACGCCGGTGGTGGACAGATAGCCGACCCATTCCAGCGTCGGAATGCGGATTATATCGGCGGCGTGCATGTTGAATGTGGGATCGCCGCGGTCGTCGGGCGGAGTGGAGATCAGAAGATGCGTCGTGCCTTCAAGGATAAAATGGGGATCGCCCAGGGGATGTTCGTAATCGAAAAGATGCGCCTTGACGCCGCGCTGGCGCAGAAACGTTCGTTTTTCAGTATCGCGGGTCGTCCCGCCAACGCTCCACCCGCCTCGTCGCATGAGCTCATGCGCGAGATAGTCGCAGGTATATCCATACCCGAAACAGAAAAGCTTTTTACCTTGAACCAATGCACCCACCTATTATGGCTTATTGTTATTTTTGTCCGGTTCAGGGACTATTTAAAAATCCACGTTCTCGTAATGATCCGAGGGCATGAAACCCGGGATCCTGTCTTCCAGCAGCGCCTTGAAGCTGGGACGCGACTTAACGCGGGAATACCAGTCGCGCGCCGCATGATGCTCATCCCACGGCACATCGCCGATGTAGTCGATTGCCGATAAATGCGCGGCCGCCGTGATGTCGGCAAGGCTGAAATACTCCCCTGCCAGCCATTTGCGCTTTTCGCACAGAAAGCCGATGTAATCGAGATGATAGTGAATATTCGCATGACCAGCGCGGATCGACGGACCATGGGGTTCACCGAGTTTTAGGAAGCGTTTCATCAGCTTTTCGCCGACTAGATTTTCCGTCACTTCCTTATTGAACTTAACGTCGAACCATCCCACAAGGCGGCGTGTCTCCGCGCGCTGGATGGAATCCCCTCCGAGCAGGTTGATCTGCGGATAAACTTCTTCGAGATATTCGCAAATGACCTGGGAGTTAGAGAGGATCGTACCGTCCTCTTCCACCAGGACGGGCACGTCACCCGCAGGGTTCATGGCGAGGAAAGCCGTGCGGCGCTCCCATATCTTTTCGATCTGCAACTCAAAGTCGAGACGCTTTTCCGCTAGTGCCAAACGCACTTTGCGCGAAAAAGGATGCAGCCATACATGGTAGAGGGTTCTCATTATGAGAAGAAGCTTACCTTATTGAAAAGACAAGGTACAGACTCTTTCTTGACGCGCTTATTGAATAGCCGTCAGATCGATGGCAATCTTCACATCCGTGCCGACCGTTTTACCGTCTTCCCATTCACCCATGCCGACACCGAAGTTTATACGGTTAAGGGTTGCTAGGGCCTTCATATGCGCTGTTTTACCATTAATATCGAGCGTGAAAGGAAGAGCGAGCGGCATCGTCACGCCATGGATCGTCAAATCCCCAATCGCGACATAATTATTTTCGCCGCCTTTTTCAAAAGATTTACTGACAAAGCGGCTTTCGGGGAATTTGTCGGAATCAAACCATTCTGCGCCGACGATGTTTTTGTCGCGGTCTGCATCGCCCGTAACCACTTTTTTCATATCTATGCGAATGTCCGCTTTTGCATTCGCCAAATCATCCGGATTGAAAATAATGATTCCGGAAAATTCCTGAAATTCTCCCGTAAAAGGTGAACCATACAGCACAGCCTGAAACTGCAGCTTGCTCTGCGTTGGGACGATCTTCCAGCCATCCTTGGGTAAAATAGAAGTATCTGCTGCCGGCATTGCGTTTTCCGCAGAGGCGGGAATACCAGGCTTTTCGGTAGCGACGGCAGCTTCCTCTTCATCATCTTCGCCAAAAAGCATCGCAGCGCCGCTCGCAGCATAAGAAAGACCCAAAATGGCGACTATAAGGACCGGCAGGACAAGTCCTTTCGTTTTATAAGTCATACGGGCAAGCGTTTCGTCTTTGTCGATAACATGGTGCTTGAGAGCGCCGGCTGCGTGCAGCGCCAATACAAACAGGAGCGTGAAACCAAGGGCTTCGTGTACTTCGTAAAAAAGGTCGCCCAGGCTTTCATTTTTGCCGACCAAGGTGGGCATTTGAATGCCGAAGAACGGCACGGGAAACTCTCCCGCGTTCGACATCAGCCAGCCCGAAAGCGGCATGCCGATGATGCACACATATAGCCAGAAATGGGCCGCGCCCGCGAGCGTCACTTCCCAGCGGGCATGGCTTTCCAGATGGTCAGGTGGCGGAGAAATAAAACGCCATACAAGACGCGCAATGCCGAGGAAAAATACCAGAAGCCCGAAGGATTTATGCATGGCAAAAATCTGGAATTTAAGAGGGGAATTCTCCATTCCTCCCATGAATAATCCCACAGGCAGGAGCCCGATAATCAATACGGCGATTGTCCAGTGAAATATCTTGGCGATATACCCGTATTCGTCTTCGGTGTTCGACAATGTCATGAGAATTCCCCCTCGCCCTTCAAGTCTCGGTCGTCAAGCTGAAGCAAACCTTAAAAGAGTATAGATTAGAAAATCGAACGATTATAGAGCCATACTCCACCCCATGCACCAAGACCTGCAAAAATCCACACAGCAACCCCGTAGGTCCAGCGCAGGGATTTATCCTTGGTTAGTTCCCGGGTGGAATAGCTTCTAAGGAACATGTTGATAACGGCAAGGCCGGCGAAAAAGCCAAGCACAAATCCAATTGCTGCACAAAAATAGATCATGTAATTTTATTACCTTGCCGGAATGCTGCAGACAAGCAGCGCGACCTGAGTATCCCCGTAGTTGCGCGTAAGCAGTACTTCATGGGCGAGATTCCTCACGTTATACGCCTTCTCGCACTCAACCAGTACATGCGCGCCCCGCGCCAGCCAGCCGCCTTCTATCAGGCCTTTCAGCGATTGCTGCACCAGATCCTGCTTATAGGGCGGATCCAGAAAGACAAGATTTGCTGCAGCAATCTCGGCTGGCTTGATGCCAGGTTTCGCGGCGTCCTTCAAAAGGAAATATTGTTGCGCATCGCTTTTAAGTGCAGCAAAATTCCGGCGGCAAAGTTCAAGGGATGTGCGGTTTTTGTCGATAAAGGTGCAGCATGAAGCACCCCATGACAAAGCTTCCAGCCCTAGCGCCCCGGTGCCGCAGAATGCGTCCAGCACGGCGGCGTCTTCGACAAGGCCGCGGGCGTTGAGCATGTTGAACAGGGCCTGCCGGACCTTATCGGATGTGGGCCTGATCGTGCGGTCTTTCGGCGCTTCCAGCGCGCGGCCACCATAAATTCCGCCCGTAATACGCATCTAAAGCTTCCGCCCTTTGAAGAAGTCCTTGAGCTGCTCTTTGAGCATCTGTGGCTTGACCTCCAACACTGCGCCTTTGGGCAGATTACCCAGATGGAACGGGCCATAGGATGTACGGATCAGCCGGTTTGTCGCGAGTTCCAGATATTCCATGACGTTCCGCACCTCGCGGTTCTTGCCTTCGGAAATGGAGACTTCTATCCAGACATTACTGCCCTGCTTGCTTTCCAGCTTGGCGTCGATAGGTCCATATTTCACGCCGCGAAAGGTAAGACCATTTTTAAGGGCGTCCAGCTGCTCCTGCTTTACGTTGCCGAACGCCCGCACCCGGTATTTACGCGTCCAGCCCGTCGCAGGCAGTTCCATATACCTGGAGAGCTCCCCATCATTGGTCAGCAGCAAAAGCCCTTCTGTGGTAAGGTCGAGCCGCCCCACGGAGACAACGCGCGGCAAGCCTTTCGGCAGGGCATCGAAGATGGTTTTGCGGCCTTTTTCATCCCGCGCCGTCGTCACGAGATCGCCTGGCTTGTGATACAGGAACAGGCGGGTTTTTTCCGCGCCCTGCAGCTTCTGGCCATCCACGACGATCTCATCATCCGCGGTAACCACGCAGGCCGCAGTCTTCAAGACTTTGCCATTGACACTTACGCGCCCGGCTTCGATCCATTTTTCGGCATCGCGGCGTGAGCACAAACCCGCCCGCGCCATGCGCTTGGCGATTCGTTCCCCTTTGCTTTCGGCATCATTTTCCATTATCAAGACCTATGTTTTCAGAGGAAGACCATAGCCATATGCGGTGCGCGATGGAAGAGGCGAAAAAGGCCGCGTCCATGGGGGAAGTGCCTATCGGCGCGGTTCTGGTCGATGCATCAGGGGTCATCGTGGCCCGTTCAGGCAATGTCACCATCACGCAAAGCGACCCTACGGCCCACGCAGAAATCACGATTATCCGCGCCCGCTGCCAGGAAGTGGGCGCGCAGCGCATTCCGGATCATGATCTTTATGTGACACTAGAGCCCTGCGCCATGTGTGCTGCGGCAATCGCCTTTGCCCGTATTCGCAGACTGATCTTCGCTGCCCCCGACGCCAAAGGAGGCGGCGTACTGCACGGGGGACAATTCTTTGGGCAACCAACCTGCCACCACAGGATTATAGTGGAACACGGGCTCTACGCCGAAGAATCCGGTCAATTGCTGCGGGAGTTTTTTGCGGCTCGACGCTAAGCTTAAGCGACCTTTTCCTTCGCGGCCTTAATAGCGCGCCAGCCTATATCGCGGCGGCAGAACCCTTCCGGCCAATCGATCATATCCAGCGCCGTGTAGGCTTTTTTCTGCGCCTCTTCCACAGACCCCGCTGAGGATGTGACGGTCAAGACCCGCCCCCCTGCACTTACGATTTCGCCTGCAGCATTTTTGGCGGTGCCGGCATGGAAAATTTTCACCCCGGGTTCCTGATCCGCTTCATCGATGTTCCGGATAACGCTGCCCTTTTCATATGCACCCGGATACCCTTTGGCCGCCATAACCACGGCCAGCGCGGTATTGGTGGACCAGTCCGGTTTCGGCTGTTCTGCGAGCGTGCCGGACGCGCAGGCATCCAATAATGGCAGAAGATCGCTCTGCAGTCGCAGCATGATCGCCTGACATTCCGGATCGCCAAAGCGCACATTATATTCGATCAGGAAAGGTTCACCCTTCACGATCATCACACCCGCGAACAAAACACCCGCGAACGGGCATCCTTCCTGCGCCATCCCCTTGATGGTCGGCGTAATGATGCGGCCCATGATCTTGTGCTGGATATCGAGGGTCATCGCATAGGCCGGGGAATAGGCCCCCATGCCGCCCGTGTTCGGCCCGACATCGCCATCGCCCACGCGCTTATGATCCTGCGCTGAATTGAGGGGAACGACCGTCGTGCCGTCGGAAAGCGCGAAGAAGCTGATCTCCTCCCCATCCAGGTATTCCTCGACCACGACTTCCGCGCCCGCAGCGCCAAAACTGTTGCCGGAAAGCATGTCTTTTGCTGCAGCAATCGCCTCCTCAACGTTTTGCGCGATGATGACGCCC
>CAUJHN010000085.1 GCA_963204825.1 Pseudomonadota bacterium
CTGATCGCCATTGCTTTGCTGGCGGCGCTGACGGCGACGTTCATGGACTCCTCCAGTTCGCAAACATCATCGCAAAGCACCTTCAATACAGTGACTGATTTAAACTCCCAGATTAATTTCATCCGCTCCGCTATTCAGGAATGCGTTTTAACCTATCCCGAAGGGGAAAGCGGGCTTGTTGGTACAAGTAATACACCTTACCCGATTAATCCAAGCAGTGCGTATTTTTCTGCGCCTGCGGCTCCTTCCGCAAACGATCAGGTCCAGTATTTAAAATGTCCTGGAAACCCCGGAGACTCGAAACTCCACACCGCAATTTTCGGCGGGACATCGGGCAAGTTCCTGCCGCCAGCGCCCAATCTTTTTTCCGCGTGGACATATTACAACGGCGCAGATGGTGTTTTCTTTTATACAGGCACCAACAAGACGGACTCTTTCTTGACGACAGCTCTTGCCAAACTGGATGATCAGTTTTCCGAATGTGAAGCGGATGTCATAACCGGCGCCTATAACATGACGACAGCCGGTGGGAGTGGTCCTGCCTGTGCGGCGGGATATACGTGCTTCAGGGTGTGGCTGATAGCGCAGCCATCCAATATCTATCAGGATGCTACAGAAACAGCGGCTTGTCCTTAATCAGAGTGCGGAAATTTCTTCGCGCGCCCGGTTGAACTCTCGTGCCACTTCTTTGATTGTCTCAGAATCTATTTTTCCGTTTTCCGCATCGTTCTGAAGTTTGGCGGCGACTTCGCCCAGATCATTAAGACAAGCGGATCTGGCTGCGCCTTTTAAGCTATGCGCGGCTTCCTTCATCTCGCCGGCATCATTTGCGGCGCCTGCCTTTTCAATGCGTGCGAGCAACGGCTCCGTCATGCCTATAAACAGTTTTAACATTTCAATGGCGCCCTCATCGAACGCGCCCATTTGCGCGATCATGCTTTCTTTATCGATGGCGGAATTGCCTTTTGACGGAAGCGTGGTTGAAGGCGCAGGAGCCTGTGTATTTTCGCCTTTTAGCAATCCCCAGCGGATGAGCAGACGACGAAACTGTCCTAGCGAAACCGGTTTTAACAAACATTCATCGAAACCGCTCGCCATATAAACCTGTCGCTGCGCCATTTGAACGTCTGCCGTCAAGGCGACGACAGGAAAATGGCGGCCAAGTTTTTCATCATCTTCGCGAATGGTTTTAACGACCGCATAGCCATCGATTTCTGGCATGTGCAGATCGGTCAGAAGAATGCCGTATTCGCCGCTGCGCACGGCGAAAAGCGCTTCGCGCCCGTTTTCGACAAAAGTTGCTTCAACGCCGAGCACGTCGAGCTGGCGTCTCAACACATCGCGTACGCTCGGCGTGTCTTCGGCGATGATCAGGCGGTGCGGCCCGCTGGCATCCATCTTGACCGCTTTGGTCGCCGCATCACGCACGGCTTCGCCAAGCCCAATACGGCTTGCAGGTTTTGAAAGATACGTAACGCCGAGCGATTGCAAAGAATGCTGCAGCCCTGCATCGTCCCGCACCGTATACATGACAAGCCCCATGAAAGGCCGTATTTCCATGATCTGACGGATCAGGTCTAGCCCTAAGCCGTCTGGCAATCCTTGGTCGATTACGCCAACATCGAATGGGCGACGCTGGACGAGCGCCAGCGCTTCTTCAATGGTTGGGCAGCTCTCGACATTCGCACCCATGGATTTTAATGATTTGACGATTTCTTTCGCACCCATTGGGTGATCTTCTACGGACAGGACGGAGATGCCATCCAGGGAAGGGAGATCAAGAATATTGGCTTCCGTACTGACTTCTTCTGTCGGGATTTCAAACCAGAAAACGGACCCTTTGCCGGGCGTGCTTGTTACGCCGATCTGCCCGCCCATCAGTTCAACGAGCTTTTTACAAATAGAAAGGCCAAGGCCTGTCCCGCCATATTTACGCGATGTGGAATTGTCGGCCTGCGAGAAGGGGCGGAATAATTTGGCCGCAACTTCTTCGGACATGCCAATCCCTGTGTCGACAATCTCCACGCGAAGGCCAAGACCGCGTGCAGGCGTTGGGAGCACTTGCGTCGCTTTCGTCACATGGATGGTCACAGACCCTTCCTTCGTGAACTTCATCGCATTGCCCATCAGATTAATAATGATCTGGCGCAGCCTTTTCGGATCGCCCACGATGACGAAGGGAACATCCTGGTCAATGTCGTCCTTCAAAAGGATATTCTTGCCCTGCACCTTGACGGACAGGGCTTCGAGAATGCCGCGGACCAGCGTTCTGACCGGAACTTCAAAATGGTCGAGCTCCATCTGGTCGGCGTCCATTTTGGCGAAATCAAGCACGTCATCCAGAATTTCAAGAAGCCCGCTGGCCGACGCCCGCGCCGTCTGCGCCATCGAAAGAACATTGGGCGAAGGCTTGTCCAGCTCTATCATCTCCAGAAGACCGTAAACCGATTGCATGGGCGTGCGGATTTCATGGCTGATCGTGGCCAGGAAGTTTGATTTCTGCTGGGTTAGGGCATCCGCATGGCTTACAGCCAGTTTAAGGCTCTCTTCGGCTTCTTTGCTTGCGGAGACATCCGTCGCCCAGAGCGTATAGCAATCTTCGTTTTCGTATCGATCCTGCGAAATGGTCAGAAGAGCCCAGGATGCTTGCCCATCCCTTTTGAAAGGAAGCGTCGCTTCGGCGGGGGGCGTGGGGCTTTTCAGCTTTCGCGCGAGTTCCGCCGTTTCAGGGCAGGGCCAGATTTCTTCCAGTTCCAAACCCTCTGGTTTGGCCTGTGTCATTGCCTGGAAGGAGGCATTCATGTACTGGCAGGACAACGTCTTGCGATCACGTCTTATGACGCACACGCCTATCGGTATATGTTCGAATATGTGAAAGTCCATGGCGGGGGTGTGAGAGAAATACCTTGAGTTAGCACTGGAATTTATCATATCACAGGAAAGACGAAAAAATAGAGCCAAAGAGGAAGATCATGGGATACAAAGTGGCCGTTGTCGGCGCGACGGGAAATGTGGGACACGAAATCCTCAATATTCTGGATGAACGCAAATTCCCGGTCAGCGATGTTGTGGCGCTGGCTTCCGCCCGTTCGGTGGGGAAGGAAGTTTCATTCGGCGATGCTGATATAAAGGTGCAGGATCTTGCGAAGTTCGATTTCAAGGGCGTTGATATCGTTCTATCTTCGCCGGGCGCGAAGGTGTCCGCCGAATTTTCACCCATCGCCGCAAAGGCGGGCGCCGTTGTCATCGATAATACCAGTCATTTCAGAATGGAAGAGGATGTTCCTCTTGTTGTGCCTGAGGTGAATCCGCAGGATGTGGCGTGGCATACGAAGCGCGGCATTATCGCCAACCCCAACTGTTCCACCATTCAAATGGTGGTTGCCCTGAAACCTTTACACGATGCGGCGAAAATCAAGCGCGTGGTCGTCAGCACCTATCAATCCGTTTCGGGTGGCGGGAAAGCGGCCATGGATGAATTGTTCAATCAGACCCGCCACTTTTACATGAATGATAAGACGGAATCTGAAGTGTTTCCGAAACAGATTTCTTTCAATGTCATCCCGCAGATCGACAAGTTCATGGACGACAATTCCACGAAGGAAGAATGGAAGATGACGGTCGAAACCCAGAAGATCATGGGGGATTCTTCGATTAAGGTCATCGCCAACTGTGTTCGCGTGCCGGTCTTTATCGGCCATTCGGAAATGGTGAATGTCGAATTCGAAAATCCGATGAGCGCCAAAGACGCGATGAAGGCCTGGAAAAAGGCGCCGGGTGTGACGGTCATAGATCTGGATTCCGATCTGGGATTTGTGACGCCGGCGGAAATAGCGGGGGAAGATGACGTGTTCATCTCCCGCATCCGGGAAGACAATACGGTTGAAAACGGTCTGAATTTCTGGTGCGTGTCGGACAACCTGCGCAAAGGGGCGGCGCTGAATGCCGTACAGATCGCCGAGGTTCTGGTGAATAAATATATGAAAGCGGCCGCTTAATTCCTTTTTGGAAAGGCTGTTTTATGACTTGGAAAAGCTTTGCCCCCGCCTTATTATCTATCCGTAGATAATTATTTCGGGATTCCCATGTCGGATATGTCCAAAACCGTTAGACCTTTGTCCCCCCATTTGCAGGTATACCGCCTGCCCATGACCGCCTTGATGTCCATATCGCACAGGATCACGGGCGTCATCCTTGCGGGCGGGTGCCTTCTGATCACGGCCTTCCTTCTGGCTGCGGCCAGCGGACCGGAGATGTATGACAAGGTCATGGGATATGCGGGAACGCCGTTCGGCACGCTGTTCATGTTCGCCTGGTCTTTTGTGCTGTATTACCACTTATGCAACGGGGTACGGCACCTGTTATGGGACATGGTTTTAATCCTGGAAGAAAAACAGGCTATTCTGGCCGGATGGATCGTCCTTCTGGCCACGTCGGCGCTCACGGCTGGCACCTGGTATCTGGTTTCACTTTCGTAAAAGGCGCACAGGATGGCTGATCATACCCAAAACAAACTAATTTCACCGCTTGCGAGGGCGCGGGGCCTCGGCAGCGCGCATGAAGGGGTTCATCACTGGCTTCTGGAGCGCATCACCGCGGCGCTGCTGATGCCGCTGACAGTTTGGCTGGTCTACTCCATTTTGAATTTGAGGGGGGTAAGCTACGAAGATTTCACCGCGTGGGTGCAGAACCCTCTGAACGCCGTCCTGCTGATCATGTTCATTCTTGCCGGGTTTTACCATGGCGCCATGGGATTGCAGGTGGTTATAGAGGATTATATAGCCCGCCATTATTGGCGGATGTTTAAAATCATAGCGGTCAAGATTGCCTTTGCTTTCATGGCCGTTGCCAGCATTTTTTCAATTTTAAAAATAGCGTTATAGCAGATGACCCAATCTTATAAAATTATCGACCATGAATATGACGTCGTCGTTGTCGGCGCGGGCGGTGCGGGCCTTCGCGCCGGTTTCGGTTGCGCGGAAAAAGGTCTCAAAACCGCGCTGATTTCCAAAGTTTTTCCGACGCGTTCCCACACTGTCGCGGCGCAGGGCGGTATTTCCGCCGCTCTTGGCAATATGGGGGAAGACGACTGGCGCTTCCATTTTTACGACACCATCAAAGGCTCCGACTGGCTCGGCGATCAGGACGCGATTGAATATATGTGCCGCGAAGCCATTCCGGCGATCATAGAGCTCGAACATTACGGCGTGCCGTTTTCGCGTACGGCGGACGGAAAAATTTATCAGCGTCCTTTCGGCGGTATGACGACTCACTACGGCAAGGGCACCGCGCAGCGCACATGCGCCGCCGCCGACCGCACAGGGCATGCCATTCTGCACACGCTCTATCAGCAGGCTTTAAAGCACAAGGCGGAATTCTTCATCGAATATGTCGCGCTCGATCTTATCATGGATGATGAGGGGGCTTGCGTTGGCGTCATGGCGTGGAATCTGGATGATGGAACAATTCATCGCTTCCGCGCCCATCAAACCATTCTGGCGACGGGCGGTTACGGCCGTGCCTATTTCTCCTGCACATCCGCTCACACATGCACGGGCGATGGCGGCGGTATGGTGCTGCGCGCCGGTTTGCCGCTGCAGGATATGGAATTCGTGCAATTCCACCCAACCGGGATTTATGGCGCGGGTTGCCTTATCACCGAAGGTGTGAGGGGTGAAGGCGGATATCTTACAAACTCCGAAGGCGAACGCTTCATGGAACGTTATGCGCCGTCTGCAAAAGACCTTGCATCCCGCGACGTGGTTTCCCGGTCCATGACCGTTGAAATCCGTGAAGGCCGCGGCGTTGGCAAGAACAAAGATCACATTCATTTGAACCTGATGCATCTGCCGCCCGAAGTCATCCATCAGCGTCTTCCGGGGATCGCAGAAAACGCGAAGATTTTCGCGGGCGTCGATGTCACGAAAGAGCCAATACCCGTGCTCCCCACGGTCCATTACAATATGGGCGGCATACCAACCAACTTCCGGTGCGAGGTATTAAACCCGACCACGAAAGATCCTAATAAAGTCGTTCCGGGATTGATGGCTATCGGAGAGGCCGCTTGCGTATCCGTGCATGGGGCGAACAGGCTCGGTTCCAACTCTCTGCTCGACCTTGTCGTGTTTGGGCGCGCTGCGGCTATTCGTGCAGCAGAAACGGTAACACCATCTGCCAAACACAGACCGCTCAAAGGGGACAATGGCGATAAAGCCATCGCGCATTTAGATCGCATACGTCATTCTAAAGGCTCCGCTTCTCCTGCGGCATTGCGCGCCGAAATGCAGAAAATCATGCAAAATCACGCCGCCGTGTTCCGCACGGGTGAAACGCTGCAGGAAGGCTGCGACCTCATTTCCAAAACCTTCGATAAAAAATCCGATATCGGCATTACCGACCGTTCCATGATTTTCAATACCGATCTAGTGGAAGCATTGGAGCTCGAAAATCTTCTGGGGCAGGCGGTTGCAACGCTTTATTCCGGCGTAAACCGCGAAGAATCCCGCGGCGCCCATGCCCGCGAAGATTTTCCGGATCGTCATGACGATCAATGGATGAAGCACACCATCATCCGGGTTGATGAAAAAGGCAAAACCGCCATTGATTACCGGCCTGTCATTCTAAAAACGCTGACGGACGATGTGGAAGCGATCCCCCCGAAAAAGCGGGTTTATTGACAAATATCAATGCGGAACTATATCAAGGTGCGGTAGTTGTTTCCACGAAGGAAAGAATTTATGCAAAGGTCCCATTTTGTAAGCCCGGCCTGCGGTTCCGAAGCTGAAGCTCTCGCGAGTGTTGAGGGCAATTTGCATGACCTGGGCGCCGGGAAAAAAGGCGAAGTTCATATTCTCTCAAGGCGGGCCTACGAAGTAGAAGGCGTGTGGGTTGCCGAGCTGGTGGTTGAATTCGTGGAGCCCGAGATCGAAGAAGAGCTGGAACCTGCGCCACAGCCTAACAACGCCCCTGAGGAAAATGAAGGGGCCGGCCTGGCTTTATACGCCCATATGCATACGTTCAATCCGGCAATGGAAGTTCCGATGCCGGAGCCCAATGTCCCGAATATGGATATGTCTGATATGGATGCGCCCTCGCTTCCACAGCCGGATATCGCGCTGGCATTGGACTTTCAGGATGCTGAAACCCAGCACGGACTTATTCCTGTGGCAGATCACGTTCTTAGCGCCGTTCTACAGGAAGCTCTGGTCGAGGAAGCCAGACAGGAAGAAGAGAGGTTGGCCCTCCGCAGACGAATCTATGCGGAAGAGCTTGCCACCCTTCATCCCGCAAATGATGTTCATCTGCGTCCCGAGCCTGGCATAGCGGCTTAAATTTTCTAGAATTTTCAAGCCTTAGGGCTTCACAGGCCTGATAATAAGGATTATTTTAAGGAGACTTATAAAGGTTTTCTTATGGCTGAATTCACCCTTCCAAAAAACTCCAAGATCAAGCCCGGTAAAAAGATCGACGCGGCGGGCAAAAACGTTGCGCGGAAAAAAACCTTCAAAATATATCGCTATGATCCCGATACGGGTGAAAACCCCAGCCTTGATGAATTTTCCATTAATCTTGATGACTGCGGCCCTATGGTTTTGGATGCCATCATCCACATTAAGAATAATGTCGATTCCACGCTGACCTTCCGCCGCTCCTGCCGGGAAGGGATTTGCGGTTCTTGCGCCATGAATATTGACGGGCGTAACACGCTGGCGTGCCTCAAACCCATTGATGAAGTAAAGGGTGATGTAAAAATCACGCCGCTGCCGCACATGCCTGTGGTGAAAGATCTGGTTCCGGATTTATCCCACGTCTACGCCCAATATAACGCAATCGAACCCTGGCTGAAGAGTGATACACCGCCGCCCAGCCGTGAACAGCTTCAGTCCCCGGAAGATTCCAACAAATTGAACGGGGAAGATGGGCGGGGCCCGGCGGCCTGCATCCTGTGCTTCTGCTGCTCCACATCGTGTCCCAGCTATTGGTGGAACGCCGAAAAATTCCTGGGTCCGGCCATTTTGCTCAATGCCTGGCGCTGGATAGCGGATTCCCGCGACGATGCTACCGGGGAACGTCTGGATCAATTGGAAGATCCGTTCAAGCTTTATCGCTGCCACACCATTATGAACTGCACGAATGCCTGTCCGAAAAATCTGAACCCGGCGAAGGCAATTGCGGAAATTAAAAAGCTCATGGTTGAGCGTAAGGCCTGATTTTCCAGTTTATATTAAACTTTCTTCAATATTTTTGCCATAACCTCCAAATTTCATAAAGAATATTGGACAGAAGGCAAAATCACCGTACCATTGTTTTAAGAGAAGATAGCCACCAAGGGGGCAGCATGTTTAACAATATTGATATTAACTTTTTTGCATTTTCACTCGCCGGGCTTCTGGCGACTATGTTGGGGACCGTCTGGTATCACCCAAAAATTCTTGGAAAACGCTGGCTTGAATCCCGCGGTAAAAAGACAAACGATGTTCGTATGTCCGGCTTGCCTATTATTGCCTCATTCTTTTTGTGGCTTTTGTCGGCATGCTTCTACGCCTTTCTGGCCCAGTTCTTGGGAGTGAATACGCCGGCCGGTTATTTTTGCCTTTCCTGCCTGCTGTGGGTTGCTTTTGCAATGCCGCCAACATTGATGGGTGCGCTGACATCTGGATATCCCTTTGAAGCGATGGCTATCGATGCATCATATCAACTTGGCGGGTATTACATCTTTGCGGTGGTCCACATCATCTTCCTGCAATCAGGCTGGCTTTAATCTTCCACGGAAATATCCAGACCAATATCAAGGGCAGGGGCGCTGTGTGTCAGTGCCCCTACTGATATGATATGAACGCCGGTTTCGGCGATGGATTTCACGGTGTTTAAATTCACGCCGCCGGATGCCTCGATAATCGCGCGGCCATCGATCAGCTTCACGGCTTTCTTCATATTATCGATGGAGAAATTATCGAGCATGATGATATCTGCGCCGCCCGTCTGAAGCACTTCTTCCAGTTGATCCAGCGTATCTACTTCTATTTCGATTTTGACCATATGGCCCGCGTTTTCTTTTGCCATCTGCAGGGCAGGGTAGATGCCGCCCGCGAGGGCGATATGGTTGTCTTTAATTAAAATTGCATCGTCTAGTCCGAAACGGTGATTCATACCGCCGCCAAGACGCACGGCCTGCTTTTCGAGCGCGCGCAGGCCTGGAATGGTTTTGCGCGTATCGACAATCTTCGCTCCTGTGTCTTCAATAGCGCGAACGTAAGCGCGGGTCAGCGTGGCTATGCCGGAAAGATGCGTCATAAAATTCAGCGCCGTGCGTTCTGCCGTTAAAATGGCGCGGGCGGAGCCGGTGACGATGGCGATATCTTCGCCGGGTTTTACGTCTTCGCCATCGGTTTTGATCAACTCAATTTCACAATCGGGATCGGTGATCGTAAAGGCGGCAAGGCCCGCGATAATACCTGCAAGGCGTCCATCTACACGCGCATTCACAACGGCGCGGGCGTCTTTATCCATGGGAACGACACATTCGGTTGTAATGTCATGGCCATGACCGAGATCTTCTTTCAGCGCGGCGCGAACGATGTCTTCAATATGAATGGCGGAAATCATTTAATCTCTTTTTGAAGTCTGGATAGAAAACGTCACGGCCGTAATTTATATAGTAGGACGACAGGTATCTGACAGATTTTGCATTCTTAATTTCAACATTGCAATATCATCTGCAGATGGCAAGCCAATGGTCACATTCTGAGAGGAGTATCCGCGGATTCCCCCGCTGCGTTGGGGGTCGCTATTGTTGTCCGCTCCCCAAATCTCCATGTTATTGTCGTAAGATGCGACAAGAAACGCAGGATCGCTGTCATCGTCTACAGTTCTGAACAAGTCACCTACAGATAAATCAACCCTCATTTGCAGGTCCATGGCAATTGAGGCTGTCCCCACCGGGGCAGAAGCTGCTCTTCGAGCCCAGCATCCCTCATTTTTCCATCCATTTGGGGTATGCTTTACATACCGCCCACACGTCACGTCTTGCCCCTGCTTTCCTTGAACATTTTTCAGATAGGACGCAGCTATTTCGGGATCACCTTCTGCCTCAATAATGGCACGGTATCGCGCATCGTAATGGGCGAAGCAGGCACTAATAGTGGCGGGGGACAGTCGCTCCAGATTTGCGCCAAGCTGAGAAGGGACTGTAATTACAGGTCCTTGCGCTTCGGCCGGGCCTGAGAACAATGTAGCTGCCATAAAACCGGTGGTTAATGCGCGTGATATATTGTCCATTTTCACATTCTTTCCATAGCTTGCATGGCTAATTTGGGAGGAGTTATACCACACAATATGACAAATGTAAATTGTGTTTTTGAATTGGTTAATGAGGGAAAGGCGGCCTCTCCCTAAGAGGCCAGAAAGAACGTGATCGGAGTCTATTTACTCAAATCCAGCATGCGTTGAATGGGTTTGCGTGCGCGGTCGGCGATGGCCGGATCAACGAGCACTTCACCGGTTTCATTTAACAGGCACTCATAAATTTTGGGCAGCGTGATTTTTTTCATGTGCGGACACAATTGGCACGGACGCACAAGTTCCATGCCGGGGTTGATGGCGGCGAGGTTGTCGCTCATCGAACATTCGGTGATCAGCATGACTTTCGCCGGCTTGTCTTTATCGATGAAATCCACCATCTGCTGCGTAGATCCCGCAAAATCAGACGCGGCAATAACATCCGGCGGGCATTCGGGGTGGGCGATAACGACAACGCCTGGATACTTCACGCGCATGGCGGTAATTTCTTCTGCGGTGAAGCGCACATGCACCATGCAGCTTCCCTTCCAGGAAAGGATTTTCTTTTTCGTCTGCGTTTGCGTGTAGGCGGCAAGATACTGATCCGGCACCATCAGGATCGTGTCTTCTTCCATCGCGTTGATGATTTTGGTCGCGTTGCCGGACGTTACGCAAACATCGCTTTCGGCTTTCACTTCTGCGGATGTGTTGACGTAGGATGCAATCGGAACACCTGGATAGGTTTCGCGAAGCAAACGCATATCCGCCGCCGTAATGCTTTCTGCAAGAGAACAGCCGGCCTTCATGTCCGGGATCAGAACTTTTTTATCCATGCAGAGGATTTTGGATGTTTCTGCCATGAAGTGCACGCCGCACTGGATAATCATATCCGCTTTCGTTTTTTCCGCTTCACGCGCCAGCGCAAGGGAGTCGCCGACGATATCCGCGATGCCGTGGAAAATATCCGGCGTCATGTAGTTGTGCGCGAGGACGACCGCGTTCTTTTCCTTTTTTAGCCGGTTGATTTCGGCGATATAAGGGGCAACCGTTTGCCAGTAGGTTTCGTCATACTGGTCTTTTAAAAGATTCCAGGCCGGTGCGGTGGCCGCTTTTACGGCGTCGGTGTAAGCGAGGTTTGTCATGGCGGTTTTTTACAGAAATGCCCCCTTAATTGCAAAGTAATTAATGTTTTTCCATCGCCCATTTGCGCATTTTGTGCAGTGCACGTATGTGCGGAGCGCCGGTATTTTCTTCATATTTCTCGTAATATTGCTGGTGATAGTCTTCCGCCGGCCAGAAACGGGTGTGCGGTTCCAGCGTGGTGACGATGGGCTTCTTCCACTGGCCGGATGCGTTAACGGCAGCGATAGCTTCTTCAGCCTGCTTTTTCTGGTCTTCGTTATGATAAAAAATCACGGACCTGTATTGTGTGCCGAGATCAACGCCCTGACCGTCTTTTTGCGTCGGATCATGGGCGAGGGTGAGGAAGTGCATCAGCAGATCGCTGTAGGAAATTACCGCCGGATCATAATAGATTTCCAGTGCTTCGGCATGGCCTGTCTTGCCCGAGCAAACCTGTTCATAGGTCGGGTTCTCAGTCATTCCGCCCTCATAGCCGGGGCGGGTATAGAGGACGCCGGGAAGTCGGCGGAATTCCGCCTCGATACACCAGAAACATCCCCCGCCGAAGGAGGCGTAAGGAGCGTCTGCGGGGAGATCTTTTTGAAGGGATGAAGCCATTTCCAGCCTTTCCTTGGTTTCCGTTTCCTTTAATATAAGCCCCTTAAGGAGTCTTTCAATCCATGAGCGAGCCAGACATCACGCCGGAACTCGCGCCGCCGGGCGCCAAGAAATCCATTTTTGCCTGGTGCCTCTACGATTGGGCAAACAGCGCGTTTTCGACCGTGGTCATCACCTTTGTGTTCAGCGTGTTTTTTACGCGCGGCATGATCGGCGATGAAACGCAAGGGTCTGCGATGTGGAGTTATGCGATTGCCATATCCGGCGTGTTCATCGCGATCCTGGGGCCGCTGTTCGGCGCGGTCGCGGATCATTCCGGTGCCAGAAAACGCTGGGTATTCTGGCTTTCTATGATGTGTATTTTACCGAGCGCGATGCTCTGGTACGCGCAGCCTGTGGCTGATCCTGCAAATATATTCTTTACGCTGGGTTGTGTGGTTATTGCCAATATTGGATATGAGCTTTCGGCGGTCTTCTATAATGCGATGCTCACCCATATCGCGCCCAAACATCTTATCGGCCGCATTTCCGGATGGGGATGGGGCATAGGGTATCTCGGCGGGATAGGCGCCCTGATTATTGCGCTCTATGGTCTGGTTGGCGTTGGCGAAATGGAACCCTTGTTCGGCATTACCGGCATGGATAGCGCCAATATTCGTGCGACAGGCCCGCTCACCGCCGTGTGGTTTCTGGTCTTCATGATTCCGCTTCTTATCTGGACGCATGATATCGAACGCGTGCCCATGAAAATGAGAGACGCAATGAAGCTTGGCGGCAAGCAGCTCTGGCAGAGTATGCGCGAAGTGCGTCACCATAAAAATCTCGCGCAGTTTCTGGTGGCGAGCGCGATTTATCGCGACGGGCTGAATACGCTTTTTACCGTCGGTGGAATTTATGCGGCAGGCGTTTACCAGATGGACCTTGTGGAAATTCTGCAGTTCGCGATAGGCCTGAACGTGGCCGCGGGAATTGGCGCGTTTTTGTTTGCGGGGCTTGATGACAAGATAGGATCGCGTCCGACGGTCCTGCTTTCGCTGATAGGCTTGATTGTGATCGGCGCCATTGTTCTTTTCACGAAAGACAAAGATATGTTCATGCTGCTTTCCATGGGGCTTGGCATTTTCATGGGGCCTGTGCAGGCGGCCTCTCGAACGCTGGCGGGGCGTCTCGCGCCGCGCGGTATGGTAACGCAGACTTACGGGCTTTATGCGTTCACCGGAAAATCCGTTTCTTTCATCGGTCCGCTTGCCTATGGCGCGGCGACGCATTTTTACGGCACTCAGCAGGCGGGCATGTTCACGATCATCCTGTTCTGGGTGGTTGGACTTGGCCTGCTCGGCATGGTGGAGGAACGTCGTGACGATTGAGCAAATGCCATCGCCGAATTTCAATGATCGCAACGGCGTTAAGCCTTCGATGATTATCCTGCATTACACCGGCATGGAAACGGCGCGGCAGGCGCTGGACCGTCTGACCGATCCGCACAGCGAAGTCAGCGCGCACTACGCTATTGATGAAGAGGGCACAATCTACCGCCATGTCGATGAAGACAAGCGTGCGTGGCACGCGGGACATTCTTTCTGGAATGGCGAAACGGATATCAACGCGCATTCGATTGGTATTGAACTCGTTAATCCAGGCCATGAATGGGGATACCGCCCGTTCACGGGGCAACAGATGAAAGCGTTGACCGATCTCTGCAAGGACATCATGGCGCGGCATAATATCGAACCTGAAAGCGTTCTGGCGCATTCCGATGTCGCGCCCATGCGCAAACAGGACCCTGGTGAATATTTCCCCTGGCACGAACTTGCGAACCACGGCATAGGCGTGTGGCCGCATCCATCCGATGAAGATGCCGTAAAAAGCGCATCCATGAATATCGAACGCGCGCTGCATGATTTCGGCTATGACCCCAGGGTTAAGCTGCGCGATAAGATCACCGCCTTTCAGCGCCATTATGTGCCTGAAGCCTTTGTGACGGGGCAGGAGGGGGAGGGCGACAGCCTGACCCGGATCCGGCTCTACGCCTTGCTTGCGGGGCATTTTCTTGAACCTTCCTATCCATCGTGATACAACCGCGGCTGGCCGGAGGGCCGGACGACCGCGGCTTTAAACCCGAGGAAAGTCCGGGCTTCATGGAAACAGGATGCCGGGTAACACCCGGGCGGGGCAACCCGACGGAAAGTGCAACAGAGAGCAGACAGCCTTACAAAGGCAATGGTGAAAGGGTGCGGTAAGAGCGCACCGCGGTTCCGGTAACGGAAACGGCACGGCAAACCCCATCCGAAGCAGGACCAAATAGGGACAGCGCATACGCCCGTTTTCAGCGTTGTTGTCCGGGTAGGTTGCTAGAGGCCGTTGGTAACAACGGCAGGAGAGGAATGGTCGTCACCGCCGCAAGGCGGTACAGAACCCGGCTTACAGGCCCTCCGGCCAAATTTTAAGGCATAGAAATAGCGAGTTGCGCGCGCGCAGGTTCCTGAATTTTTATGGCTGGTGTATCAACAATTACACTCTTTCCACTAAGGACTTTTGCAAATCTTTGCCTGTGAGAGAATGCTTCTGCAATCTGGGGCGCCCACATTATAGTTGTAAGGTTGCCCGCTTCATAGAATGATCTTAACGGATCTGACAAACCTGAGAATGAGACCGCAATTAATGATGTAAATGCATATGTAGCGCCTGTCATGACTAAATTCATATTACTTGCACGATTAAAAAACGAATGCAGGTATAAGGCTCTGGCGATATTCTGAGGTGATGTTGGCGGTGTTATGCCTTCCGGTTTTGTGTCAATGCAATATGGTGACGTGCTATGAGAAAATTGGCTGTTAATGATATAATTTGAAAGTGTCTTGCGGGCGGCAAGTAAAAAACCGCTCATGATGGCCATCCCAGGCACGATAAAATCAAGTGCAGTGCTCCTAAAAAATTCCTGCTTTATTGCGGTAGTGCCAAGGGCAACAAGTGCATAGGTCAAAACCGAGCCCGACTCAAGCAGGGTGCGCCAGTATGGCTGATGAATGCGGCCACCTGTCAATTGTATGTAACGACCCTGAGCGCTATCTTCGTTCTTGTTCATGCAGCTATTTATTGCAATTTTATTTTTTATGTCAATAAAAATGCTATGCAAAAACCGCCCTGCTTTTATGCCGGGCGGTTTTTTTACTGAAGGATCAGTTTGGTTTAGATCAGGCTAATAAAGCCAGCTCTTTGAGACATTGTAACGGCCTTAACGACTTCGGAGCATTTGTAAGCGGAGAACGCAATCGTTCCCAGATACAAACCACCGCTTACGGCCAGGGCCATCACGATCAATATCATCAGCATAGTTATACTCCCCACACACACATTTGAGTAATCGTTGCTAAGTGAGCGTATAGTTACCATAACAATTTTCCAGAAACAAGATATTTTTCAAAAAAATCGTTATTTTTTAATGGGTTATAGAATTCAAAAGAAATACTTATGAAAAACTCAAATTAGGATGGCGTTAACCAATAGGGGCGGCCAGTCACCATAGAGGGTGTCCAAACTATGGTTTTTCTTAACTTATGTGCAAAATGGCGAAATTCAGCAACTATGTGGATAATTAAAGAACAAAACGACTTATCCACAATATGACGCTTTTCTTGTGGGTGGATTTGTGGAAATACCGGCGGCCTCATTGATCTGTACCAAAAACCCATGCTATCCCATAAATATCCATGCTATACCATGTGAGTGGGGCGGTTTGGACAAGTCTTCAATACCACCCAACCAAAAACACAAGGTTTCCGCCGCGGCATGACATTGTTTCTGTCCACGCATATCAACAAGGTCGACAAGAAAGGGCGCGTTTCCGTGCCCGCGCAGTTTCGCGACCAGTTGGTGGGTGAAAATTTTCAAGGGGTCGTATTGTTTCGTTCCAACACGCAGCCGGCCCTCGAAGGCTTTGCCTGGTCCTACATGCAGGAAATTTCCCGCCGTCTTGAAAACTTCGATCTGTTTTCGCCGGAACAGGATGACCTCGCCATGACGGTGTTCGGGGATTCCGTGCAGCTGTCGTTCGATGGGGAAGGGCGCATCGTTCTGCCGATGGATCTGGTCGAATTCGCAGGTCTTGCGGAGCGTGCGGCGTTTGTCGGGCTTGGCAATAAATTTCAAATATGGGATGCGGATATTCTGGCGAAACGCCGGGAAGAAGCGCGCCGCAATGTGCGTGACAAGGGTCTGACCTTGCCGAAGGGAGAAGCTGCATGAACGCGCCGCACTTCCCCGTAATGCTTCCGGAGGTCTTGTCCGTTCTTTCTCCAAAGGACGGTGAAGTTTATGTCGACGGCACGTTCGGTGCGGGCGGATATACGCGCGCGTTTCTG
>CAUJHN010000086.1 GCA_963204825.1 Pseudomonadota bacterium
CAGCCCGAGCATGCCGCACTCGAACACGGCAAAAAGCCCGGCCGGGCCAGCCCCTATAATGGCGACATCTATCTCACTGCTCTGTGCGTTCATGGATGGATTTATGGCACGGTTTGGGTATAAGAATCCATGCCCTTTCACCACGCCATATCGGAAAGCCAGACGAAAGAAATCGCCGCCGCCCTCGCCCGGTCTGCGAAGGCTGGCGATGTCTATCTGCTCCACGGTCCCCTGGGTGCAGGCAAAAGCACTTTTGCGAGGGCCTTTATCCGCGCCCTCTGCGGTGAAGACACCGATGTGCCCAGCCCGACCTTTACACTTGTGCAAACCTATGAGAACAGCGCCGTGACTATCTGGCATTTCGATCTTTACCGCTTAAAGGACCCGGGCGAGATTTTTGAGATCGGGTTTGAAGACGCGCTCTCCGGCATTACGCTCGTAGAGTGGCCGGAACGGCTCGGCACGCTCACGCCGGCCAAGGCCAGACACATCCGCATCACGCCGCTCGAAGGTACGGAACGAAGGATAGAAATAGATGGCTGACGCTCCGGAAAAAGCATTTATCCTCGCCGCAGGCAAAGGCACTCGCCTTCGTCCCTACACGGACACGGTGCCAAAACCCATGGTCGATATCGCGGGTAAAAGCATTATTCGCCGTGCGATTGAAAAACTTAAAATGCAGGGCGTCCGTGAAATCGTCATCAACCTGCACCATCTGGGCCATGTTTTGGAATCGCACCTGCAGGGCATTAAAGATCCCCGCATTGTCTTCTCCCGCGAAGAAGAGCTTTTGGAGACCGGCGGTGGCCTTAAAAAGGGATTGCATCACTTCGATGGGAAGCCTTTCTACATCATCAACGGCGACGCGCTCTGGGACGATGCGCAAGATACGGCCCTATCGCGCCTCGCCAAAGCATGGAATGAGGAAACCATGGATATCCTCCTCCTCCTGCAACCCGTATCGCATATGAACCTGACGGCTGGCGTTGGCGATTACTCCTTGCAAGAAGACGGGCGTGCCACGCGGGTGAAAAGCAAAGACGGACAATACATGTTTGCCGGCATACGCATCGCCCACCCGCGCATCTTCGATAACGCGCCGGATGGGCCGTTTTCGTTTTTATCCCTGATGGATGAAGCCGAAAGAAACGGCAGGCTCCATGCCATTGCCCATCTTGCCGACTGGTATCACATCAGCACGCCGGAAGATCTTGAATCCGTGAACGCAGCCTTTCGTGCGGAAGGAAAATGATGACGCAAAAACCTGCCAGCCGCATATACACAATTCCGGCAGGATGCTCCTTCGTGGAGACGCTCGCGCAGGGATTGATGGATCAGGCGGGGAACGACCCCTTATCCCTGGCCAGAATACAGATCTTGCTTCCCACCAGACGAGCCTGTAGATCGCTTCGCGAAGCTTTCTTAAAAATCACCGAAGGAAAACCTCTTCTGCTGCCGAGAATGCATCCGATAGGCGATGTTGACGAAGAGGAACTATCCTTAACGCTTCCCATCACAGAAGAAGAACTGTCCCTTCCGCCTTCCATACATCCCATGCAACGGCTCTTCCTGATGGTGCGGCTTATCCAGTCTCTGGAAGATCGTTCCCGTGGAATGGAGCAAGATCTCGCGCTGGCCTCCGCCCTTGGGCGCCTGATGGACCAAATCTATACGGAAGATTTGTCATTGGCAGATTTGCCCTCCGCCGTGGACCGCGATGATTTCTCCGAACACTGGCAGGTCAGCATAAACTTCCTCGAAATCCTGAGTGTGCACTGGCCGAACATCCTCGCCGAACGCGGCGTGATAGACGCCGCCGACCGTCGCAATAGATTGATAAAAAAACTCAACGATCTTTGGATTAAACACCCGCCCGCGCATCCCGTTGTCGCTGCCGGTTCCACCGGATCCATTCCCGCAACGGCACAACTCTTAAAAACCATTTCGCAGCTTTCAGGTGGCTGTGTCGTACTCCCCGGACTTGACCAGTTTATGGATGTGGAGAGCTGGCATGCCATGGATGACACCCATCCGCAAAAAACATTAAAAACTCTTCTTGAAAAACTGGATATTACCCGCAGCGACGTAAAATGCTGGCCGGCATGCTCGTCCGCGCAAACTCCTGATACGATGTCAATATTGTCGTCCGAAGTGATGCGGCCGTCTGAAACGACACAAGCGTGGCAGCAGATCAAAAAGCGTCTACCAGGTCTATCGAGAGATATGATCCCCATAGAGCGATACGATTGCGACAATTCTCAAGAAGAAGCGCTTGTCATCGCGCTTGGGTTACGATCCGCGCTGGAAAAAAAAGAAACCACGGCGGCGCTTGTCACGCCTGACCGGCGCCTTGCCCGTCGCGTGGCTATGGCTTGCCGCCGTTGGAACATTGAAATCGATGATTCCGGCGGTCAGGCCTTATCGGAAACACGCGTAGGCGCCTATCTTCGCTTATGCATGGAAGCTGCACGACAAGAATTAAGGCCTGTTGCCCTGCTTGATTTTTGCAAGCACGGCCTATGCGCGCCGACAGGCCGCGATGCATGGCGAAGCGATATTCGCGCGCTCGACAAGTATATTCTAAGGGGTCTTACTTTCGGCGATGCCTTTACGTCCTATCGTAAAAAAATGGAAGAGCTCGAAGCAAAAAATATAAATACGACTTCCTTTAAACAGACATTGTCCTTCATTGAGGATTCTTTTTTGCCGCTTTTGAATCTGGTGCAAAATGACGGTAAGGCCATATTTTCCGCATGGATAGAAGCGCATATAAAAACAGCCGAAAACTTTTGCGATGCGTCTTTTTTATGGGCGGGTCAGGATGGAGAAGCCGCCGCCCTGACTTTGTCCGACCTGCATGAACAGGCAGGCGATCTGCCGCCTCTGTCGTTGGGCGAATATCTATTGCTGATAGAGCGCATCATGAAGGGCGTAACCGTCCGCCCACCTTACGGCCTGCATCCAAGGCTTATGATTCTAGGGCAACTGGAAGCGCGGCTCGGTGATGCGGATGTCATGATCCTTGGTGGATTGAATGAGGGAACCTGGCCTATGGACCCCGGGATTGATCCGTGGATGTCCCGTCCAATGCGCCGTCGTTTCAAGCTGCCGCCGCTGGAACGATCAATAGGCCTTTCCGCGCATGATTTCGCACAGTGCATGGGCGCGAAAAAAATTATTTTGACCAGATCTCGTATTGTCGATGGAACACCTACGGTTCCATCGCGCTGGCTGCAGCGTATGGATACGGTTCTACAGGCCTGCGGTCTTGAAAGCGACTGTTTGAAGGACGGACCGCTTTTATCCTACGCGCAAAGAATAGATCACGCGGAAAATTACAATCCCGTCGAACGTCCCAAACCGAAACCTCCCGTCAGCACACGGCCGCGCAAGCTTTCGGCCACACGCATTGAAACCTGGATGAACGATCCTTACGGAATCTATGCGCGGTATATTTTGAATCTCAAGCCCTTAAAGCTTCTGGAGCAGCCGTTTGATGCCGCGGCGCGCGGCACTCTCATTCACAATACGCTCCAGCGTTTCGTTGAAAAATATAAGGACGTTCTACCGCCTGATGCGGGCGCGGATTTCATCCGGATCGTCAGGGACGAACTGGAAAAGCTTGGCGTCGAGGCCGATATCAGAACATTCTGGGAGCCGCGCCTGTCCAAAATCGCCGCATGGCTGATCGAAAAAGAAGAGACATGGCGCGCCGACATGAAACCCGCAATGCTTGAAGCAGACGGAGAAACGACCTTCTTGGGACCGGCGGGCGCGTTTACCCTCCATGCCCGCGTCGACAGGATCGATATATCGCGCGACGGCAGTGAGGCCGCGATCATCGATTATAAATCCGGCGGCGCTTACAGCATCAAGGGCATGATGGAAGGCAAATATCCGCAACTGCCGCTCGAAGCGCTTATACTGGACGATGGCGGATTTAATAAGCAGGCAGTTCCGACGACGAGGCTCGCGTATTGGGTCGTCAATGGCGGAGGCGAGGGCGGCGCGATCTATGAAATGCGTGACGCTTCGAAAATTCTGACGGCAAAAGAGAACGCAAGGGAAGGCTTGCAAAATCTTATCACGGCGTTCGATTCGCAAGACACGCCTTATTACAGCTTGCCGCGGCTCGACCGGGCGCCGCGTTTCAATGATTACGCGCACCTGGAGCGCGTTCTGGAATGGGCGGCGCTGGACGACCAAGAGGACGCAGCATGAGTGACGCGGCCCTGAAGGCAGAAGCAATTTCATCTATCATTGCGCAGGCGAGCGAAAAGCAGCGCACGGCGTCTGATCCTGCGGCCTCTTCATGGGTGGGCGCGTCGGCAGGATCTGGAAAAACAAAAGTTCTGACGGACCGGTTGTTGCGATTGCTGCTGCCGAGGGAGAATGGCGAGCCAGGCACGAAACCGGAAAAAATTCTGGCGCTTACGTTTACAAAAGCGGGCGCGAATGAAATGGCGCTTCGTCTCTCAAAGCGACTTTCTGGCTGGGCGACGGCAAGCGACGAAGATCTCATAAAAGACATGGAAGAAAATCTTTTCGGACGCCGGCCCACACAGGATGAAATGATAGCGGCAAGAAAATTATTTGCGCGAGTCGTCGACACGCCGGGCGGCCTGAAAATCATGACGATCCATTCTTTCTGTCAGTCCGTTCTGGGACGGTTTCCTATTGAAGCGGGGGTATCGCCGCATTTCAAACCGCTGGAAGAAGGGGCGGCTAAAGAACTGCTTGATCAGGCGCGCGCAGAAATACTATCGCATGCCGGTACGAGAGGCCTTTCTCCTTTGGCGAACGCTGCTGCGACTATCGGTACGGCGATGACGGAAGAGCAGTTTTCCCAGGCCCTGACGGCTATGATTTCAGAGCGGCATCAACTGGCGCAGATCTTAAAACGTACATTCGGTATAGATGGCCTTTATACAAGTCTTTGCTCAACGCTCGATATCATCCCGGGATTAACGGAAAGCCAGGCCATACAAGCCTTCTGTAGAGAAGTACGGAGTTATAAATCCGACCTTGTCCGCGCCTGCGGCATCCTACTGCAAAGCAAGTCCAAAACAGACCGGGAAAGGGGGGACTATCTACGTATTTTTCTAGAAGCGCCGGAAGACGAACGACCGGCCCATTATGCGGCATACAGAAAGGCTTTTTTTACCACGAAAGGGAACATCAGAGACTCATTTGCCACTAAGCCAGTACAGCAAGAGCACCCTGATATTATCTCCATACTATCGTATGAAGCAGAGCGTATTCTTCAACTTGAGAATGAACGTAAGGCCATTATGTGCGCAGCCTTGACTCGTGATCTGATATATCTGGGCACGAACATCCTCGAACGCTATGAGTTTTTGAAACAAAGCAGAGGCGCTTTGGACTTTGATGATATGATTTTAAAAACCCTGTCCCTTATTAAAGGCAACGCAAACAGACTTAAAGGATTAGAGGTGACAGCTTGGATCCTCTACAAGCTGGATGAGGGGCTTGATCATATATTACTGGATGAAGCGCAGGATACGAACCCGGAACAATGGGAAATAATACGCACATTGAGCGACGAATTTTTCAATGGTATGGGCGCAAAGGAGAATACGCGCACAATATTCGTCGTCGGCGATGAAAAACAGTCGATTTTCAGCTTTCAGCGCGCCGCGCCCAGAAAATTCGGAGAGATGTACCGTTGGTTTGAAAATCGTATACGTCTCTCCGGGCAGAGATTCAGCCCGGTCGACATCAACACGTCTTTCCGTTCCGTACAGGTCGTACTCGACGCAGTTGATAAAGTTTTTCAAGCGGAAAAAATAAAAATGGGACTGTCCGTGCCTTATCTGCCGCATACGGCCAAGCGGCAAGGCCAGGCAGGGCTCGTGGAACTGTGGCCCGTGTATGAAAGCGGTCGTACAGACGCCAATGACGAAGAAGAAGGACAGCTGTCTCTTACAGGTTGGGATTTACCCGATAAAATTGTTGAAACGCCGAGTGGATCCCTGCAAATGGCCAACAAAATAGGGGACACCATATCATCCTGGCTTCAATCCGGCGAAATTCTGGAATCATACGACCGCCCCATTGCGCCAGGCGATATCATGGTGCTGGTACGCACAAGAAACGCCTTTGTCAGCCAGTTGGTACGTGTCTTGAAGAAACACAAAATCCCGGTCAGCGGCGTCGACAGAATGGTGCTGGGCGATCAGATTGTTGTGCAGGATCTGGTTGCGTTGGCCGGCTTCGCCTTATTACCAGACGACGATTTAACGCTCGCTTGCGTCCTTAAATCCCCTTTTATCGGATTGGACGAAGAGGCGCTATATGCCCTTGCTAATGAACGCAAAGGGACATTATGGCAGAGCCTGAAAACGCGGGGAGATAAAGCCACAATCGATTGGCTGGAAAAATTAATAGAACGCGCTGGTTACATACATCCTTATGAATTTTTCAGCCTTATCATACAGGAGGCCTGCCCTGCGGACGGATCAGGCGGCCTGCACGCCATACGCACACGCCTCGGCGACGATGCGCTGGACCCGTTAAACGAATTTTTACATACGGCGCTTACCTATGAAGAAGTGCACGCTCCGGGACTGCAGGGATTTTTAAAACGCCATGCGGATGGGCATACAGATATAAAACGACAAATGGAAGAAGCCGGCAACGCTGTTCGCATAATGACCGTGCATGGCTCCAAAGGTTTACAGGCGCCCATCGTCTTTCTACCCGATACAGTACGAACCCAAAGCAGCCTTAAGAACGAACGCATACTGTGGCCCCACAAAACGGGACTGGACGTACCCTTTTATGTAAGCTCAAAAGACACGGCCCCTCCTGCCGTACTCGCCGCACGTGCATCGATCGAAGATGAGATGGAGGAAGAGTACAAACGGCTGCTTTATGTCGCCATGACGCGCGCTGAAGAACGTCTCTATATCGGAGGATATACCGGAAAGAGGAAGCCGGGCGAGGATAGTAAGACATCGTACTGGTATGAAGACATTCGTATGTCTCTTGCGAAGGATCCAGCGATTGTGACGATACCTTCTGGCTTAAAGGACGACGAAGGACATGATATTCCTATTCTCAGATTAAGCCAAAATCGTATAGCGTCCCCCGATAAAACACCCAAAGAAAAAGGGGAAAGAAAGGCGCCACTCTTTGCCCTACCCCAATGGATAAAAGCCGCGGCGCCCAATGAACCGTCGCCGCCCAAACCTCTTGTTCCGTCGCGGCCTTCCATGGATGAGCCGGCGGCGCAATCGCCATTAACGGGACAGGATAATTATAAATTCCAGCGAGGAAACCTGACGCACAAGCTTATGCAGATTTTGCCCGAGCTTCCACACCAACAGCGGCAGGCGGCAGCGGAAGCCTTTCTGAAAAACGCGCCCGCACGCCTGCCCCCGGAAATCCAAACAAATATTGTCGGCGAAGTCATGGCCATATTAAACAACCCGGATTTCAGCGCAATCTTCGGGGGAGGCTCCATGGCGGAAGTTCCCGTGACTGGCTTGTTAAAAGACGGTCGCCTTATTTCCGGGCAAATCGACCGCGTTTTGATTGGGCAGAATGAAATTTTAATCATCGATTACAAGACCAACCGCCCCCCGCCCTTGCTGGTCGAAAATGTGCCCGCAATCTATGTCAAGCAGATGAGGGCTTATGCGGATGTCCTGGCGGCCATTTATCCGGGCCGAAAAATCCGCATGGCCCTCTTATGGACGATGGACACACGGCTGATGGAAATCCCATACTAAGCCACCGCTGACCCGCGATTTATGCAAACATCCATCAGTGAGATGTTAATGTTAACCTTCTGCCCCTTGATATATGCCGCCGCAAGCGCAATTTTAGTAGAGAAAGTTTGATCAATAAGGACAAAATCATGACCGTAAAAGTTTCCGATGCCACATTTGAGAATGAAGTTTTAAAGGCCGAAGGCCCTGTTATCGTTGATTTCTGGGCCGAGTGGTGCGGCCCCTGTAAAGCGCTTGGACCTTTCGTCGATGAATTGGCCAACGAACTTAACGGGCGCGCGAAAGTGGTAAAGGTCAATATCGATGAAAATCCGCACGCGCCGACCAAATACGGCGTACGCGGTATCCCTACGCTGATGGTCTTTAAAAACGGCCAGTTAACGGACACCCGCGTTGGCGCCATGTCGAAGTCGCAACTGACGGAATGGGCCGAAGGAATCCTCTAAGCGTAAAATACAAATCTAGAAATGAAAAAGGCCCATCTGCGGGGCCTTTTTTGTATCGCCGTTGATGAAGGTTAAGAACTGCTTTTCGCGGGCACAAGCATCATCACGGCCTGTTTGCCTTCCATCTTGGGCTCCTGCTCGACCTTCGCGATTTCGGCAAGATCTCCTTTAAACCGCTGCAAGACCTGTAACGCAAGATCGACGTGCGCCATTTCACGGCCGCGCAGGCGAAGCGTGACTTTCACTTTGTCTTCATCCTCCAGAAATCTCTTTGCGGCTTTTAGTTTTACATCGTAATCATGTTCTTCGATCGTCGGCCGGATCTTGATTTCCTTGATCTCGATCACTTTTTGTTTTTTGCGGGCCTCTGCGGCTTTTTTCTGCTGCTCGTATTTATATTTGCCGTAGTTCAGAATTTTACAGACCGGCGGCTCGGCGTTCGGGGAAATTTCAACAAGGTCCAGCCCGGCTTCTTCCGCGCGGCGCAGACCTTCCTGTACAGTAACGACGCCGACCATTTCGCCGGTTTCATCGATCAATCGAATTTTGGGGATGCGTATCTGTTCGTTTACACGGGGGCCGTCGGCATCCGGCTGGCGGCGCGGCGGCAGGGAAGAGGGTGGTCTGGCTATGGGGCTTCTCCATCAGTTGTTAAAGGTAAAATAACCGCTAGCGATAGCGGTTATAGAGGGATTCATAGGCGGATTTTGGCCTAATTACAAGGATAAAACAGGCCCTCATCTGGGAGCAGGTACAGTTGGACCCTCTGGTTTTTGCTGACGAGCAAGCTGCAAAAACCCTCTGGCTTGCTGCCCAACGTGATCGGCCCCATTCTTGGCTAGCGCGCTAATAATTCCAACAACGATCTCTTCTGCTGTCTTACCTTGTACACCAACCGAATCCTGCGGTGGAATAGAATTGTACCCAAACCCATCATATACAATTGTAATTGTATCAAGGCCGTTATAATTGATTTCAAAGGATTCATATAGATGCCGTTTTTCTATCACATGCAAGGGCACTTGATCGCGTCTTAGTTTACGCATGTAATCTTGCTTTTCTTTAGGTGTAAAATCACTTGAATCAAGACTAGCAAAACGAACTGTAAAGCCTGTACTAGTTGAACCTGCAAAGAACTGACTACTACCTGGGTCATCAGGATCAGTATCAATAAACCGGAGCACTGGTTTTAAAAGATCAAGAATCTGTTTTGAAAGCTTGTCCTGGTTTTTTAAAACAGGCTTCATTTTCAAAGCGGCAGCTCGCATCGCTTCTGTTAATTTTATAGTCATAACAATAACTCCCGATCAAAATTTAGATGAAATATAAGCATAGGAAATATATTATGTCAATAAATAAGTGCTACTATCAGTAAGGCGGCTGGGCTGCCTGTTTTAGATCATCGACAGCCACCTCCATATTAACCACTTTTTGCGCATCGGACCCTAGCTGGCGGATCGCCACGTTTCGCTCTTCCGCCTCACGTTTGCCGACCACGAACAGATAGGGGACCTTCTGCAATGAATGCTCCCGTACCTTGTAATTGATCTTCTCGTTGCGAATATCGAGCTCCGCGCGGATGCCTTTGGCCCGCAGTTCACGCACCACTTCTTCGGCATAAGAATCGGCCTCGGATGTGATCGTCGCGACAACGCACTGCACGGGCGCAAGCCATAGCGGCAATTTCCCGGCATAGTTTTCAATCATGATGCCGATCCAGCGTTCGATGGATCCCAGGATCGCCCGGTGCAGCATAACAGGACGCTGGCGTGATCCGTCTTCTGCCGTGTACAGCGCATCCAAACGCTCCGGCAAATTAAAATCTAGTTGCAGCGTACCGCATCCCCATTCCCGCCCAATGGCATCGCGAATGATAAACGCAAGCTTCGGCCCGTAGAATGCGCCATCGCCTGGCGAAATATCGTATTTCATGCCGAGTTTTTTCAGGGCATCTTCCAACCCCTTTTCCGCCTTGTCCCATAAAGCATCGGAACCGATCCGGTTTTCCGGGCGCGTTTCCAGCTTGATGACGTAATCATCAAACCCAAGATCTTTATAAATCGCCTTGGTCAACTCGCAGAACTTCACGCATTCTTCCATGATCTGATCTTCGCGGCAGAAGATGTGCGCATCGTCCTGCGTAAACTGCCGCACGCGCATCAAACCGTGCAGGGCCCCATGCGCCTCGTTCCGGTGACAGCAGCCGAACTCCGCAAGCCGCATCGGCAGGTCGCGGTATGATTTGATCCCCTGCTTGAAAATCTGCACGTGCGCGGGGCAGTTCATGGGTTTCAGCGCCATAAAATGCTTCGGCTCTTCTTTGAAAACCTTCCCGCCTTCTTCTGTGTTTGGCACGACATCCGGCACCACGAACATATTCTCGCGGTATTTTCCCCAGTGGCCGGAGGCTTCCCAGAAGCGCGAATCCATCAACTGCGGCGTTTTGACTTCCAAATATCCGCCATCTTTCAAACGCCGGCGCATATAGGCTTCCAGCGCAACCCAGATCGTCCACCCCTTCGGATGCCAGAAGACGGAACCCTGTGCCTCATCCTGCATATGAAACAGTTCAAGCTCCCGTCCCAGTTTTCTGTGATCGCGCTTTTCCGCTTCCTCAATCTGCGTGAGGTAATCCTGCAATTCCTTATCGTTGCGCCATGCCGTGCCGTAAATCCGCGTCAGCACAGCCTTGTTGGAATCGCCGCGCCAATACGCGCCCGCAACCTTCATCAATTTGAACGCCGTTCCGACATGTTTTGTCGTCGGCATGTGCGGCCCGCGGCAAAGATCGGTCCATTCGCCCTGCCTATAGATTTTTATCTCTTCGGTTTCGGGCAAATCCTGAATGAGTTCCGCTTTGAAGTTCTCACCCTTGTTTTTAAAAAACTTAATCGCCTCATTGCGATCCCACACTTCGCGGGTGAAGGGCGCGCCGCGCTCGACGATCTTTTTCATCTCGGCTTCGATCGCCGCAAAATCCTCCGTTGAAAATGGCTCATTGCGGAAGAAATCGTAAAAGAACCCGTTCTCGATATTCGGCCCTATCGTGACTTGCGTACCCGGATATAACTTCTGCACCGCTTCAGCCAGGACGTGCGCACAGTCATGGCGGATCAGCTCCAGCCCTTCCGCGTCTTCGCGTTTGACGAGTGAAATCGAGACGTCCTTGTTGATCGGCAGCGATAGATCGCTCATCGCTCCGTCGATCTTCACGGCGACCACAGCCTTCGCGAGGCTTTTCGAAATGCTCTCCGCAATCTCCATCCCCGTCGTACCTGCCGCATACGTGCGCTTTGCGCCGTCTGGCAGTGTAACGGTGATATCTTTTACAGAACGCTGGGCTTCGGCCATTGAAAAACAATCCTGATATGTGGTTTAACGAAATAAGTACCAGATGTATCGCAACAAACCAGCCGCTGTCGAGATGTTTTGCTGATAGACGTTGACGCGGCATAGCATGATTTATAAAGTTATGTAAACAAAAAGCGGTGGGTATAATGCCCAATATAAATCACCTACTTGACGCTTTTCGTCACATTTTATCAGGGTTAGACTTGAATATATGTTTGCACCTCTTTTGAATATATATCAGCGCTTTGCAGCAAGGCGGATGTTCTCCCGCTGGTCGCCGGCCTATGAAAGGGAAGTCGCCGAAAATTTTTACAGCGCCGCCGATGAAACAGCGAAGGCCGCGATCCGTTATATAGCCGGGTCAGGCATCAAAAATCCTGCAATTGCCGACATCGGTATAGGAACAGGCTTGCTGGCGCAGCAATTGTGCGACGCCATGCCCTGCCGTATCACAGGCCTTGATTTCACCGAAGATATGATGGCCGTTTGCGCCGCGCGCGCCATAACCGAATTACTGATTAAATGCGATGCAGGGCGGGATATGTGGCCCATGCAGGACAGCTCGCAGCATTTCGTGGTCAGCTCGGGTCTTTTCGAATATCTGATGCCGGATATGGCGCAGCATTTTTTACAGCAGGCACATAGGGTACTGCAGCAAAACGGTTTGACGATTTTCACTTATATGCCCTGCGAAGATGCCCACAAAATCACGCTCTGGCGCGGGCACTCGGGCACATACCTTATCTGCGGCTACGCGCCGGAAGAAATGGAACGTCTAGTAAACACGCACGGCTTTAAGATCATGGAACATACGTCTCCTTTTAAAGGGTGCATTTTTGCCGATGGATCTTCTTACGATTACCGCTTGATTGCAGCGCAGAAAATATAGACATCAGCGTTCGTTCATGGAGCTGCGAAGCGTTTTTATGAATGGCTTCGTAATATATTCCATCACGGTCTTTTCGCCTGTAAGAATATCGACGGTCGCCACCATGCCAGGGATGATTTCAAGCTTTTCCCCAGGCCGGCGCGGCTTTAGCCTGTTCTCTTCCGTCTGAACCCTGACAAGATAAAAACTTTCACCTTTTTCATCGGTCACGGCGTCGGGGGAAATGCTGACAACCTTGCTTTTCAGACCGCCATAAATTGCAAAATCATACGCGCTGATCTTCACCATGGCGGGCTGATCAGGATATAGGAAAGCGATATCTTTGGGCTTAATCCTGGCTTCGACAAGAAGCTGATCGTCTTTGGGCACGATTTCAATGAAATCCTGACCCGGCTGCACAACGCCCCCAACCGTATAGACTTTCAGATCTTTGACGTAGCCATTGACGGGTGATTTGATTTCGGTGCGCTCCTTACGGTCTTCCAGGCTTGCAAGGCCTTCCTTGATCGCAGTCATTTCCATCATTTTTGCGGAGAGTTCCGTTTGCGCAGCGGCACGGGCGGACGATTCGACATCTTTGATACGGGCATCCGCTTCCGCAATGGCTGCGCGGGCGCGCGGCATGGCGGAGTTTACGCTGTTCAGCTCTGTCTGCTTTTCTTTTATTGTGCGATCAATTTGCAGCAATTCCATTTTAGGAGCGGACCCTCTGGCCACCAGAGGTTCGACCATGTTCTTTTCTTCGCGTGCCAGCGCCAGCTGCCCGTTCAAGTCGCCCGACTTAATTTGAAGCTCACTAAGCTCCTGAGAACGCTGGCTCTTCTGCTGCTGCAAAATGATGGTTTGCCCGTCGATCTTATCGCGGTTGGCGCGATAGGCCTTCATTTCCTCGCTCACCGCCTGCGGCGCCTTCTTCATGACGTCGTCGGGAAATTCCGGCATCTTGCCTTCCGCTTCCGCCTGAAGCCGCGTTACGGTCGCAAGAAGGCTGTAATAGCGGGACTCGTTAGAACCAAGATCGGAACTGGCCGCGATATCGCGAAGGCGTACGAGCACCTGCCCTAATTTAACTTCGTCCCCTTCCTTGACCTTTATTTCATCAATAATGCCGCCTTCCAGGGAAGACAGTTTTTGAACTTCTTTGGAAGGAATGACTTTTCCTTCTCCGCGTGTCGTTTCTTCCAGGTTCGCAAAACAAGCCCAGGTCAGAAGAACCAACCAGCAAAGGCAGATTGCAAGCAGCATGCTATGGCGGCTAAGAGACAATTCTTCGTCCGTTTCCAAAATGCGATCGGCATGCGCCGCCACTTTCTTCAGCTGATGCGACATCCAGCCCTGACGGGCCTTGTTGACTTCATCTTCAAAATTGCCTTCTTGCCTTCCGCCCATCTGGGCAGCAAGCGCCTTTGCAAGATTAGGATCGTTTCCCTGGATCGTTTTGACCGGCTTTTGCCCTTTGTCTTTTTCCGTCATGGCCTACACATCCGTTTCTTCGGCGGCGGTGCCGTATTGGCGCGCCTGCAGTTTTCTGATGATTTCATCTTTGGGTCCATAGGCGACGATGCGGCCGCGGTCTATAAGGATTATCTTTGAAACCAGAGACAGCATTGAACCCTTATGGGTGATCAGGATTGTTGTCCTGCCTTCGGTCACATGGGCCAGACGCTTCATTAAGCGGTTTTCAGACGCGGGATCCATGGAGGCGGTGGGCTCATCCAGTATCAGGACAGGCGGATCGTAAAGCAGGGCCCGCGCAATAGCGACAGACTGTCTTTGCCCGCCGGAAAGAGATTCGCCGCGCTCTCCAACCTGCGTATCAAGACCAGCCTTAGAATCACGCAAGAACTCCATAACCCCTGCCAGCTCTGCCGCGCGCAGGACGGCGCGGTCAGGCGCCATTTCATGGCCCATTGTGATATTGCTGCGCACGGATCCGTAAAACAGCTGCGGGCTTTGCTGCACGGCGCCGACGTTACGGCGCAAATCGCCCGGGTCAATCTGACGGACATCCGTTCCATCCAGTTGCACAGAACCGCTGTCCGGCTGGTAAAGATTGATAAGCAAACGCTCCAACGTCGTTTTTCCGGACCCGACAGCGCCGATCACGCCGACATGCTCACCGGCTTCGATCACAAAATTGACGCCGTTCAATGCCGGCACGGTCTGGCCGGGGTAATGGAAAACAACGTCCTGAAACTCTATCTTTCCTTGCACGGAAGGCATGGAAATAAAATGTTTCCCGACCGGGCGCTCGACCGGGCGTTTCATCAGGTCGTTTAGTTGGCGAAGCCCTTCCCTTGATTGATGCAGCCGCGTGAGAAGCGCTGCGATCTGCGAAAGCGGGGCCATCGCGCGGCCCGTCAAGATAACGGCAGCCACCAAAGCCCCCATGGAAAGCTTGGCGTTTGCTATCAGATATACGCCCACGATAACGACGGCGACGCTTGCCAGTTGCTGCACAAAAACGGCGAGGTTCAGTGCCAGTGAATTAATTTGTTTGGACTTCGCCGAAGTCTTTGCCGCCTTTTCGTTCAGCTCTTCCCAGCTGCGCTGCGTATGGCCTTCTGCTGCCTGTACTTTAATGGTTTCGAGGCCGGAAATGGTTTCAAACAAAAGAGCGTTTTTAAGCGCGCTTTCCATCATGGACTGCTTGGTCGCGCGCTCAAGCGGCTTTTGCATGAACATCCCGATCCCCACGACGAGAGGAACGCACAGCAACGGCACAAAGGCCACAGGCCCCGCGATAATTGCGATGAGCAGGATAAACAGTAGGACAAAAGGAAGATCGATCAAAACTGTCATCGTCGCGGATGTAAAGAAATCACGCAAAGATTCGAACTCACGCATATGGCTTGCCATTACGCCCGCGCTGGCCGGACGCGCTTCCATGGTCATGCCCATCATCTGTTCGAACAGACGCGCAGAAATTTTTATATCGGCTTTCTTGCCGGCGTGATCCAGGAATTGCGCCCTCAGGAACTTTAAGACAAAGTCAAAAAAGTAAACAATCATTACGCCGATCGAAAGCACCCATAAAGTTTCATAGGCGCTGTTTGGAATGACACGGTCATATACGTTCATTACAAACAAAGAAGATATGACCGCAAATATATTGATCATTACGGCGGCCAGAATGACTTCGCCGTAAACTTTGCGACTTTCCCAAAGCGCGGACCAGAACCATTCCCGCGTTGTTTCGATTTCAGCAGGGCCGGCACGTTCGTCCGTGCGCGCGACCGGGCGGATATAGAACGCATATTCGGTATAAAGCTTTTTTAGATCCGACAGGCGTATGAGCTGCTTTTCATCCTCGGTTTCCGGAAACTGCACAAGAAATTCTGTTTCCGGATGGATTTTTCGGTCTTCTTCTTTTTTTCCATGGCCGTGCTTTTTCGTGGCGTGGCCGGGTTCGCGCACCTCCCACAAAATGCAGGCCTGCTTGTTTTCTAAAACAAGTATGCAGGGTAGGTTTGGCGCAATGGCCAAAGCTTCTATCGTCTTTTCTGACAGGCGGGCGTGAAGGCCGCATCGTTCTGCGGCACGCGTAAAGAGAATCGGCGTTATGCCCGTTGGCGGGACGGGCAGGCCGGCGGTCAGGGACGCACGGGACGTACGACGCCCATAGTAGCCGGCCAAGAGACGGAGGGCGTCCACGAGAGGGTCCTGGATAGCAAGCCTGTCGGCTTCAAGCGGCCATGAATCTACAGACTGCTGGTGAGCCTTTCCAAAAGAGGAGGCAGAAGAAGATGAAGCGTCGGGCGCAGGATTTGCTGCGCCCGTCTCGTGATCGTTATTACTCACGGTTTACCCCCGTAAAAGGAATTGTATTTTACTTTTCTGCCGGTGGATTTTCGACATCGATCGGCGCGCTCTCACGTGGGTAGGCAACCCCGAGAGTAGGCAGCAATTGACCTTTCAGTGCCAAAAGGCGGAACACGGAAAATATTTCAAGAAATTCGGCGTTAATTGTATTGGAACGTGAAACGAACAATTCGTTTTGTGAATCCAGAACGTCAAGCAACGTACGGCGATCCAGATTGAATTGGTCTTTGTACGCACGAACCACTTCACCGTTTGCAGCAGCCTGGTTCGCGAATTCTTTTGCGCGTTCGCCCGCAGAAACCATGGAGGCCCATGTTTGGCGGACATCGTCTTCGATTTGACGCGCTGCGGAAGCACGCTCTTCTTTTGTTTGCTCATGGCGGTGCTTGAACTCACGTACGCGTGCAACATCGCCGCCGCCACGATAAAGGTTCCAGTTCATGACGACAAGGGCTGAAGCCGAACGGTCTTTGCCTTCGATACCGCTCAAATTTTGGCCTTGGCGCGCGCCCAGCTGCAGATCAACCTGTGGATAAAGCGTAGAACCTGTGCCCTGATATTCGTTATAGGCGACTTCAATATCGGACTGACGTACAGCCAGGGTCGGGCTGGATGCTAGGGTCGCTGTTACTTACGCCTCAACATCTGCAGAAATAGCATCGACCGGTACAGCAGGCATAACGAGGTCTTTTGGCATGTCGCCCACTTCACGCTGGAACTGGGATTCGGCATTACGGAGGGATTGGCGCGTCGTCGATTCCTGCGCACGGGCGGCGGCAAGACGCGCCTTGATCTGTTCAAGGTCGGCGGCGGTGGAACGACCGGCGTTCACGCCTTCTTCGATCATGCTCATGATCGCTTCGTGTTCACCTACGTTTTCACGCGTGATGGTAAGAAGCTCGCGCTGGCGCATCACTTCAAGAAAAGCTTCGACAATCGAAAGTCCCGTCAGCTCAGATGTTTCTTTAACGCGGTACGCGGAAGACTGTACGCGATTCTTCTGGCGCTTGTTTTCATACTTCGTGCTCCAACCGTCGAACAGCATCTGTGTCAGCGTGAGGCTGGCATCGTATCTGCCAAATGTTTTATCGTCATCACCGGATGCGCGTGTAGAAACTGAATCCGTTCTCTCAATCCCGCCGTCTGCGCGCATATCGATGGAAGGTAGGTACAGAGCTTTTGCTTGGTTCAATTCTTCATCTGTGGCGCGGCGCGAAGCAGCAACGCGGCCATATTCAGGGTTGGTTATCACACCCGTTGATACGGCTTGCGACAAGCTCATCTCTGTCGGCTTTTCTTGGGCGATAGAAGGAAAAGAAGAACCTATAACAACAGCACATGCCATCGTTATAACAGAGAATTTGCATACAGTTTTTGTCATAGAAGGACCCTTTTAATATGTCATTTTAAATCAATGACTTTTACCCGTTATTTATGACGCTTTTTAAGCGAGGGTGCAAGTCAGTTTATATAACGTCTGACTGGCGCTTTTTATTCCTTCAAAATAAATTCATAAAAAGTGCCCACAATAGAAACGGCGCCGAAACGCCGTTTCCATATTCTTTATGTAACAAGACTGCCATTGTTGAACAGGTCCGTAACGTTCACATTAACGTTTTCCAGAACCGCTAACGCTGTAGCACCGGCGATGCCAGTGCCGCTGTTGTTCGCCAAAATGGTCGTGTTGTTTCCTTCGTGCGTCGCAAACACGAAATCATTAATGGCATTCGTTAAAGGATCAAAATTGGTCAACACGTTTGAAAGCTCTAACTTGTCGCCTTCACCCATATTGAAGTCTTTAATCGTGTCAACGCCCTCGCTAATGTTCATGAACCAGAACATGTCGGCGCCTGCACCGCCCGTGACAACATCATGGCCCGCACCGGCAATAATATGATCGTTGCCTGCGCCGCCGAGAATTGTGTCATTCCCCTCTTCGCCGTACAGTACGTCATCTCCTGTGCCGCCGTCCATGTAATCGTCGCCACGGCGACCATACATGAAATCATTACCCGCATCGCCATACATGATGTCGTTGCCGGCATAGGTATCGGTATTGGCGCCATCCCCGAACAACGTGTCGTCCCCGTCGCCTCCATAGATTGTGTCGTTTCCTTCACGGCCAACCAGCTCATCGTTGCCGGCATCGCCGGTGATGATGTCATTGCCCTGGCCGCCATCAATATAGTCATGGCCGCCATTGCCATACAGCCAGTCATCACCACCGTTACCATACATGGCTTCGTTATTGTTGCTGCCACTGATGGAGTCGCGCCCTTCGGTACCTCTCAGGTCTCTTCCTACCAAGTTGATCTGAAGTTGCGACACGGCCGTGTCTCCATCGTAGTCTGAAACACGAACCGTGAATTCTTCAGAAACCCCGAAAACATTGTCCGTGTGCTTATACAGATATGCCCCGCTTGCAGCGATTGTCAGCACTCCGTGCAGACCCCAGATATCCACTGTGCCAGATGTCGGAATCTGGACCGTCGTGCCGCCGAATGTTACGGCCGTAACGCGCCCAGGCGCATCCTGACCGATATTATCGTTCAGCAGCGCATTGGATCCTACCTGTTCTTGAGTTCCTACAATCGTACAGAAATCGCCCGCTACGGTGGGAGCATCGTCAAGAACATGAACAGTCACACTTGTTGTTGCCGTATCGCCGTCGGCGTCCGTCGCAACGACGCCGAAGTCCAGCGTGATTACATCATTCGGGTTGTTGCCGTCGGCATGGTCCAGCTGCTCGTACTGTCTAAAGGTATAAGAACCGTTTGTGGCGATTTCCAGCGTGAACACGGTCGTCGCGCCAGCCTTGCCGGTGTAAACGCCGTTTGCGTAAGTAACGACGACGGCGACGCCATTGGACGTCAACGCGCCATTCAACTTAGAACCTGACGATGTAAAGCTGCCGTTACCGCTGATTGTGCCGGGGCCATCGTCTTTGAAGTCTGCGACAATGCTGCCTGTTTCGGTTATAACGCCGCCGGCCAGGTTAGTTTCATCTAAGATCTTGTCCGCCGGCTTTGTGATTGTCGGAATAGTATCCGTATCGTTTACCGTCAGAGACAGGCATGCAACGTCCGTATCGCCGTCGTAATCACGCAGCGTATAGAAGAATTGGTCGACGCCGTTCGCATTCACGCGAGCCGTATAGCTCCACGCGCCCGTCTGATCGATGTTGAATGTTCCATAGGTTCCATTTACCGTCAGTTGACCGACGGATGGAATATCATAGCTGGTTCCATTGAATGTTATCTTTACAACCTTCCCCGGAATATCCTGACCTGCCGTATCGTTGCTCGTAACGTTTCCAAATACCGTCGCACCTTCGGAAACTGTTGAGCCATCATCCACTGCATGCGGTGCATCATCCAGAACGCGAACCGTAACAGTCGTGTTTGCTATATCGCCGTCGGCGTCCGTTGCAACGACACCGAAATCCAGAGCGATAATGTCGTTCGGATTATTACCATCGGCATGGTCCAGCTGTTCAAACTGCTTGAACGTGTAAGAACCGTTCGTTGCGATTTCCAGCGTGAACACGGTCGTCGCGCCAGCCTTGCCGGTGTAAACGCCGTTTGCGTAAGTAACGACAACGGCAACGCCATTGGACGTCAACGCGCCGTTCAGCTTAGAGCCGGACGACGCAAAGTTGCCGTTCCCGCTGATTGTGCCGGGACCATCGTCTTTGAAGTCGGCAACGATTGTTCCCGTCTCCGTGATAACGCCGCCGGCCAGGTTCGTTTCATCCACGATCTCGTCGGCAGGTTTGACGATGGTTGGGGTCGTATCAGTGTCCGCCACCGTTACAGACAGGCAGGCTACATCCGTATCGCCGTCGTAGTCGCGCAGCGTATAGAAGAACTGATCAACACCATCCGCATTCGCTTTCGCCGTATACGTCCAGACGCCGGACTGATCGATTTTGAATGTTCCATATGTGCCAACTACAGTCAGCTGACCGGTTGCCGGTATGTCATATGTCGTGGTTCCAAACGTAATCTTTACAACCTTGGCAGGAACGTCCTGACCGAACACGTCGTTGCTCGTTACATTTCCATTCACGGTGCCGCCTTCCGATACAAACGCTCCGTCATCTGTTGCCCTTGGAGCATCGTCCAGAACGCGTACCGTCACGGTCGTCGTTGCGATATCGCCATCCGCATCCGTTGCAACGACACCGAAATCCAGAGCAATCACGTCGTTCGGGTTTGCCCCGTCGGCGTGATCCAGCTGTTCAAACTGCTTGAACGTATAGGAACCGTTTGTGGCAATCTCCAGTGTAAACACGGTCGTTGCCCCAGCTTTTCCTGTGTAAACGCCGTTTGCGTAAGTAACGACAACGGCAAGACCGTTCGAGGTCAGAGCACCGTTCAGCTTAGAACCCGA
>CAUJHN010000087.1 GCA_963204825.1 Pseudomonadota bacterium
GGAAACGAGGTCCGTCTGGAACTTGCCTTTTTCATCGAGCGGCGTGTTGGCCTGAGCGATCGTATATTTCGCTTCTTCCATCGCGGACATGTAGATCACTTCGTCCGTGACTTTGCCATCGACAACGCGGCGGTACGGGGATTCGATGAATCCATACTGGTTGACGCGGGCGAATGTAGACAAAGAGTTGATCAGACCGATGTTCGGACCTTCCGGCGTTTCGATCGGGCAGATACGGCCGTAGTGCGTCGGGTGCACGTCGCGGACTTCGAAGCCAGCGCGTTCGCGGGTCAGACCGCCTGGGCCCAATGCGGAAAGACGACGCTTGTGCGTGATCTCGGACAGCGGGTTCGTCTGGTCCATGAACTGCGACAGCTGCGAGGAGCCGAAGAATTCGCGGACAGCGGCGGCAGCCGGTTTCGCATTGATCAGATCATGCGGCATATAGGTGTCGATTTCGACGGAAGACATGCGCTCACGGATCGCGCGCTCCATGCGGAGCAGACCGATGCGGATCTGGTTTTCCATCAGCTCTCCGACGGAACGGACGCGGCGGTTGCCGAGGTTGTCGATATCGTCGACTTCGCCCACGCCGTCTTTCAGGCCGTGCAGGTATTTCAGGATCGCAAGGATGTCTTCTTTACGCAGAATACGCAGATCGTCCGGCGTGTTCAGATCCAGACGGCCATTCATCTTGACGCGGCCGACATCGGAGAGGTCGTAACGCTCAGGATCGAAGAACAGAGACTGGAACAGCGCGGATGCGGATTCCACTGTCGGCGGTTCGCCCGGGCGCATGACGCGGTAAATGTCGATCAGCGCTTCTTCGCGCGTATCGCATTTGTCGATCATCATCGTGTTGCGGATGTAAGGGCCGACATTCATGTGGTCGATCGCAAGGATAGGCAATGTCTTGATGGTGAATTCATCCAGCTGCGCCATGTCCGCAGCCGTCAGCTCGTGACCGGCTTCGAAATAAACCTGGCCCGTTGCGCCATCGAAGATGTCTTCAGCCATATATGTGCCGGCCAGCTGTTCATCCTGAACGAGGATTTCTTTTAAGCCGTCTTCGGCAAGCTGTTTCGCTTTGCGCGGTGTGATTTTCTCACCGGCTTCAACGACTTTTTTGCCCGTTTTCGCATCAACGAGATCGTAGGCGAGTTTGACACCGCGGTAACGACCCGGAACGAACGCCGTTTTCCAGCCTTTGTCCGTTTTGTCGTATTTGATGACATCATAGAAAGTGGACAGGATTTCTTCGTTAGACATGCCCTGGATCATCAGAGGATCGATCGGCTTGTCTTTCGCTTCCTGTTCCGCGCGATATTTTGCGGATGCCGCTGAATCCAGCGCGCGCAGCAATGTGGTAACAGGCAACTTTCTGCGACGGTCGATACGGACATACATATTGTCTTTCGCATAGAATTCGAAATCGAGCCAGGAACCGCGGTACGGGATAACGCGGGCGGCGAACAGATATTTACCGGACGCATGCGTTTTACCGCCGTCGTGATCGAAGAACACGCCGGGGGATCTGTGCATCTGGGATACGATAACACGCTCCGTGCCGTTTACGATGAACGTACCGTTGTCCGTCATCAATGGCATGTCGACCATGTAAACGTCTTGTTCTTTAATATCGCGGATGGAACGCAGGCCTGAGTCTTCATCGACGTCGAACACGGACAGGCGCATCGTCACGCGCAGAGGCGCGGCGAAGGTCATGCCGCGCTGCTGGCATTCGTCCGTATCGTATTTCGGCTCTTCGAGTTCGTACTTGACGTAGTCGATTTCGGCCTTGTCGCCAAAATCCTTGATCGGGAAAACTTCGGACAGGACTTTATGCAGACCCTGCATTTTGCGCACTTCCGCATCGATATCCGTTTGCAGGAATTGCTCGTATGAATCGCGCTGGACCTCGATCAGGTTCGGCATCTGCGCCACTTCGCGGATTTTACCAAAGGAACGGCGAACGCGTTTACGACCCGTAAAAGAATTCACATCGTCGGCGGAACGCACCGGCGGCTTGGCCATACGTTTGGCTTTTTTCTTTAACGGGGTATCTGCGATGGCCTTGGATTTGCTAGATTTAGCGCTCATTTTGTCTCACAACCTTCTTACAAGCATCAAAACAGGTATATCCGCATTCCCCCATGCTTATTGGAGAAGCGGATTTAAATAATTGATCGAACTATAAAAATTTCGGTTTTATAACCGTCACCTTCGTCCCGAATCTTTCGCGTGACCCGTGTTATGGCGGAAGCGTTAATAGATGTCAAGCATGGTATATAAACTTAAAGTAAAAAAGTTCCATGCTTGGAAGGCTGATCTTCTGTCGGCCTTCTTAACCGCGCTCCCCGGGACGCCATGTCTTTTATAACACGAACCTACAGAATGAAATATTATGCAATCTTTTTTCAAAAGGGAGCTTGGCTTCCCACCTGCCGGATGATAATAAGCTTCTGGTGTAACTTATTTTTTTAGATTTAAAGGGTATAAATAGAATGTCTCTTCGTAAACAATTTGCAAGACTTGGTGCAGCAGCAGCTATTGCCGTCGGCGTTACAGCGGCCGCTCCTAAAGCAGAAGCCTCCCCGATCCTGGATACATTGGATGGCGCCACGCTGACCAGCGGCGTCTTGACCGGTACGTCAGGCCTTATTGCCACAATGGCACAAGGCGCAACCGGTTCTTTCGCACTTGGCCATACAGTCAATGGTATAACGGCACCCGGCATTGCAAGCGATCTGATCGCCGGCGGAAGCAGCGTTATCGGTCTTTCCCGCTTAAGATTTTTTCTGCCCGATGTGGTGGACGCAGCATCAATCGACCTGGCATGTGCGGGACAGCAATGCCCGACAGGCGCTACTTTGCTGGCATACGACGCCGAAAACAATGTCGTCGGCGCTCAAAGCATTACATTTGGTGCGCCTGGCGCATTTTCGACTTTCAACCTGGCGGCGAATGATTTCACAAAATTCGAAGTTGTTGCAATTGGACCAAACAACCGTACATACAGTATTGTCGCGAATAACATTGCCTGGGACAATGGCGTCGTTAGCGCAATTTCCGAAGTTGGCAGCATTGCCCCGTTTGCGACCAGTATAGGGGGCTTCGCGGGTTTAATGGCTTATTCCAGCCGCCGTCGTAAAGATGGGGCAGCCCCTACATCAAACCCCGCATAACACGCGGCTCGTAAAGATTTACAAACGGGGACGATGAATGTCCCCGTTTTTTTATGCCTGCGTTAAAGAACATTAAAATCCCGGGATCGAGCCCGGCATGCCATGTCTTTTTTAACACAGGCCTATAGAATGGTTAATGTTATGTATATTTTCAAAAAAGAATCTTGGCTTTACACCCACCAGATGATAATAAGTTTCCGGAATATTTAATTATGAAGGGTTTTATAAAATGTTTAAAAGATTACGCAATGCAGCTCTAGGAGGCGCATTGGCTCTGGGAGCCGGCGCATCCGATGCCAACGCAGTACCCGTTTTTAATGTAGACTTTGATTCTGGTGCCGCCCCTGTTGCCTGGACAATCACCGGCACTGCAACACCGGTTATAACACCAGGCCCTCTCGGCAACATTCACAGCCAAACAGGCCCTGGCGACCAGTTTCTGGGGGCATTGCATGCGGGTCGTATTACAAGGCTAACCATTATGTTTGGGGAATCCGTTGATACTCTTTCGTTTACGGCAGCGGTCGGAGCGAATACGAACATCCCGTCCTCCGTGAGCGTGTACCTGCTGGATTCTACAGGAACACCAACCACGTCTGTTGGTCCAATTGAGCCGACCGCTCTATCTTTGAGCGCCGTTTGGAAACAATACAATGCTTACGATCCAAATGGTATCTACGGTCTTATGTTCCAAAGCAACACTGCAAGATTTACACAGGGTAATGATATAGGCCTGAATACTGTAGTAGGCTCCAGAGAAGCCGTTGTGACAAACGCGCCAGAACCCGCAAGCATGGCTGCTCTTGGCGTTGGCTTGCTGGGCCTTATGGCCGCACGCCGCCGCCGCGGTCCAGAAGCGCACGCTTAAGAAACATATAAATTCAAAAACCGGGAACAGATTGTTCCCGGTTTTTTTATGCCCGCGTTAAAGAACATAAAAAAAAATCCCGGGATCAAACCCGGGATTTTAATGCATATGCCGCAAGGCCTATTACTTAACTTCGACCGTCGCGCCAGCGTCTTTAAGTTGCTTAACGATTTTGTCGGCTTCGTCTTTCTTAACGCCTTCTTTAACCGTTTTGCCGCCTGCTTCAACGAGGTCTTTCGCTTCTTTCAGGCCAAGGCCCGTGATCGCACGGACTTCTTTGATGACGTTGATTTTGTTCGCGCCGCCGTCTTTCAGAATGATGGTGAATTCATCTTTCTCTTCAACAGGAGCAGCAGCCGCGCCACCGGCACCAGGAGCAGCAGCAACAGCCGCCGTTACGCCCCATTTTTCTTCCAGCATTTTGGACAGCTCAACCGCTTCCATAACGCTCAGTTTGGACATTTCTTCTACAAGTTTAGCCAGATCAGCCATTTTAGTTCTCCTTTAGATAATCAGTAATAGTTCGTTGTTGTTAAAATTAAGCTTGTTCTTTTTCGCCATAGGCTTTGGTAACGCCAACCAGACGGGATGCAGGTGCCTGCAACAGTCCGACCAGTTTGGAGCGGATTTCGTCCATCGTCGGCAGAGCCGCGAATTCCTTAACCTTGGCTTCGTCCATGATCATGTCGCCAAATTTCGCGCCGATGATGACGAGCTTGTCATTTTTCTTGGCGAATTCTGCGATCACTTTCGCGGTTGCCACAGGGTCTTTCCCCGTAACATAAGCCGTCGGGCCTTTCATTTTGTCGGCCAGCGCTTCAAAGGAGGTCCCTTTGATGGCGATTTTGGCCAGCGTGTTTTTCGTCACGCGGTAGTCAACGCCGACAGCGCGCGTCGCAACCCGGAGGTCGTTCGTCGCCTTGGCGTTCAGACCCATATTCTGGGCAAGAAGGAGGATTTCGGCAGATTTCAGCTTTTCCTGAAGGTCTGCGACTTCCGCCGTCTTTTGGTCTTTTGTCATTGCCATGGTATTTTTCCTTTTAACCAATAAAAAAGATGGCCGTTAAGCCATCCCGTCAAAAACCTTGAAATGTATGAAAACGAAGCCCCCGAAGGGTTCTTTTATACCGTTTTTCACCATCTATGCAGGATATTAAGCCCCTAAGGGCCCCTGCAGTCTCGGACAGGAAGTAGGCGGTTTAAACCATATTAGCGGCCTCCGCGTCAAGGTAAATCTGGGCGGCTTGCGGGCCATATGCCGTGGCGGGCGTAAAAAGCGTCCCTCTGCCCATCATCCATCCCCGCCACGACCTCAGGAAGCGACCGCCAGGACAGGATTTCAACCTTATCCCCTGTCTGGATCCACCCCGGCGTTTCCACGACCGCCAGCGCCCCCAGTAAAGGCACCTGCTCCCCTGTCCGTTCGCTGCGGACCTGGGCCAGAAGTTTTACGGCAAGGGGGTTGTAAATTTCGCCCGTATCCTGATCCACCGTGATGATCGAACAACGTTCGGCGCTGCGGCGAAAATCCAAGACCACGTCTCTGCCGATCCGCACCCGGCCAATGAAATCTTCTCCGTAAGGCCGCAATCCTTTCAATTTAAGGTTGGCGCGCAAGGAATCCTCCTTCAGCGGGACCGCCTTCGGGTCGAGCTTGCCGGCGGCGATATTATTGAATTCGTCCATCTTGCCGATGGCCAGAATATGGACCTTATCGGCATAGCTGACCGGCCATCGCGGAAAATCGGCATGCGCTTTGGATATCAGGCGCGGCGCCTGCGGGGGGAGCAGCATGAGGCGGCAGGAAATGCTGCTTAACTGGCGGCCCGCATTCAGGTAGTTCTGAAACGCGTATGCAACTTCGTCGCCGCAGTCGATGCCCAGGACCGGGTCGCCGTGCAGATCAAACGATTCAAGTTTTTCGGCCGGCAGATTGGCGCCCATATCCATAGGAACGGACGCGGCAGCGCCCCCCGGAAATGCGAAATGAATCAGACGGGACGTTTCATCAACGCGCGCCTTGACCAGCGCCAGCATCTGGCACCCCGGCGTGCGTTGGGAAATTAGTTTGCGATTGTTTGCCCCATCGACGCTGACAAGGGCGACCATACGGTCATAACGAATGCCTGTCTTTACGATTTCGGCGCGGTCCAGCTCTTCGCCCTGCATGGATTTGCCGACAAAACGTTTGATTTTTCCAACAGTAATCATTCCCCCCTACTTTCCTATTCTAGGCATAGTGACAGGTTTAAACGCAGCATAGGCCGTAAAGTTCCATGACTTTTCAGATTCCCCTGCCTTTTTCGTTGCCGCCCGGGAAAAGCGGCGCGCCTTCGATCATATGGCGATAGAACATGTCAGGATCCGGGATTTCGACCAGCTTACCACCGTGAATGACCAGAAACCGCGTGCCTATGTTGGTCACGAAGGATCTGTCGTGCGATACTAGAATACAGGCCGCGCCGTTCTTCAAAATCTCGCTCTCCAGCTGTTCCTGCCCGTCGATATCCAGATGGTTCGTGGGTTCGTCCATGATGTAGAAATTGGGTTCCGCAAGACGCAGCGTCAGAAGATATAACCGCGATCTTTCCCCGCCGCTCAGCTTCCCGATCATCTGGTCCTGTCGATCGAATGGAAATCCCGTTTCAATCAGCTTCGCGATCACCGCCTGCCGGGACATCTGAAACTCTCCCGCGATATAATCGCTCATGGTTAGGTTATGCGGCAGGCTCGTCAGCAACTGATCGACATAGCCGAGCTTTGCCATGGGCGTGATGCTGATCCCTTCCAGCTTCGCTTTTTCGATGTTCGAAAATGCCGCATGAATCGTTTTCACCAGCGTTGATTTTCCCGTGCCGTTCAGCCCCAGAAGCACAATCCGCTCGCCCTTGCCAATCGCCAGACGACCTATGGATAACAGCGCCCGCCCGTCCGGCGCCGAAATCTTGATATCCTTCATCTCAACCAAATGTTTTGCATG
>CAUJHN010000088.1 GCA_963204825.1 Pseudomonadota bacterium
TTATCCCTGACGGGCCTTAAAGCGCGGCTTCGTCTTGTTGATGACGTAGATACGGCCGCGGCGCTTGATAACTTTGCAGTTACGGTCGCGTTTCTTGATAGATTTCAATGAGTTAACGATCTTCATATTACTAACTTCTCATTCCAAAGTCTTGAATTCTGGCCGGACAATAGCCAAAACCCTTAACGCTTGTCAACACTTGTCTTAGAAAGTACCGCCCAGATGCATCCAGATCACAACTATATAGGCGAAATGTGTGAAATTATGGGCTTCCTGGTCAGCGCCCAGCGTCCACCAGAACATCTTGTCCGCAGGCGTCCAGCCTCTCCTATACGTAAAGACGCCTTTCAGCCTGTCTATGCCCGAGTGGATAACGAAATCAACAAGGGCCAGCCAGCATAAGGACGGCGCAAATATAACAGTAACGATAAGGGTACCCACCGCATGTATAGCCGTGTGCGTAAACAGCGCGCTATACCCCTCTTTTCCAGGCTTACCCTTGGTCAGAGCCATCCAGTCAGTTTGAAGCAGGAAATCGCAAGCGAAGTGCTTCAATCTGAATAATGTGTATAAAAGAATAAGGGAAAGCGGGTCCATGAAGCCGGGTACGTAAATAAAGTTTTTACAAAATCATACAAAAGCACTTTATTATGCCAGCCCGAAGGCACAATTCCAAGGGCGGAATCCACTTAAGATCCACTAAATGGCAATTTTCTTCATGGTATTAACCTTCTTCTAACCCTTTCTGTTCATAGTGTACTCTAACGTACCAGCACTAAACCTCTTTTTTTACGGCATAAGCAAACTATGGAAGCCAACCAAACCCGCAAAATATATAAAGCCGGCGATATCATCATGCGCCAGGGCGACCAAGGCGACGCGGCTTACATCATAGAAAAAGGCCAGGTCGAAATTCTAATTGAAAAGGCGAACGGCCTGGTTCAGCGCATGGGCACGCGCGGCCCTGGCACGATCATAGGCGAAATGGCGATAGTCGACAGCGAACCTCGCATCGCCACGATTAAAGCAGTAGAAGATTGCAGTCTTCTTGAGATTACAAAATCAGATTTTCACCGCCGTCTGAAAACAGCAGATCCTGTTATGCAGCTAATCACACAGGTTATATTAACGCGCTACCGCGACATGCTGACACGTGTTGCCATTTTGAAAGAATCCGCAACATATCCGACGCCAGAGGATTTAGAACGCAGTTATCTTGAACAATTGAACACTGTTGAAACAGTGACCATGGCGAACGACTTCCGCGCCGCGATCGGAACAGACCAATTAACCCTGCATTATCAACCTATAATGAATCTCGCCACAGGTCAGGTCGATGGGTTTGAGGCACTGATGCGCTGGAATCACCCTGAAAAAGGCCCTATTTCGCCGGCTGTCTTTATTCCGGTCGCCGAAGATACAGGTCTTATTGTCGAAGCAAGCCGCTGGGCCTTACGTGAAGCATGCAGGGCCCTAAGACGGATTGAAGGCCGTGTAGGCTTTGACCGCGACCTTTTTATGAGCGTCAACTTTTCGAGCAGTGACTTTGCCGAAGAAAACTTCCTGGATCAGATTTATACAATTCTCAGCGAAACAGATGTTGCGCCGCATAAAATCCACCTGGAAATTACCGAACGCCTTCTGATGAACCAGCCACAAAATGCCAAAGAAACGCTTGGCATGTGCCGTAAGGCCGGACTGGGTATTTCCATTGATGACTTTGGAACGGGCTATTCTTCCCTTAGCTATCTTCACTACTATCCGATTGATACACTGAAGATCGACCAAAGCTTTATCCGCAACATGCTCCAAGACGACACGTCCATGGAATTGGTTAAATCCATTATTGGCCTTGGCACCAATATGAACATGAAAATTATCGCAGAAGGCGTGGAACACGCCGAAGAAGCCGCTTTCCTAAAGACCATGGGCTGTCATATGGCTCAGGGCTACCATTTCTCCCGTCCGCATGCGGAAAAAGAGATTACGGACAAGCTGATCGAATGGTCACAGGCAAAAAAAACGGCCTAATTTCAATCTTTTCTATAAAATGCCCTGTAATTTTTAAGGGTTCTTAAGCCTTTAGTTGTACAGTTATAGGGTTGCGATAGGCGAATTACGTCTAATTGTATGATTTATTTATGTTTATACATTCGGGGATTTGGGGAACAAAAATATGGCTAGAACATCATATGATGGAAAAATAAGCGATCTGGCTGATCAAAAAGATCATTTGACATTCCAGGCGCACGGGGAAGACAAAATCAATCTCCCCTCTTCTGAATTCATTTCAGACGCCCATATGACCCGAGACGGGGACGACCTTGTCCTTGAAACACCCACTGGCGAAGTCGCCGTGATTGAAGGCTATTTTGCCGTAGATCCAGCTCCGCTTTTGCAATCTCCCGAAGGCGCCGTTTTGACGCCCAACCTCGTCAATTCCTTTGTACAATCGTCACAGGAATACGCCGCCAATGACTCCGCCAGCGATGAAAGCCCGATAGGTTCCATTGAAGAAGTGAAAGGCGAAGTTACAATCACGCGCGCCGATGGCACAGTTATTCACAACGCCACGATAGGCACGCCGATTCACGAAGGTGACATTGTCGAAACGGATGCGCACGGCGCCGTAAACATCGTCTTCATCGATGAAACAAACATGGCAATTAGCGAAAACGCGCGTATGGCGATCGATGAATATGCCTATGATCCCGCAACCGAAAGCGGCACAACGAACTTTTCCGTTCTGCGCGGCCTGTTCGTATTTACATCAGGCCTGATCGGACGTGACGATCCGGATGATGTAAAAATCGATACGCCTGTTGGTTCTATCGGTATTCGTGGAACAATCATTGCGGGTCAGATTGATCCGCATGGAGAAAGCAATATTTCCGTTCTCGAAGGCGCTATTGTTGTTAAAAACGGCCTTGGTGAAACCACGCTTTCAAACCAGTTTGAAACTGTCAAACTTGGTGGCTTTGACCAGCCCATGGAATCTATGGGTGTTGTTCCGGCCGCTGACATCAGCAATCGTTTTAGCAGCGTAAGCACCGTTGTCCCTACGCTCTTTACAACGATCAACGAAACAGTTCACCAACAATCCGCTGACCAGACACAATCGCAGCAACCGCAAAGTGAAGCGCCGTCTGAACAGCCGCAACAGCAAATGCAGCAACAGCAAGCTCCGGAAGCGCCAGCGACAGAGCCTGTCACGCAGATTTCACCAACTGTCGACACGAGCATTGTTTCGCTTAATACTAATACCTCTGGACTTCCTTCCAACACAATCATTTCAGGTCAGGCTGATACGCTTGTAAGTAGCACATCCTCAACCATGACTGCCCCTACAACAAGTATTGCTCCGCCGCCGGTTACCTCCGCGCCTGCGCCCACAACGCAACCAATACAACCTGCGCCAACTAATACGCAGCCGCCGCCGACAGTTATTGCAGCGCCGACTGCTCCCGCCAATACTGGGTTCGATATCGGCAATCCTTTGGCCTTTAAGATCACGCATATAACCGACAATCTTTTCAACAGCGCAGGCTATACTGTTACCGCGCTTGGCGATATAGACAATGACGGCTTCGATGACTTTGCGTTTAGTAATAACGCCGCTGTCGGCAGCAATAACCACGTATATATCATTCACGGCAGCAGCGGCATTCTTCCAGATGGAGTATTGAGTAGCTATCCTGGATTAACTACCCCATTAATTCCAATCACTACAACTACCGGTAATGCCAAATACAATACCGTCATTGCCGGAATTGGTGACTTTGATGGGGATGGCAAGGAAGACTACATCGTTGGACAAGAACACGGTGATGTTGGTACAGGAACCATCGATTCGGGGAATGCGGCCATTGTCAGCGGCAATAATCCAAATGACAACCTTAAATTTGTGGGATCATCTGTTCCAATGTACGGTATTGGAACGTCTGTTGACGGCATTGGAGATTTTAACAACGATGGTTACGCGGACGTAATAATCGGCGCTCCTGGTGTCAGTGGCGGAGATGGTGCTGCCTATCTGGTGAGGGGTGGCGCAAACTGGGCACTTGATCTGGATTCTGCATCGCCAGGTTCTAATGCACAAAAGCTTACTGTATCACTTGGAGAGAATTCAGCCTTTGGATCAAGTGTTACCTCCATTGGAGACTATAATGGCGATGGCTATTCAGATTTTGCCGTCGGAGCTCCGTTATATGGGACAAATCAAGGTCGCATTTCAATATATCTAGGAAATAACGCAGGAAATGCCACTACTCCGATATATATTACAGGCGCGGCTGGCGATGGATTTGGTAAGGAAATAACTGGCGTTGGCGATATCAACGGCGACGGAAAATCCGATTTTGTATTTTCTGATCATACCAACCACGCCTATGTTGTCCTTGGAGGAAACACCACACCGGTTTCAAAATTGGATGCTGGATCTTTCACTATTATCGGCGGCGGTGGCGTTGGCGACTTTAACGGCGATGGTTATGACGATTTCGTTGTATCCTTGGGTGGAACATCAGGATCTAAATCCTTTGTGGTCTTTGGTAGGGACGGATTTGGCGGGCCTTTGGATTTAAACTATCTAAAGAACCCAGACAATGCGATGGAATTGAATTATGCTGGTGCAAATAGCAGCAGCGGCGTAGAAGTAAATGGCATCGGTGACATAAACGGCGACGGTTACGATGATTTTGCCATGGGCGTTCCGGATTTGAACGGCGGCGGCAGCGGTAACGGCGGCGTCATCCTTGTCTACGGACGTGACAACGGCCAGACGATCAATGCTACAACATCAAACCCATACGTTAATGCAGTGGCGGATCATCAAAGTCTTGTCGGAACAGCAGGAGCAAATGGCTTTAGTGATGGTGGATACGCGCATATCAGTATGCGCGGCGGGGCTGGTAATGATATGTTCCAAATCAGCAATACCAGCTTCCTTAACATCGATGGCGGTTCAAACTTTAGTGGCGCCGATGTAATTAAAACCATGGGTAACGGCAATACTTTGAATTTCACAAACGTTGATTTTGAGAGAATATCTGGTATCGAAGGATTGCAGTACGGTGGGTCGAACCAGACTATTACTTTAACAATGGAAAACTTGTTCAATCTTTTGAAGACCAGCGATACAGGCACTTTAAAAATAAGTGCGGGCACTTTCACTGGCGCAACCCTAGTGTTAGATGATGGTAATGGAACCGATGATTACGCGACAGGCACACCTTCCGACATAGACACCATGCTTGACGCAGCATCGGGCGGAAACGCAGGACCAGATGCAACTGTTGCGGGCTATAATACATTCAAAATAGGTGGATACCACTTGCTTATAGAGACAAACATCACAGTGGACGCGCAGTAACTGCCTATTTTTCCGTTGCGACAAAGACCCCGTCCCAGCCCTCTGGCGGCGGGTTTTTTGTGAATTCTGCAATGCGGCTGGAGAACAGATCGTAATAGACCGACAATTTGCCCTCCCCGGCCTCCCGCGCTGTTTTAAGCTCTTGCGCGGCACACCCGAAGTCAGCGGCCCTATACGCCGCCAGGAAGCCATTATGGGCTGTTTTCCATTGTCTAAACCGCTCCTCTGTGGCTTCATTTTCATCGCATATGAGCGTAAAAATACGGACCGGCTTCTCCTTGCCTTTGACGCGTATGAGGTCCATCTCCAGCATCCCGAAATCCGGCGCGAGCCTTTGCGTATCTTCTCCCACGAGGATATTTACCCCATATGTCTTAGTTTGCCCTTCAAGCCGGGAGGATAAATTGACTGCATCGCCCAGCGCAGAATACGCAAATCGCTGACGCGACCCCATGTTACCAACAGAACACGGTCCCGTATTAATCCCGATGCCCGCATTCAGAAGAACCGGCGTGTATCCTTCCCCGGCCGCCCGCGCCTTAATACCTTCATTGATGGGAATAAGCGCTTCGTTCATTTTCAGAGCGGTCATACAAGCATGCCGGGCATGATCTTCATCATCCAATGGCGCATTCCAAAACGCCATCATTGCATCGCCCATATATTTATCGATCGTCCCGCGGTTGCTCATAACCAGGTCGGACATAGGCGTTAAAAAGTCGTTCATAAGTTGAATAAGTTCTTCCGGCGTCAACCGCTCTGAAATCGTCGTAAAACTACGGATATCGGAAAACATAACCGTAAGGTCCCGTACCTCCCCGCCAAGCTTCAGTTTATCAGGATCTTTCGTCAGCTCTTCCATAAAAGCGGGAGAAATGTAAAGCCCGAAGGCCTGACGCACCTGACGTCGTTCTGATTCGGAACGAATATAGCTAAGCAAGGATGACACTAAAAATAAAACGGAAATGGCAATACTCGGATAGACCGGATCCAGTAATATGCCGTTGTATTTATACATCTGCCATGACCCTAAAAACATTCCACCAATCAACGCGGACGATAAAAACCCCAGAACGATAACATTCATAAAGGGGGCAAGAACGATTATCAGAAAGCCTACAAGGCCGATAATTGCGGCCTCTACCCCAACGATAACATCAGGACGTTTCAGGAATTTCCCTTGTAAAATCTGCTCCACCACGTTGACGTGTACTTCAACGCCCGGCACAAAGATATCAAGCGGTGTAGAGCGAATGTCGCGAAGTCCTTCAGCGCTGGTCCCAATAAAAACGATTTTGCCGTTTATGCGATCACGCAATTTTTCCTTTTCTATAGGATCAAAAAGCTTTTGAGCAGAAATATATTCCTCCTGCCCGATGTGCCGATAATAGACCCATAATTTACCGTCACTTTCAACCGGCACGTCAAAATCCGCAATTTTAAAGAGATAGTCTGTTGCGAATGCGCCCTTATCGGGATTTTGTTTAATGCGCAAGCGTGATGCCTTGTTAATATCCACACGCAAGGCCTCTAAACCAAGCATGGGATAGAATTCAGGGTCAAACCCCGCCGTTTTTTCTGGCGGATATCGCACCAGCAACGAGACTTCCCGGATAATTCCATCGATATCGGGGGTCGCCATAAAACTTCCATTTCCTGCGGCCGCCGATGAAAATTCGGGCAGGTTTTCAGCGACGCCAGGTGCTGCAAATGTATGCTCTAAAAACGGCTTTTTGTCCTTTATAAGGAACATCGGCTTTGCCGCCTGATAGGGTTTGCGCAGTGTTTCTTCGGGGCGAGCGCGCGTAAACCCCGTAACAACGTTTCCGGCGTCTTTAATGGCCGCCGCAAATATTTGATCGTTGTCAGGAAGGCTATCCAGCGCTGTTTTAACGGGGTCGTAAATGGTATCCGGCGGCAACGTTTGAGCAATCCGTCCCGGAGATGTCCGGTCCGCTTCGGCAAAGACAATATCGAATGCAATAACCTTTGCGCCCAAGTCGTTCAGGTTTTTAACCAGGTCCGCCAGAACATAGCGCGGCCACGGCCACTGCCCCAGTTTTTTGATCGATTCTTCATCCAAATCGACAATAACCACCCGGTTGGAGGCCTCACGCGGCTTAATTTTATTATATGTATCGAACGTCGCATATTGCAGACGCTTTCTCATCTCCAGCTGCGATCCGCTGAAGTACACGCCCGCCGCCAACAGGATAAGCAGGATAAAAAAATGAACCCATTTATTTGTGAGTATTTTTATCATCGTTCCGTCAACGCGCGGTCTTTCGCGCGCAAAACCGGTTTCATTAGATATTCGAGGATAGAACGTTTGCCGGTTATAATCTCCGTCTGAGCAACCATCCCTGGTGTAATAGGCAAAGGCTTTTCTTCCGTTCCTAAATGATTTTTATCCGTATGGACTTCAATCTCAAAGAACACCTTGCCTTCTCGGTCCGTCACGCTGTTCGCGCCAATCCGCACTAGTTTCCCGTCCAGAGAGCCATAGCGTTGTGGGTCGTACGCAGAAATTTTAACCTTCACCGGCTGTCCCGGATGTAAAAAAGCGATATCGCTCGGCGGAACCCTGGCCGTGATTTTCAATTTATCGTCCAAAGGAACGATTTCCACCAGTTTCATTGCCGGCTCTACCACGCCGCCAATTGTCTTTAGCATAATCTTGTTAACCACGCCATCGACCGGGCTGCGCAGTTCCGAACGATCAACGCGATCACCAATAGCTGTAAGACTTTCGTTAAGCTGAGATAACTGCGTCTGCGTTTCGTTCAACTCACCCAAGGCTTGTGACCTAAATTTATTCTCCGTATCCTGACTTTCTTTTTGGGCAGCCGCCAGCTCCGATTGTAGCCCCTGACGTTCTTCCGATGCCTCATTGATCTGCCCGCTGATTTCATTTAATTCACGCGAAAGCCGAATGGCGTCCAGTTGCGGCACGGCTCTCTGTTCCACCATTTTCTGTGTAATGGAAAGTTCCTGCTGCGTCAGTTTCTTGCTTTCAGACAAGCGTGCGATTTTGGCGGCTATTTCTGAAAGTTCGGCCTCGGCCTTGCTGATACGGTCGGCCAAAATGGATTTTGCATTCTCCAGTTCGCGCTGACGTGATTCATAAAGTTGCTCTTCGTTTTTGGCTATGTCCGGCACCTTGGCGGCTAAATCCGGTGGAATTTCAAACTTCTTGCCGTTCGCTTCCGCTTCAAGCCTGACTTTCTTAACAAGCAGGGACTCTTGTTTGGCCGCCGTTCCGCGTTCCTCCGACGCAGATGCCACATCGCTGATTTTGGCAAGTATCTGATCCTTTTTAACGACCTCGCCTTCGGACACCATCAACTCCTTTAAAACACCGCCCTCCAGACTCTGTACGATCTGGATTTCAGATGTAGGAACGACCTGCCCTTCCCCATGCGTCATTTCATCGATATTCGAAAAGGCCATCCAGCCGATCATGATAACAACCAGCGCGCCAATGCTTACCAGCATTAAATTAGACGTTGCCGAAGGCTTCAACCGGACCGCGGCTTCCAGTTCTTCCATAAACTGCAAATCTTCGGCGTCTTCATCCCGTTTTTTCATTTTGGAACCTCTATGCCGCGAGAAATCGTTTCAATCACTTTATCGCGTGGACCGTCGGCAATAACCTTTCCATTGTCAATCAGGATTAGCCGGTCAACCAGCGTTAGCAGCTGCTGACGGTGCGTAATTAAAACCAACGTCTTGGCCTGAGAATATCTGGCAATATGGTGGGTAAAGGCCTGCTCCGCCTGCACATCCATCGCGTTTGTGGGCTCATCGCAAACAAATACATTTGGCTTTAACAGCATTGCGCGCGCCAATGCAATCGTCTGCCGCTGTCCGCCGGAAAGGCCTTCGCCCCTCTCCCCTACCGTAGCGTCATAGCCCATCGGATGACGGGAAATGAAATCGTGCACGCCCGCCTCTTTTGCCGCGGCCAGAATTTCTTCCTCTGTCGCATGGGGCACGCTAGCCGTTATATTGTCACGTACAGATCCACTAAACAGGACAACGTCTTGCGCAATATAGGCAACGTTACGGCGTAGATCTGCGGGGTCGATCTGACGATAATCCGTATCATCAATAAGCATCGTGCCTTCTTGCGGATCATACAATCCCATCATAAGCCGCGCTATCGTGCTTTTCCCCGATCCAATCCTGCCGATGATTCCGACTTTTTCCCCTGGCTCTATTGTAAAGGACACATTGTCTAAGGATTTACGCTGAGAATCTGGATAAGAAAAAGTCACGTTTTTAAAGGCTATTTTGCCCTTTAAATCGGGGCGATGCAGAAATCTTGCGTCCAACGGGCGCTCCACTGGCTTGGCCATGATGTTATCGATAGTGGTCATCGCAGACCGCGCGGAATGGTACCTGCTCATTAAGTTTGCAACTTGACCTATGGGGGCAATGGCGCGCCCCCCCAACATGACGCAGGCAATTAAAGCGCCCACGCTCATATTTCCTTCTTTCACCATATACATACCGATCAGGATGATGATGATGGATGCAATTTGCTGAATCAGTGCGGCAATATTTCCACCCAGCGCAGAAATAAACCGTGACCCTTGCGAATAAAGCGCGTTTTCCGCGACCTGGTCACCGTAGCGCGCCCGAAGTTTTCCATCGGCGCCAATAGCCTTAATTGTTTCCAGCCCCGAAATGGTTTCGACAAGAAGGCCATGCTTGGCTTCTGCGGATTTAGCTGATTTTTTCACATAGTTCCGGAGTGGCACTTGAAGAGCATATCCCGCCATCACAACAATCATGATGAGGCCCATCAGCATAAACGCCACACTGCCACCCAATATCCAGATAACAAGCAGGAATAACAGGGTAAACGGTAAATCGACCAACCCGGTCATAGTTGCAGATGTTGTAAAGTCCCGGACAGAATCGAAATCCCGCAACATATTTGCAAACGCGCCGGAAGATTTTGGGCGCCCGGCGAGCTTCATATTCATCAACTGGTCATATATTCGGCGCGCCGCAATGACATCAACCCTGCGCCCGGCAAGATCAATAAAATACCCACGCAGCGTGCGCATGATAAAGTCAAACACGAACACGGTAATTGCACCTATGGCAAGAACCCATCCTGTTTCGACCGCGTGGTTTGGCAGAACGCGGTTATATATATTCATCATGAAGATCGGACTGGTCAGGGCAAATAGGTTAATAAGAACGGCTGCCGCAACAACTTTCCAATAAATGTCCCGCACTTCCCACATAGGCCCCCAGAACCAGTGACGATTGGCGTCCTGCGCATGCGGGGCATCGGCATCCACGAATTCCGGCCTTGGGTGTACGAAAATTACATATCCCGTATAAGACTGCTTTAACTCTGTGAGTTTGATAGAACGCTCCGCGCTTGTTTCCGGCAGCCAGACAACGGCGGAATGCTCGTCCCTGCTTATCTTCATCAGGACGCATGCCTGGCCATTTTTTAAAATCAAAACAGCGGGCAATACAGGGGCGCTTATTTTTTTGATTTTTTCGCGGTATACGACCTTGGCTTTTAATCCGATAGCGGTTGCCGCTTCGCAAAAAAGATTTGGCCCCATATTTTTTTCGTCATAGGCAAGCCCAGCCGTAATCGCTTGCGCAGACTTTGCATGGCCGTAATGTGCGGTCAGGAAAACAAGGCAGGAAAGAAGAGGATCAACACTCTGGGCTTCACTCATTATCTTCCTGCTGGTGGCGGGGTTTCAGTCTCTGTTTTTAGCAAGTTCTTCTGCACAGGCTGAAGATCATTCTTCATATCAGACTCTTCTGCGGCGACAGGCGCTGGCGCAGGATACACGGATTTAACGTCTTCGCCTGCCGCTGACTGAACAGCCGTCATCGCCATCGCTGCGGTGTTTTCCTCGTCAATGTTCAGCGCGCTTAACAATCTGCCGGTTGCGGCAAGCGTGGAATATTCCGCCATTTTCAAACGATAGTTGGAATTAATCTGCTCCAGCTCTGTCGTAAACACCTGGTTCTCGGCCTGCATTAACTGCAATAACCGCACTTTCGATGCTTCGAACTGCTTTTCATACGTATGGAACAAATCCTCTGTCACTTTTGCCCGCTTGGCGTTCAGGTCCTTCTGCTTTGCGGCCGTATCATATTCGGCATAAGCCTTTCTGATATCCCGCTCGATTTCACGTTGTGTTTGCGCTATGCGCGCCAATGCTTCCGATTTTTCGGCTTTTGATTTGCGGATACGCGCCAGTTGTCCGCCACCCGTTGAGAAATTCCAGTTAACGCGCATAACGGCGCGGGCGTCCGTGGCTTCGCCGCCGATTTCTTCTTTCTGATCTCGTTTAAGATAAGAAACCTCGCCATCAAGGGCCGGCAGAAGCACGCCTTTTTCCGCGCTCACCTCTTCTTCTTCCGCCTCAAGATTTTTCTGAGACGACAAAACCAGAGGATGGTTACTCATGGCGAATTCTATTGCATCCGTTTCTTTGGGAAACACTGTATCTTTAGGAAGATCCACATCCCGCAGCTCGCCAGTAGGCATTGTTCCCGTCGCTTCTGCGTAATCGGCAAGGGCCAGCTTAACCTGCCCTTCCATTTCCGCTATGGAATTGTCCAGCTGCGCCTGAATGTTTTTTGCCTGAGCTGCTTCAGACTCATCCGCAGCGCCGCCGTCTACCATTGTGTTAATGCGGGAAAGATAATCTTTTATGCGTTCCTGGTATGAAACCGTCTTCTTGTAGGCTTCCTTCGCGCGCATGACGTTCAGAAAAGCTTGAGCCGCATGCAATGCTACGCCCTGCTTGGCATCCGCCGTCGTAAATTCCGCAGCTTCTTCGCGCGCGCGCGCGGCGTCAATGCGATTATAGGTTTCAAAACCGTCAAAGATGGGCTGCGTGATGGAAGCGGACCCTTCCCACAGCCAGGAATATGCAGCCCCTCTGCTCACCGTTAGTCCGCGTGACGTGCTATTGTTACCGTAAATGCGCCCACCGGTGGCTGTAGTGTTCACCTGGGGAAAGAGATTTGAATATTGCTCACGCATTTCTTCCAAAGCCCCCTCTTGCCGCGCCCCGGCTATTTCCAGGGAGGGGTGATTTGCAATCGCAGACGATACTGCTTCACGCAACGTCTCCGCCTGAGCTGAAGAAGACATCGCCATCAAACATAGGACACCCGTGAGGGAATAAAATAACCGACGATTATATATCATTAAAATATTTTCCAGAAAAGGAACAGAACGCAAAGGCCTTGCTATTCGGAATCTTAGCATTTTCAGTGTTTTACGCAAGTGGCATCCGTATTGTGCAAAATATTTGTCCTTACCTGTTGATAGACCACATAGAAAAGCACCGTGGGGACTTCACAAAATCGCGCTTCTAAGGCAATGTTCGCTAAGATTTCCAAATCTTTACATCAAAATACGACAGGAGCGATCCCGTGGCTGTTAGCATTGCAGTTGCCAAAGAAACCGCAGATTACGAAAAACGCGTTGCCGCCACACCGGAAACTGTGAAAAAGCTTGTAGCCCTTGGCGCCAGCGTGACAGTGGAAAAAGGCGCCGGCGAAGCATCCTCTTTTCTCGACAAGGCTTATGAAGCTGCCGGAGCAACGCTGGCTACCAGCCGCGGGGCCGCAATATCCAACGCGGATATCGTCCTGAAGGTGCAGGCCGAACTCGGCGACCTTGAAGGCCTGAAAAAAGACGCGGTGCTGGCGGCGCTCTATGCCCCCTATCAGAATGGCGACCTTATAGCCTCCGCCGCGAACAGGAATATTATTGCCCTTTCCATGGAACTGGTCCCAAGAATCACGCGGGCGCAGGCCATGGACGTACTTTCTTCCCAATCCAACCTCGCCGGATACAAAGCCGTGCTGGACGCCGCCGAATACTTCAACCGCGCCTTTCCGATGATGATGACCGCTGCGGGAACCATTGCACCGGCAAAAGTTTTTGTAATGGGGGCCGGCGTTGCGGGATTACAGGCCATAGCAACGGCAAAGCGACTTGGTGCGGTTGTCTGCGCAACGGACGTTCGCCCAGCCTCGAAAGAACAGGTCGAATCTTTGGGCGGTACGTTTGTTGCCGTGCAGGATGAAGAATTCAAGGCTGCCGAAACGGCTGGTGGCTACGCAAAAGAGATGTCCGCAGAATACAAAGCCAAGCAGGCGGCATTAATAGAAGAAACCATCGCAAAACAAGATATCGTTATTACAACCGCGCTTATACCCGGCCGTCCCGCACCGAGACTTATTACGGCCAAAATGGTGGAATCCATGAAGCCGGGATCGGTTATTGTTGATCTGGCCGTTGAGAGCGGCGGGAACTGCGAACTTTCAGAACCCGGAAAAGTGGTGGTAAAAAATGCAGTCACGTTGATTGGCCACAAAAACGTACCAAGCAGGCTGGCCACTGACGCATCCTCACTCTATGCAAAGAATTTATTGAACTTATTGGGCCTTATAATTGACAAGGAAACCAAAAGCCTTGCCATCGATTGGAACGATGAAATCATCAAAGGCATTGCACTGACCAAAGACGGGGCAATCATTCATCCCAATTTTGTTCCCAAAACAAATGCCGCAGCATAAGGAAAGACGATAATGTCCGACGCACAGCAAACACAGGATTTCCTCACACGGGCGCAGAAGGTCGCCGAAGAAGCCGCGGCTCTCGCGGCGGACGCCGGCCATATTGTGGCCGATACCGCCAATACGCACGCCGACTATTTCTTTATGAACGGCTTGACCGTCTTTATTCTAGCCTGCTTCGTCGGTTATTACGTCGTGTGGCGCGTAACACCCGCCCTTCATTCCCCCTTGATGGGCATAACCAACGCCATCTCTTCCGTGATCATCGTAGGCGCTCTGATTGCCGCGGGGCCGGTTGAGTTCACTACATCCAAAATCATGGGCTTCTTCGCCGTCATTCTGGCCTCCATAAACATTTTTGGCGGCTTTATTGTAACGCGCCGGATGCTTCAGATGTTCAAAAAGAAACAACCCACCGTTAAGGACGCCGCGTAAATGGACACGCTTTCCGATCTCGCTTATCTCGTCTCCGCTGTATTGTTTATCTTCGCTTTACGCGGGCTATCCCATCCTGAAAGCGCGCGCAACGGTGTTGTCTGCGGGATGATCGGGATGGCCATCGCCATAGTAACGACTATTTTCTCCGTGGATTCACCATGGCTGATATTCCTGGGACTTGCCATCG
>CAUJHN010000089.1 GCA_963204825.1 Pseudomonadota bacterium
CGCCGATGCCCTCGCCCTCGAAGTGCTCGCGGATATTCTGAGCGGCAGCCCCAGCGCACGGTTTTATAAAAGCATCGTAGTGGATCAGAAAAAGGCCACGAGCGTGGATTTTGATTACACCGAAACCGCGCTCGATTACGGAACGATAGGCGTTGGCGGTACGCCGGCGGAGGGCGTCAGCGTAGAAGAGCTGGCCGCGCTCATCGATGCCGAGATCAGAAAAGTCATAGACCATGGCGTTACGGACGCCGAAGTAAAAGAAGCCGTGCAGCGCCTCCGCGATGAGGCCGTATATGCACGCGACAGCGTCACGGGCCCCGCCATGATTTTTGGCGCGGCGCTTACGACGGGCAGCAGCGTGGCGGACGTGGAAAACTGGCCAGAAGATATCGCGAAGGTTACGGCGCAGCAGGTGCAGGCGGCAGCCGCAAAATACCTGGATGATTCAAAACCGTGGATCCGGCCACCCGTGACGGGCTATCTGTTGCCCCAGGAAAAACCACAAACAACGCCGGAGGAACAATCCCATGTTCAAAGATAAACGTCCCGGAAAATGGTTGTTGCTGGCGGTGCTGCTTGCTGTAGCCCTGCTTTGCCTTATCGTATTTTTCGGCATGAAGGCGCAGGCAGGGAACGACAAGTTCCTTCCCATCCGGGAAATAAAATCACCTGGCGGGATTACGGTATGGATGGTGGAAGATCATTCACTGCCCGTTATTTCCCTGAAATTTATGTTCCGCGATTCCGGCTCCGCATTGGACCCCGACGATCTCCAGGGTCTCGCCCGCATGTTATCCAACACTATGGATGAAGGTGCCGGCGGCATGGATTCACAGAACTTTCAAAAGGCTTTAAGCGATCAATCCATCACTTTAATGTTTAATGCAGGCCGCGATGGTTTTGGCGGGGAACTTAAAACGCTCACCCATAACTCGGAAAAAGCATTTGATCTTCTTTCTCTTGCCTTGACGGCGCCGCGTTTTGATTCTGAACCCGTTACGCGCATGAAGGACGGCAATTTAACGCGCATAAAATCCTCCATGTCCGAACCGGACTGGATGGCGGCACGGCTTATCAATGACCGTGCATTTTCTGGACATCCCTATTCTAAAAACAGCGGAGGAAAACTCAGCAGCCTTGGCCGGATTACGCCTGCGGATCTGCGTAAATTCAAAGAAACATATTTAACGCAAGACCGTCTTTTGATTGCGGCGGCGGGCGACGTGGATGCAAAAACGCTGGGCCCCGCGATTGACAGGATTTTCGGCCAATTGCCGAAAACCGCGCCCGTCAATACGATCAAGGATACGACCATCCAGAATCCCGGGAAGATCTATCTGTATCAGCAGGCCATTCCGCAAACGATGGTGCAGATCATGCTGCCCGCCTTCGACCATAAAGATAAGGATTTTTACGCGCTCCAGGTGTTGAATTACATCTATGGCGGCGCTGGATTTGGCTCCCGCCTGATGGAAGAGGCGCGCGAAAAGCGCGGCCTCACCTATGGCATATATTCTGACATTCAGGATTACCGGCACACAGACGCCATGAATATTACAACCTCTACCAAAACCGAAAGCGCGGCGGAAATGCTCGATATCATCAAGGCGCAGATGATCCGCCTGCAAAATGAAAAAGTCAGCGATAAGGAATTGGCCGATGCGAAATCTTATATTACAGGCTCGATCCCGCTGACACTGACATCGACGGACGATATAGCGGAAACGGTTCTTGGCCTGCGCATGGGCGATCTGCCGATCGACTACCTGGACCACTACACCGCTTCCATCCGGGCTGTGACGGCGGACGATATCCAGCGCGTCGCCAAACGCGTGCTGATCCCTGAAAACATGGTGACGGCGCTCGTAGGCCAGCCAGCCAATATACCGAATGCAGAAATTGTGAAAGAGTTACCGAATGTCCAATAATCCAACCAGAAAGCCGGAATGGGTGGATCTTTCTGCGCACAAAAAAACCCTTGAATCAAAGACTATGCGAGCGATGTTCGAATCCGATGCGCGGCGCTCTGATGATTTCTCGATCAAGCTTCCCGGCCTGCTCTTTGATTATTCCAAAAACCGCATCACAAAGGAAACGGTGAAGCATCTGACCGCGCTTGCCAGAGCCTGCAACGTCGAATCCTGGCGTGACAAAATGTTTGCCGGCGAAAAAATCAACACAACCGAAGGCCGCGCCGTTCTGCACACGGCCCTGCGCGCTCCCAAGGACGCCGGCGTCAAGACAGATGGCGAAGACGTCATGCCTTTCGTCTATGCCGTTCTGGATAAAATGAAGCGATTTTCCGACGATGTTCGCTCAGGGGCATGGAAAGGGCATACAGGCAAGCAGATCCGGCATATCGTCAATATCGGCATAGGCGGGTCGGACCTCGGCCCCTACATGGTCTGCGAGGCGTTAAAGCCGTACCAAGCGCCACATATCTCCATGCATTTCGTATCCAATGTCGACGGGACACATATCGCGGAAACCCTTAAAAACATCGATGCAGAAGCAACGCTTTTCATTATAGCGTCCAAGACTTTCACAACGCAGGAAACCATGGCGAACGCCCACACCGCCAAAAAATGGATGATCGAAAAACTGGGCGATGCAAGCTGCGTTGCAAAACATTTCTGCGCCCTGTCCACGAACGCCGCCGCCGTTAAAGATTTCAGCATTTCAGAAAACAACATATTCGAATTCCGCGATTGGGTCGGCGGGCGTTATTCTCTCTGGTCCGCCATCGGCCTGTCCATCTGCATGGCAATAGGTTTTGAAAATTTCAGAAAGCTTCTGGATGGCGCGTACGAAGCCGAC
>CAUJHN010000090.1 GCA_963204825.1 Pseudomonadota bacterium
TTATCGATTTTGATTATTAATCGCCTTTTACTCGCCATTAGGTTTACGATCAAAAAAATAATTTACATAGTCTGATATATTCTCTATCTATAGTTCCTATGTACAAGAACACATTCGGAGCAACAGGCTTAACGGAAGAAATGCTTTGTAGAGCCCGTAGAAACAGCCAAACAATTCTTCCGGATGGGATAGATTATGCGAGGCTTTCTGCCATGCGGCGCTCTTATGTGCTCAGCCGTAACGGCAAAACACGGAAAATATTTGTTTGCGATTACGGCTTAACATTTTAGCCCGCTCTTATTCACCCTTATCAAACACCACGGCCACGCCGCGTTTCTTGAAGTAGGTTTGCATCATCTTGCGGCCCTGGCGGTTGTTCATGGCGAGACGGTCGGCCTTGAACACGGCTTCCTTCTTGCCTTCGCCTTCCAGCGCGGATTTTAGAGCCTTTATACGATTGTCGATGTCTTCGTTGTCGTTGTGAATCGATTCATAAATCGCTTCGATAGCTTGATCGAGCAAAGATTCTTTTGCCATTGTTTTTCTCCTTTACGCGGCCTTCGCGAATTTACCGGCAAGGCCTTCATTGATTAAATCGATTGTGTTTTGAATGCCGAAGAGTTCGATGAAAGATCCAAAGCGCGGTCCTTGCGATTGACCGATCAGCACTTCGTAAATCGCCTGGAACCAGTTGCGAAGCTCTTCCTTCTCATACCCGTTTTCCTTGCCGGCGGAGAAGACTTCCGTTTGAATCGTCTCCCCGTCCGCATTCGCGGGCAATGTCGCAAGACGTTTGGCGAGATCCTCCAGCGCCGCGCGTTCCCGCGCATCCGGCGCGCGGTATTGTTTTGACGGAAGAACGAAGTCTTCGTAGTACCGCACGGCAAATTCAACAAGGCGCGCAAGGAACGGCGCGTTTTCCGGCGTCGCATCCGGTTTATACCGCTTGATAAAACCCCACATGACGGATGGATTGTGCGCGTTTGAAGCACTCGCAAGATTGAGCAGCAATGCGAAAGACACGGGCGTGTACTGGCTGTTCGGGATATTGCCGCCATGGATATACCAGGCGGGATTGTCCAGTTTCTGTTTCGCGTCCTGCGTTGGGAAGGCTTTGACGAACTGGATATATTCATCGACCGCCTTCGGAATGATGTCGAAGTATAGTTTTTTGCCGGACGTCGGGCGCTGGAACAGATAATACGCCAGGGATTCATTCGGCGCATAATGCAGCCATTGTTCGATCGACAAGCCATTTCCTTTTGATTTGGAAATCTTCTGGTTGTGTTCATCCAAAAAGAGCTTGTAGTGGAACCCAGCCGGTTTTTTGCCGCCGAGAAGTTCCGTGATTTTTCCGGCGACATCCGCCGCCGTCTGCAAATCTTCGCCCGCCATTTCGTAATCGACGTCGAGCGCGTACCAGCGCAGCGCCCAGTCCGGACGCCACTGGCATTTCACATGCCCGCCCGTGACGGGCACTTCGGTTTTCGTGCCGTCTTCGTCTTCGAACACGATCGTGCCTTTATCGGGATGCGTTTCGAGGATCGGCACCTGCAGGACTTTTCCTGTTTTCGGTGAAATAGGCAGAAATGGAGAATATGTCGCCGCGCGTTCCGGGCCGAGCAGCGGCAGAACCGCCTTCACAACCTTGTCATGCATGCCGAGCATTTTCAAAAGCGCGGCATCGAATTTTCCTGATTTGTACGTTTCGGTCGAAGACATGAATTCGTAATCAAACCCGAAGGAATCCAGAAATTCGCGCAGCTTCGCGTTGTTATGATGCGCGAAGCTCTCATACTTCCCGAATGGATCGGGAATGGATGTCAGCGGCATGCCGATATTCTGCGCCAGCATCTCCTGCCCCGGAACATTCCCCGGAACTTTACGAAGCCCGTCCATGTCATCGGAAAAACAGATCATTTTCGTTGGAATATCGGATAGCGCCTCGAACGCCAGACGGACCATTGTGGTGCGGCACACTTCCTGGAACGTCCCGATATGCGGGAGGCCCGACGGGCCGTAGCCCGTCTGGAACAGCACATAGCCCTTCTCGGGCGTTTTACCCCCGATCTTGCCCAGAACCTTTCGCGCTTCCTCGAAAGGCCATGCGCGGCATTCCTGGGCGGCGGTGCGGTCGATATTCGGGGCTGTCATTGGGTACCTTCTATGCTAAAATATTGATTTGCGAAGGACTATATGGCCCGAATTCCTATGAAAAATCAAGCCTTGGGACGCCCGAACAGCCAATCCGGCAGCGTCCTTATTCTGATATTTATCTGTATCGGCCTCTTTGCGGCGCTGAGTTTTGTCATGTCACAAGGATTTCGCAGCGGGGAAAGCGGTCTCACAGAACAGCAGGCGAAACTCGCCGCGACAGAAATCATCGAATATCTTAACAAGGTGAAATCCACTTTCGATACATTGACGATAGGTGGATGCGATCCTTTAAAAATTGATTTTTCCACATCCTATTACGCAAAGGGAGGCGGTTCCGCCGCAGACACGGCCCCTGCCGGAACAACCGAGGCCTGCGGCCTTTACACGTCAACCGGCGGCAAGATAAGTCCCGTTACCTTTACGGAGCACGCCGCGACAGCATACTCACCCGGCGGCAGCGATATAAAAGGCGGTCATGCTTCCGCCAGATATGTTGATGGCTCCGGCCTTGGGACCACGGCGAACGATCTCGCCTTTATGTTCGCAGGGATAGATCAGAAAATATGCCTTGCGGCCTTGAACATGTCGCGCACCACGGACAGCACCGTTACATCCGTTCCCACCAGCAGCTATACCGTCGCCGGATCGAATTCTTACACACAGGGGGCGGCCGGCTCTCTTACAGCCCTTGCCATGCCAACGACAGCACGCATATGGGCGGTAAAAGCATCTTCGGGCGACACGTGGTGCACGATTGGTATCATCTTAAAGGTAAATTGATGCATAGAAAAACAATAAGCGGTAATGCCCTCTTCTTCATTCTCATCGCCATTTTCCTGTTGGGCGGCGTCACCGTGCTTCTTATGCGGTCGTCCGGACAATCGGATGATACGGGCAGCACGGAAAGGGCTTCCATTTCCGCCTCAAAAGTGATCCAAAGCGCGGCGACGATTGAAACAGCAATCGATACGCTTCGATCAAGAGGATGCAGCGAAAGCCAGCTTTCCTTTACGTATGATTCAGACAATAACGGCGTTCTCAATTCTTCCGATACGGATTACAACGCGAATGCGCCCACAGATGAGTCCTGCCACATTTACAGCGTTAAGGGCGCCGGCATTAACCGAAACCTGACAGCCTTTACCATAGGCACCGTCGGAGTAAGCGCCATCCAGGATATAGGCACGACCGGCAAAGATCTTTATTACTGGCTGAACAACGCCACAAACGATCCCCTTCCTGCGGACGGGCTGGGTTCGTCGCTGTGCGACCAGATCAACAGACAACTGAAAAACGGCTTCAACATTTCCTCCCTGCCCGCGGCCACAGGCATAGCCGGGAATAATTTCACCGGCGATTATACAGTGGGCGATACCTATGGCGACGCAGGCGCGGAAACTGGCATGGCGGGCGTGAAAGCCGGATGCGTGCTGGACGGCGCACGCTACGTGTTTTACAGGGTCGTCCTGAAACGGTAAAACCGCCTGCGTTTCCATCCTATTTCTTTGATTAAGCCGGCGGCCATGCTATGTCATACCCATGTCCATCCAGCCTGTGCGAACCGTACAAGACAGCGTTAAACTCCCGAAAATTCCGGCGGTTTATGCGAATGCGCGCGAGGCGTTTATTTTAAGCACGGACGGCGAAGTTTCCCGTCTTTCACATGAGGCGGCAAAGCGGGCGATCCACGGCAAACCTGCGCTCGTCTGTCATGCGCCCTATACCTGCAAAAGGCTGGGCCTTGAATCCATGCAGGCATTCGATGTTTTGGAACTCTTCGCCTTCGTACACCCTGCAAAATTCACCGTACCTACGCCTGTTGGGTTGGCGAAAGCGATCGGCGTTTCCATACCCGAAAGCGCGGAAGATTACCCCTATGCCCTGATGGAAATTACGGCGGCGTTGCTGTCCGACATAAGACAGGATCCATGGCGCGGACGGGCGGACCCGATCAAGATCGCGGGCGTGATGGGACGCAATGGACAAGGATGGGAATGGACCTCTTATATCTTTGCGGCGTTCGGCCAGCAATACGATGAAAAAGATATCGTGATTTCGAAGGCGGATTTGAATGTCTGGAAATCCCTGCCGGAATGGGCGGAAGAAGCGCCGCCCCCGCCATCGTCCCACCATCCCGTAACAGGGGAAGAAGCACGGACACGGCTTTCCGAAGTTTTAAGCGCCAATTCCGAACAGCGTTCCGCGCAGATGGAATATACCAGCGCGGTAACAGCCATGTTCGTTCCGCCTTCCGCCGACGGGCATTCGCAGGGCGTCTTGATAGAAGCCGGAACGGGCGTCGGAAAAACGCTCGGCTATCTCGCGCCTGCCAATCTTTGGGCGGACAAGAACAAAGGTACGGTGTGGATCTCCACCTACACCAAAAATCTGCAGCGGCAGATCAATCAGGAACTAAGCCGGATTTATCCTTCTCCGGATTTAAAGGATGCGAAAGTCGCGGTGCGCAAGGGGCGGGAAAATTACCTCTGCCTTTTAAACCTTGAAGACGCCTGCGCGGGTGCGGCGCTTGCAAAAAACGTGAATCAAGCAATTGCATCCGGCATCATGGCGCGATGGGCCGCGGCAACAAAGGATGGGGATTTGTCGGGTGGGGATTTCCCGGGGTGGCTGTCTGGATTGTTAGGGAATGCCTATACAATCGGGCTCGCCGACCGCCGCGGCGAATGCATTTATTCCGCGTGCGATCATTATCACCGTTGTTTCGTGGAAAAATCCGTCCGCAAGGCGCGGCATGCGGAACTAGTCGTCGCAAACCATGCCCTCGTCATGATTCAAACGGCGGACAGCGGCGCGGACACCGACCTTCCCCGCCATTATATTTTCGATGAAGGGCATCATTTGTTCGACGCCGCGGATTCAGCCTATGCGGGACATTTGACGGCGCTGGAGACTTACGAGCTGCGCCGGTGGCTGCGCGGAAACGAAGGCGGCGGAAAAAGCCGCGCGCGCGGTCTGAAGCGCCGTGCCGAAGATTGCGTCGCCGGCGACGACAAGCTTGAAAAGACCTTGCAGGACATTATCGAAGCCAGTCGCGATTTAACATCCGAAGGCTGGGCCGCACGATTGAAAGACGCAGAACCCAGAGGCCCGATCGAACATTTTATCCATGGCGTGTACAAGCAGGTCTACGCCCGCGCGGATGGCCGTGACGGCCCCTATTCGCTTGAAACGGACACGCAGCCTTTATCGGAGGATATTCTGCCGCTTGCTATGGCCGCCAGAAAATCGCTGGAAGATCTATACAAACCCATAACGGATCTTGCGAACGGGCTTCGCAAGAAGCTGAACGATCAGGTGGATACGCTGGATGCGGATCTGCGGCGCAAAATGGACGCGATGATTACGTCGCTGGGATTGAAAAGCTTGATGATTTCCGGATGGATCCGCATGCTGGAAACATTGAAAGAAGCGCAAAAGGAAGAACAGTTCATCGACTGGATGGAAATAGAACGGATTGAAGGCCGCGCCTACGACGTGGGGTTATACCGTCATTGGATTGATCCAATGGTGCCCTTCGCCGCCAGTATGCGTCCGCATGCGCATGGCATGACCGTGACATCCGCCACATTACGCGACGCGACGGAAAACGATGAAGAAAACTGGCGCGTTGCGCGGAACCTGTCCGGCTTATCGCACCTGACGCCCTATATTCACGAAGTAAAACTGGAATCACCTTTTGATTATGCCGCAAGGACGAAAGTTTTCATTATCAACGATGTGCGCAAAGATGATTTATCGCAGGTCGCCAGCGCTTATGAAACTTTGTTCGCTGCAAGCGGCGGCGGCGCGCTGGGTCTTTTCACCGCTATTCAGCGCCTTCGCGCCGTACATGATAAGATCGCGCCGAAGCTGGAAGACAAGGGATTGCATTTATACGCGCAGCATGTGGACGCGATCGACAACGGCACCCTTGTCGATATCTTCCGGGACGATGTGAATGCCTGCCTGCTCGGCACGGATGCGGTACGGGACGGAGTCGACGTGCCGGGGGATTCCCTGCGCCTCATTGTCTTCGACCGCGTGCCCTGGCCCCGCCCGACCATTCTCCACCGCGCCCGCCGCGAGGCCTTTGGCAAGAAGCAGTATGATGAACGTATCACGCGCCTAAAACTCAAGCAGGCCTTTGGCCGCCTTATCCGCCGGGCGGACGATAAAGGGGTATTCGTGATGCTGGATTCCATGCTCCCGTCCCGCCTTTACGGGGCCTTTCCGGAAGGGGTTGAGGTGCAGAAAGTGGGGCTGGCCGAAGCAGCCTCTGAAATCAAGAAATTCCTTGCCTGAGGCCCAGAAACGGGCGATAAGGCGGCATGCAAGACTGGGGAACCAGAAAGCGCCTTTTTGTGTATGACTGGCAAAGACCCGGCCCGTTGGAAAGTTTTGCGCCACTGGCGGACCTGCCCTATTCCCTCTTCCTCGACAGCAACCGCGAAGGCCATAACCTTAGCCGGTATTCCTATATCCTCTGGTCGCCGTTTGAAACCATCGAGGCAACAGGCACGAGCGTGACGGTCGAAAGCGGCGGCGTAAAATCCACCTATGCCGCGGATCCGTTCCGCGTGGTACGCGAACGTCTTGCCCTTTGGGGGGAAAACATAAGAACGCGCGAAGACCTTCCACCATTTCAAGGAGGCGCAGCAGGATATTTCGGATATGATCTTGCGCGGACCATCGAGAAATTGCCGACACAAAGCGCCCCCCATAATCATCCGGATTTATGCTTTGGTCTTTACGATAAGGTGATCGCCTTCGATCACGCGCAGGACCGCGCATATCTTTTGATTCATGCAGAAAAGGAGGAAGAGGCTTTGCATGAAAAAAATGCGATAGAAAAGATTCTTTTACTAAAAAGGGCTTGTTCATTTTTACCGGTCGATCTGCAATGGCGAACGCAGCGTACGGCGGATGAGTTTAAATCCGATATCGCAAGAGTTGTTGAGTATATCTATGCCGGTGACATCTTTCAGGCCAATTTGTCGCGCCGTTTTACCGCCGATCTTCCGGACGATTTTGATCCTTTCGCACATTATGCACATTTGCGCGATGTCAACACAGCGCCGTACGGCGCCTATATGAATTTTGGATTCGTTAAAATTTCCTCCTGCTCCCCAGAACGCTTTTTAGAGGTACGCGGAAAATCCATTGAAACACGGCCAATCAAAGGCACAAATATCAATGATCGCGCCTTGGCAGAAAGTGAAAAAGACAGAGCGGAAAATATTATGATCGTCGATCTACTGCGCAACGACCTGTCCAAGGTTTGCGAAGATCATTCCGTTGTTGTTGATACGCTTTGCAGCATTGAAGGCTTTGAAGGCCTGTATCATCTAGTATCCGTCATACATGGAAAATTGCGTGGAGATGTGGGGCCGCTGGAGGCACTCAAGGCCTGCTTCCCTGGCGGATCCATCACCGGCGCACCGAAAATCCGCGCGATGGAAATTATCGATGAAATGGAGCCGCACAGGCGCGGCGCCTACTGCGGAGCGATTGGATATATAGGATTCGATGGGACGATGGATATGGCCATAACCATACGAACGCTTGTATATGAAGGAAACAAAGTACACCTGCAGACGGGCGGCGGGATCACGGCAAAATCCGATCCTCAAACCGAACTGGAAGAGACTCTAACCAAAGCCGAAAAGATTTTTGAAAGCTTTTTGCCTGCAAAAATGAGGAAGTCCGCATGATCCTCCTCGTAGATAATTACGATTCCTTCGTTTACAACCTCGCCCGGCATATCGGGATGCTGGGCCGGGAAAGGATGGTTGTGCGCAATGATGCGGTGGACATGGACGCGATCGCCATCGATCCACCAGATGCGATCATTATTTCCCCCGGCCCCTGCACGCCGCATGAAGCAGGGCTTAGCAATGAAATCATCCGCCGGTTTGGAGCGCGCATCCCCATACTCGGCGTTTGCCTTGGGCATCAATGCATCGGTGAAGTATATGGTGCGCAGGTCATTCGCGCACCGGAACCCGTGCACGGCCGCGCAAGCCTGATAGAACATAATGCCGAAGGGATTTTCATGGGGCTTCCGAACGCGTTACGTGCCGGACGTTACCATTCTCTGGTCATTCATGTGCCGGCAAAAGTACCGCTGGAAATCACTGCGCAGACGGAAGACGACCGAATCGTGATGGCGGTTCGGCACAAGACGTACCCCGTCTTTGGCATCCAGTTTCACCCGGAAAGCTGCCTCACCGATCACGGGATTGATATCTTGCGCAATTTCATCATGATAGCAGATGATTGGAACGGGCGGTTAAGGGGAGCGGCATGAGCGTAATTTGGAAGGACGGGCGGTTTGCAGACGGTACAGCCGCGCAGGTATTTCACAATGACGGCGGGTTTTCAAACGGGCTTGCCGTATTTGATTCCATGCTGGCGAAAGACGGCGTTCTTATTGACCCGATGGCGCATTATAACAGGCTGATCCATGATGCATGGGTCGTTTTGGGCATTGGAGAGTCCTGGATCCCTGTTTTTTCGCAAATGACTGAGGCTTGGCTTCCCCTGCTTTCCCAGAACCAGTTGATGAAGGGATATGCGCGGGTAAAAACCGTCGTGACAGGCGGCATTGCGGACAGACCGCTTGGCGTGTCGGAGATGCCCTCCGTAATCGTCAGCGTCGGCCAAAGCGGTACTCCGGAAGAATTGCCGCCGTTAAAATGCGCGGTGGTAAAGGATTTTCCGCGTATTGCGGGATGCGTGTTGGAAAATTGCAAGCGCACGGATTATACGCGTTCTTTCGCCGCGCGGCGCGTGGCGGCAGAATACGGCGCGGATGATGCGATCATCACAAACACGAACGGGTTTATCGCCTGCGGTTCGACCAGCAATATTTTTATCGAAGAGCGCGGCGTTTTGATCACGCCGCCATTGGTTGACGGCGTCCTGGCAGGCATTACACGGGCAAATATTTTGCAAGAGCGCAATGCGAAGGAAGGCCACATTTCCGAGGAACGGCTGCGCGCTGCGGATAAAATTTATCTGACGAACAGTTTTTGGGGGTTAAGGCCGGTTATTCTTTTGCCTTAACCAGCCATTGCGAGGAGGCCATGAGATTAAGCCGCTTTAGCAGCTAGAAGCTTGATCGAAGCGAGTTGCAGTTTTTTATGCAGGATCGTTTTTTCGGTCATATCAGAGGCCGTTTTCAGGTCTTCGTTGATATTTGCGATGTCCTGTTCTATTTGCACGGCATCGAGGTCCGATACATTCACGGCCTGTTCCGCCAGCAGCGTGCAGTTCGTTGCCGTCACATCGGCAAAACCGCCCGCAATGAATATTTTCTTCGGCGCATCGCCTTCCTTCATAAAGACTTCGACCACGCCGGGACGCACGGCGGCGATCAACGACATGTGACCGGCGCGCACGCCGAAATACCCCTCTTCCCCCGGAATGACGACCTGCCATGCGGGTTCGGATACCAGAACTTTATCCGGGGAAACCAATTCAAAATTAAAAAGATTCATGCTCATATTTTTCTACCTGCCACATGTCCATTCCGCCGGAGGACAAGCCGTACATTGCGTTTTATCGTCCGTTTTATACGGCGACATACACAGCCCGCCGCATTTCATGACGACTTCAAGGCCGTCCTTTTTCACGTAGTAAGCCGGTCCGTCCGTCTCACTGTTGCAATTTATATACAAAAGATCGCCGCACTCAGACGCCACAACGCAATTTGGACCGAATGTTTCCTGAACTTTGCCGGGCGCTGCTTCTTCCGCGCAAGCGGAAAGAGGCGCCATAGCCATCAGGAACAACAATGGGACCAGTCGCAACATTATGCCGCCTCAGCCGCCATTTTCTTTGCTTTCGCTTCGGCCTGTTCAATTGTGCCTACCATGTAGAAGGCACTTTCGGGCAGGTGGTCGTATTTGCCATCGACGATCGCGCGGAAACCCTTGATCGTGTCGGCGAGTTCAACGAACACGCCGGGCGAGCCTGTGAAGACTTCGGCGACGTGGAACGGCTGCGAGAGGAAGCGCTGGATCTTACGCGCACGTGCGACAACCAGCTTGTCTTCTTCAGAAAGTTCGTCCATCCCCAAGATAGCGATGATGTCCTGCAGCGCCTTGTATTGTTGCAGAGTCTTTTGGACATCGGCGGCGCATTTATAGTGCTCATCACCAACAACGCGCGGGTCGAGAATTCGAGATGTGGAATCCAGCGGGTCAACGGCCGGATAAATGCCAAGCTCGGCAATCTGACGTGACAGAACGGTGGTTGCGTCCAAGTGCGCGAACGTCGTGGCCGGCGCAGGGTCGGTCAAGTCGTCGGCAGGGACGTAAACGGCCTGAACGGATGTAATCGATCCTTTGTTCGTGGAGGTAATGCGTTCCTGCAGCGCACCCATGTCGGTCGCCAGCGTGGGCTGGTAACCCACGGCGGATGGAATACGGCCCAGCAGAGCGGACACTTCGGCGCCGGCCTGCGTGAAACGGAACACGTTGTCCATGAAGAACAGAACGTCCTGCCCTTCTTCGTCGCGGAAATATTCGGCCATGGAAAGACCAGAGAGAGCAACACGCGCACGGGCCCCCGGCGGTTCGTTCATCTGACCGTAAACCAGCGCAACCTTGGAAACGCCGTCTAGCTTGATAACGCCGGCGTCCATCATTTCGTGGTAGAGGTCGTTTCCTTCACGGGTACGCTCTCCAACGCCCGCGAAAACGGACACCCCGCCGTGCGCCTTTGCAATGTTGTTGATCAATTCCTGAATGGTAACGGTTTTACCGACCCCGGCGCCACCGAACAGACCAATCTTACCGCCTTTCAGGTACGGGCAGAGAAGGTCAATAACTTTAATCCCCGTAACCAGCTGTTCCGCTTCGGAAGACTGATCAATAAATGCAGGCGCATCGCGGTGGATCGGATAGGTCTTTTTGGCTTTGACTGGACCACGTTCATCGATCGGCTGGCCGATAACGTCCATGATGCGTCCCAGCGTTTCCGGGCCGACAGGAACAGAAATCGCCGCGCCTGTGTCGGTCACTTCCGCGCCGCGAACAAGACCGTCCGTAGAGTCCATCGCGATGGTGCGAACTGTGTTTTCGCCAAGGTGCTGCGCAACTTCAAGAACCAGCGGCTTATTGTCGTTAACCGTCGTCAACGCGTTCAAGATCGGCGGCACATTGCCTTCCGGGAACGTCACGTCGATAACCGCGCCTAGAACCTGTTGAATATATCCTTTTGCCATTTTTCTTCTTCCTTCTTTAACTTGTTACACGGCCTCTGCGCCGGAAATGATTTCGATAAGTTCTTTTGTAATGTAAGCCTGACGCGCCCGGTTGTACTGGATTGTCAGTTTTTTGATCATGTCGCCGGCGTTGCGGGTTGCGTTGTCCATCGCCGTCATACGCGCGGCCTGTTCACCGGCGGCGGAATCCAGCAATGCACGGAACACCTGCACGCCGAGATTTTTCGGCAATAACAACGCGAGCATTTCTTCTTCGTTCGGCTCAAAGGAGTATGGAGAGGATAATTCCTCTTTCGGTTCTTCCTTCTTCTTATTGTCGTTCGCGGACGGTTCTTCCGCCTTAAATGGAATGATCTGCTGCACGCTCGGCTTTTGCGTCAGTACGGAGACAAACTTGTTGTAGATCAGGGTCGCGACGTCGAATTCACCGGCTTCGAATTGCGCCAGCACGAATTGCGTGACTTCATCCGCATCGGAGAAAGCCAGTGATTTACCGCCGCCGAGATTGGTGAAGCTGTGAACGATTTTATCGTTCTGATCCCGTTTTAAAAGGTCGCGCGCCTTACGCCCCACGGTGACAACCTTCACCGTTTTGCCTTCGGAAACGAGGCGACGGATTTCCTGACGCGCCAGACGCACAAGGTTTCCGTTGAAACCGCCAGCAAGACCACGATCCGACGTAACGACAATCAGAAGATGCGTGTCCTCCCTGCCCGTTCCGGCCAGAAGCTTCGGCGAAGCGTTCGTGACGATCACGTTTTTGGCAACACGCGCCATCATGCCGGCCATCGCTTTCGCATATGGTTGCGATGCTTCGGCCTTGTCCTGCGCCTTTTTCAGTTTCGACGCCGCAACCATCTTCATCGCCGACGTAATTTTACGTGTCGATTTAACGGAAGCGATGCGGTTTCTATAGTCCTTTAAACTTGGCATTCTTTATCCAGTTTTTAGAAATTAAGCCGCTTTTTTCGCAGGAGCATAGTTGGCAGAAAAGTTCGCGAGGAACTCTTTCAGCTTCGCTTCAACGCCGTCGATCTTCTGGTCTTTACGGATGCCATCCAGAATATCTTTGCCGTTGGTACGCAAAGAATCCAGCAGCATGCGCTCATAGTTGGAAACTTCGTTCACAGCAACGTTGTCAAGATAGCCTTTCGTACCGGCGTAGATCACGCAAACCTGCTCTTCCACCGGAAGCGGAGAATATTGCGGCTGTTTCAGCAGCTGCGTTAGGCGAGCACCACGTGCCAGCAGTTTTTGCGTGGAAGCATCGAGGTCGGAGGCGAACTGCGCGAAGGCTTCCATTTCACGGAACTGTGCGAGTTCGAGTTTGATGGAGCCTGCAACCTGTTTCATCGCCTTGATCTGTGCCGCGGAACCCACGCGGGAAACGGACAGACCAACGTTGATCGCAGGACGAATACCTTTAAAGAACAGACCTGTTTCCAAAAATATCTGACCATCCGTGATCGAAATCACGTTCGTCGGAATATACGCAGAAACGTCCCCTGCCTGCGTTTCAATGATCGGCAAAGCCGTCAAGGAACCTGCGCCGAGGTCGTCGTTGACTTTGCAGGCGCGCTCCAGCAGACGGGAGTGAATGTAGAACACGTCGCCCGGATACGCTTCGCGGCCCGGAGGACGACGCAGAAGCAAGGACATCTGGCGGTACGCAACAGCCTGTTTGGACAGATCGTCATATACGATCAAACCATGCTGGCCGTTGTCGCGGAAATATTCACCCATC
>CAUJHN010000091.1 GCA_963204825.1 Pseudomonadota bacterium
TAATCGACATTCGGCTGGTCGAATTTGATTTTAACCAGCGGACGTGCGGAAGGTACAGCCGCAGGAAGCGGCATGGCCGAGACGGCATTCGGGCTTGTACTGCTGATGCTTGCCGGTTGCATCAATGTGCTGGGCGGCGCGCTGGAAAACGGGTAGGCTGCGAGCGAGCGCCCATAGTAATCGCCGTTGGTCACGGCCAGTGAAAGCGTGCGCAGGTTGTTGCGTTCAGAACTTAAGTAGGCGGCGGTGCGCGTTATGTCGTCATTCAGTTGATTCAGTATACGATCAATGGTCACAATCGTATTGTTCACCTGATCTTCCACCTGGGCCAGGGCCGCGTGATCTTCTTCAACGGCGCCTGAGAGGCCATAAGCGGAGCGGCATGCTTCAAGCAGGAAGGAACCCATAGACGCAGCATTTGCGGCTTCGACGGCCATGCCGTTGAGGTCGGCAACATTCTGTGACAGGCGGTCAAGATTCCCCTGGGCGATTGAAAGCTTTTGAACGAGACGCGGGTTGCCCGGCGTCGTGCCGCTTTGCAATTGTGTGTTGATGGTCGCGACGCTTGCATTGTATTCGGCGGACATCGCCTGGCTGCGCTCTTGCAGGTTGTTCAATTGCGTCGATAGATTGTTCACGCGGCCCTGCAGGGCAAACAGGTCGGATTTTAATTCGCCGACTTTTTGAGCGACGATTGTCTGCGTCGGCTGAAAATAGGCGCTCCCCGTGACCTGCGCCGCCGTAATATCGGGCACTCTGGCCGGCACATTGTAAACGGGTGAAGACGGCGTTTCATTGCCGGGCAGCGGTTTGTTGGTAATCACCAGCGAAGGACGCTGATTCATATCGATCTGTGCCTCTGCTGTTCCGGGAGCCATGAGCATCGCTGCCGAGATTCCTCCCGCAACGAAAGTAAGTAGGAGTTTGGAGGTGTTAAACATCTTGATCTTCATGGTTTTTTCCAATGACTAAAAAGGCAAATGCCAGTCATGCTTGCTGCCGGAGACTTTAAATCGCCTGAATCTCCGCTCCAAGTCAAGTGCAAGACCTAAGGCCCTCAAAAACATTCACAAAAACTTTCCCACTCTTGGGGATAAAGTTATGGCTTGCAAACCTTAAGGGGCATGTTATATGGTCCGTCCGTCTTCCACGGAAGGCATGCGCCCGTAGCTCAATTGGATAGAGCACCTGACTACGGATCAGGAGGTTAGGAGTTCGAATCTCTTCGGGCGCGCCATTTTTCCCCTCAATCTGTTCTCCTCCCGTCGCTGCTGGCAAATTTGCGCCCTGCATTTCGGGTATCTTGATTTTGGTTAACATATTGAAAAATATTATTTTTTCTGATTTGCAAAAGGGGGTGGCGTTGTTGTATTATTTATTATGACAACAAATTGAGGCGCAAATGCATCTTTCGAGAATATTCACAGCGGCTGCAGGCATGTACGGGGACCTTTCACGGGGGAATACGCTGGGAGCGACGCAATCGCTTGTAGAGGCGGCTCCGACATTAATAGCCACTGCGCTGGGTATTCAAACGCCAGCTCAACTGCAGCAACAACGTCGCAGGGGCGGCTACGGGCTATGATAATTTAGGTAAGCAAGGATCCCGGAAGGTCATTTCCGGGAGATTTCAGCGATTCCTGCCGATCAAGTTCAGCTATTCTTAATATTCAAAGATAGTTTTTTGAAATCATAGGCTTAGCTATGCTAGGATTCTAAAGGTAATACAATCTTGTTTTGCTTTTATTAACCAATTCCATGTAACAGTGGATATAGGGGCGCGCACAGGCCCCGAAAGCGTATTTCTGCGACTTTGAACTTAGGGCTTTAAGTAACATGCATAAATCAACGTCTGGCTCAAAAGACAGCGGTCTTGTTATCGAAGGTGAAACCGGCGATGTGAACATCAGCGGCCTTTCCTTCGTGGACGAGGATGAGCCAAGGCCCGCGCCTGCAAAAGATAATAAGGATAATAAAGACCAGTCTTCTTCTCCCATGAACGAAGAAGTTGAGTTTGCCCCTGCGCCGGAATCCAACAGCCGTGAGCTTGTCCCAGCGGAAAAGCGAAAGCTCCAGCAGACAAAGGGCGATGACATAGGACATAAAATGCGTATCGGGGACCGCCTTGTGTCCACGGGCATTATCACCGTCGATCAGTTGAATGTCGCCCTGCACGAAAAGAAAATTTCCGGTAAAATGCTTGGCGAGGTGCTTGTTTCTCTAGGGTTCATCACGCCCGAAATTCTAAGCACGTTCCTTGCGGAAGCGTCTGGATTTGAAGTCTTCAATCCGAAATCCACCGTGATCGATGGCGGAGCGCTGGCGCTCATAGAAAAGAAAATCGCCGTTAAGCATCAGGTTCTGCCTGTTTCCCTTATGGGCAATATCGCCAAGGTCGCGATGGCGGACCCGTACGATGTTGTCGCGCTGGACATGCTGCGCCGCTATTTGCCCAAAGGAATCAGCGTCCAGCCTATGGTTACGACGCCATCCGTCCTTGCGGAAGCCATAGACGCGGCTTATGGGCATTCCAGCAAGGTCAGCGACATCTTAAAAGAGCTGGAAAAATCCGGAAGCCAGGAAGTGGATGTTACCACCCTTTCCGGCGAAGACGCATTTTCGCATCCGATCGTGCGCCTTGTTAATGCGCTGATATCCGAAGCCGTTAAAATAAAGGCATCCGACCTTCACTTTGAACCGGAAGAAAACTTCGTGCGTCTTCGTTACCGGTTGGACGGCGATTTGTTCACGGCCCAAATTCTGCACAAGCAGCACTGGAATGCCATAGCGCAGCGTATCAAAATCATGGCGGAATTGAATATCGCCGACAAGATCGCCCCGCAAGACGGACGTATAAATATGTTTGTGGGCGGGAAGGAAGTCGATTTTCGTGTATCCTCCTTGCCGACGGTGCACGGCGAAAACATCGTTATGCGTGTTCTCGATAAGAGCGGAAGCATCAAGGCGCTGAAGTCTCTTGGTTTCAGCGAGGAAAACTTAAAGAAAATCGCGCGGGCGCAGGCCAAGCCTGAAGGGATCATCATCGTTACCGGCCCGACGGGGTCCGGTAAGACGACATCGCTTTATTCCATGTTGAACGAAATCAATACCGTTGATGTCAACATCCAGACACTCGAGGACCCGGTGGAATATTCTCTGCCCATGATTCGCCAGACGGCGGTCAAGGAAGGCGTTCTTGAATTTGCGGATGGTATCCGGGCGCTTCTGCGTCAGGACCCGAACGTTATCTTTATCGGGGAGATCCGGGATGGCGTTACAGGGCAAATGGCGCTTCAAGCGGCGATGACGGGGCACCAGGTGTATACGACATTGCACACGAACGATTCTTTTGCCGCTTTGCCGCGTCTTTATGACTTGGGGATGGTGCCGGGAATGATTGCGGGAAACATTGTCGCTATCTTCGCGCAGCGTCTCTTAAGAACACTTTGTCCTCATTGCAAGGAAACATATACGGCCACGCAGGAAGAATGTGAAATTCTCGAAGTGGATTCTTCAAACCCGCCGCAGCTCTGCCGCGCAAAGAAGGGCGGCTGCGAATCTTGCAACGGCATCGGATATAAGGGTAGGGTGGCCGTGGCGGAAATTCTGTTGTTTGACGAAGATCTTGATGAAATCGTTGCACGCGGAGGCACGCGAATCGACTTAAAGAACGCTGCAATGCAAAAGGGCTTCAAATCCATGCGTGATGATGGCATTCTGAAGATCCTTGATGGGGTAACAACAATCGAGGCCTTGGCGAAAGTCGTCTCAGTACATAAGTAGGCAAGTTTAAAATCATGGAAAAATATAAATATAGAGCGGTTAACAAGCAGGGGCGGCCAGTTCGTGGCGTCCTCGGGGCTGTGAATCAAAACGATCTCTATAACCAGCTCCAGTCAGCGGGGCTTGATCTTATAAGTTATACGGCGCTTTCGAAGAAAAGCTCCAAGGCGCGTTTTATGCAAAAAGTGAAGATTCGCGACTTGATCGGAATTTTTCTTCACCTTGATCAAATGGAGACTGCTGCGGTGCCGCTTCTGGATTCCCTCGCGGATATTCGCGATACCACAGACAATTCGGTGCTGCGTGATACGATTTCTGAGATATACCGCGATGTTTCGGATGGTAGCAAGCTGTCAGAAGCGATGGCGAAGCATCCCAAAATATTCCCGAACCTGTATATCTCCCTGATATCTTCAGGCGAAGCGACAGGTAAAATGAGCCAAAGCTATCAACAGCTCATAAAATACCTGAAATGGGTCGACGCCATGCAAACCCGCGTGCGGAAGGCAACGAGATACCCGATGATCTTGATGATCGTTGTTGTCGGTGCGATCTCTGTCATGATGGGCGTTGTCGTTCCACAGATCGTAGGCTTTATCAAGGCGATGGACATGGAATTGCCGTTTGTTACGGTTTCCCTTATGGCGACGTCCGATTTTTTCGTGGAATACTGGTGGGCTGTGCTCGCAACGCCGATCATATTGATCACATCTATCTTGGTGCTTCGAAAGACGTCGGAAAAGGTTGCTTTCGAAATAGATAGGATTCTTCTCGGCTTGCCTGTGATGGGATCTTTGATACGGAAGATCAATATTGCGAGATTTTGTCAGACCTTCGGCTCTCTCTATGCGTCTGGCCTTATGATTCTGGCCGCTATCAAGGCGGCAAGCGATACGGTAGGCAATCGGGCCATGCTGGAAGCTCTGGAGGGGATTCAGGTTCTTATCAAAAATGGAAGCCCTCTTTCTGAGGCGTTCAACGGAAGCGGGGAATTCCCGAGTATGGTTGTTCGCATGCTTAAGGTTGGGGAGGATTCTGGTAACCTGACCCTCGTTCTGGATCAGGTTTCAGAATTCTATACATCCGATGTGGATGAGGAGGTTCAAAAACTTATTGCAATGATTGAACCTTCACTTACCATTGTGCTTGGAATTATGATTCTGTGGATTGCGGCCGGCGTTTTTGGTCCGATCTACAACAATCTGGGCAATTTACAATTTTAGCGTGAGCAACCCCTTAGTATGTCTATTTTGTCTCCATCGAGATGCGTGCTGCTTCTCACCGATGAAGGGCTCAGCGTTTTTGATACCGCGGGGAACAAGGTAAAGCTTGTTGATTCCCTGCCGTGGGAAACGGATGACTTTCCTGAAGCTCTGGTTGAGCGCATTAAGAAGAGTAAGGCTTCATCAATCCTGATTCTCAACGATATGGTTGAGCAGCACTATCGCAAGGAACGTATCCCCAAGGTCGGCAGCTTTGATAAGGCGAACGTCATCAAGCACCGTGTGTCGGCCGCATTCCCCGCTTATCCCATTCGGTCGGCGATCAAGCTGAAAGAAAAGCCTGTTCCCCGGGATGGTGAAGAAGTTCCGGGCGATATCTATCTTTTTGCGGCAGTTCCATCGTCGGAAAATATCAAGAAGACCCTGACGGGGGTTAAAAAATCCTACAAAAATATCAGCGGGTTTTGCCTTCTTCCTGTCGAATCGTCTTCGATGGTGCATGCGCTATCTAAAAAAATATCCAAAGCTTCGGATGGCGGCGCCGTTTGGACAGTCTTTGTTGGTCAGCACCATGGCGGTGGCCTTCGCCAAATTGTGACTAAAAACGGTGAGCTTGCCCTAACCCGCCTCACTCCTTTTTTGGACAGCGACCAGGACGGCGATCTTTGGGCTACGGAAACGGTGAACGAGCTGAAAGGCACGATGAGCTATCTTTCGCGTTTTGGCTTCGATCCGCGTGATGGCCTCGATGTTGTCATCATTGCGAATAACGCGGTTGCCGATAAAATTGTATCCCGGGTCGATTTTGACTGCAACTTGAACGTTCTGACAGCTATGGAAGCTGCGAACCTGCTCGGATTGTCCGTTGGGAAGCTGGATAGCCAACGCTATGCCGATCCGTTACATATAGCTTGGGCTGCGAAAAAATCGGCTTTGGCTCTGCCGTTACAGGCGACGGAACTGGAAGATATTTCCGGCCCGGCAAACATAGCGATGGCTGCTTCTGTGCTTTTATTCGCTGGCTGCTGCTATTTTGCCTACGATGCTTATACAACTTTCAGTTCCTGGTCCTCCGCGCGGAGTGAATTGTCCGTAGCAAAGGAACAGTTAGCAGAGATTACACAGAAGCATGAAGAAGAAACCGCGCGTAAGAATTCTACCGGCGCGGATTACCTGCTCGTGGAAAGTTCCACGGATGTGTACGACAGGCTTGAAAAAAAGGCGATGAAGCCTTTGCCTGTCCTGGATATGGTCGGCCGCGCATTGGGAACGGATATCCACATCGCTTCCATGGAAATAAAGCCATATGCCGCGCCCCAAACCTTCGAAAGCAGGTTGCAAGGGGATGAAGAGTCTGCAGAGCCAGAGCTGGATGAAAACGGAAAGATAAAGCCGACGCAGTTCGGATTGGTGCTGAGCATAAAATTCCCCTCACGCCTTGCGCCTGAAGTCGGTGTCCAAAAGGTCGTCGATTTCCAAAAGCGCCTAATGCAAAACCTGCCGAACTATGAAGTCATCATCATCAAGCAGGTTGCCGATTTAACCTACACTGGAAATTTTGTCGGGGAAGCCACCAGCAATAAGAAGGTAAATGGGGAAAAAGAAGATTATGAAGCGCAGATCATGATCAAAGGAACGATGCTATGATCGCGAAGATTGGTTATAAAAGAACCGTTACTCTTGTCTGCCTGACGGGGCTTTTGTGTGTTCTCGCTGGTACCAGTTACTTTTTGTTTCGCCCTCAGACGGTAAGCGCGCAGGCCGATCTGCAAGCAACGAAATCCGAGCTCGAGACAAAAAAAACCGAAGTTGAAAAAATGCAAAATGACTTTGCGTTGTTTCAGCAGGAAAAAGACTTTTACGGCGATTTGATGAGAATGGGTTTCTTCGGTGCGCAGGACCGTGTTATTGCGCGCGAAAAATTTAATGTCATGCAGAAGCTTTCCAAAATAATCTCTGCACAATATGAAATAAAACCGGCGATAATCCTGAAAGACCAATCTCCGCCCGAAAGTGAATACGTCTTGATGGAAAGTCCAATCGAGATTTCTTTGAATGC